>JACDHR010000410.1 GCA_013820915.1 Gemmatimonadota bacterium
GCGCACTCTGCACCTCGTCGCGCGTTTCCTCGAGCGCCTGCCGGCCGATCTCGGGACGCGCGCCGGCACCAAGACCCCGGGTCAGCTTCTTGCCAATCTGGATCTTGATGCCCGACTTCGAGAGCTTGAGCGCCTGAGCGTCCGTGTTCACGGAGATGAACTCGACGCCATCAAGGTCCTCGTCGATCATGCGATTGACGGCGTTGCCTCCACCGCCGCCCACGCCGATCACTTTCATGAGCGCGTTCTGGCTCACGGGCTCTTCGTATTCGAAGATCATCATACGGATTCCTCCTCCACCCGGCTGGTAGGTGCGGACGGGTTAAACATCAGGCCGACGGCTGGGACTCAGAAGAAGTCGGTCAGCCAGTCGCGCATCCACTTTATAACTCCGTTGACGGGGCGGCCGCCCGCGGCTCCCCCCGTCTCGACATGTTCGGAAAGTATCCGGCGGGCTCCGTAGCGCACGAGCCCCGTCGCGGTGGCAAATTTGGGCCTGCGCACCGAATCCACAAGACCCCCCAGGCTCTCGCCCGGAACACCGACGCGGACAGGCCCGGCGAAGATCTGCTCGGCAAGATAAGTTATGCTATCGAGCGCGGCACCCCCGCCGGTGAGGACGATGCCGCCGCCCAGGCGGTCGCCGAATCCGCTCTTCTCGATCTGCTCGCCCACAAGCGAGAAGATCTCGTCCATGCGCTGCTCGATGATGTGCGCGAGCAGCTCGCGCGCGATGTGGCGCGTCTGACCCGGCGCGGCGGCCGAGAACTCGAAGGTCTCGTGCGGATCCACGGCCGCGGCACGGGCCGTACCCCAGCGCTCCTTCACCCGCGTGGCCTCGGCGTAGGGCAGCGAGAGGCCCTTCACGATGTCGTTCGTCACCGTGGCACCGCCCCAGGGGAGCGACGCAAGGTGATGGATCTTCCGCTCGTGGAAGATCGCCACGTCCGTCGTGCCGCCGCCGAGTTCGACGAGTGCGACACCGATCTCCATCTCGTCTTCCGAAAGCGTCGCCATCGACGAGGCGATCGGCTCGAGGACCAGCTCTTCGACCCGGTACCCGGCGCGGGTGACGCTCTTGCGGATGTTCTGGGCGGCGGAGGACGAGCCGGTCACGATGAAGACCTCGGCCTCGAGCCGCGTGCCTGCCATCCCGACGGGGTCGCGGATCCCGCCCTGAGCGTCGACGATGTACTCCTGCGGGATCGCGTGCAGGACCTCGCGGTCCGCGGGCACGACGATCGCGCGGGCGACCTCGTGGACTCGCTCTACGTCGCGGAGCGTGATCTCCTCGCTCCCCACCGCGACCACGCCGCTGGACGCTCGGCCGTGGATGTGCTCGCCGGCGATCCCGGTGTAGAGGGTCTCCACCGTAACACCTGCCATCAGCTCCGCTTCTTTGACCGCTTTGCGCACGGACTCCGTCGTCGCTTCGATATCGGTGACGATCTCGCGCCGCATCCCGCTGGTCCGCGCCTGGCCCACGCCGAGGATCTTTACCCGCGCGCGGTGCGGGGCATCGCCCGACACCTCGGCGATGACCACGGCGGTCTTGGTAGAACCGACATCCAGACCAGCAACGAGAACGGGACGCATAGAACTCATGGTGCAGACGAAAGGCGAAGCACGACCTGATCGGCGAAGCGCAGATCGATGCGCACGCGGGAGGTGGAGGGCCCATCTATATGGCGAGGGGCGCGGCGCTCCAGGTCGTCGAGTACGGCGCGCAACTGGCGGAGTCGCTCCGAATCCGCGGCCGGCGGGAGCAGAAGCTCGATCACCGGTTGGCTGAGCAGCAGAAGCAGGTCGCCGGTCGGTGTGCGCCGCACCTCGGAGACGCGCGGGAGCAGCGAGGGGTCGAGCTGCGCGATGCGTCCCATCTCGCTCAGCAGGTGCCGTGCGTCGGGATCTTCGATCCGGCCATCGGATGCAGCGAGACCCGCCACGCGGAGCAGGGGGAGATCGACGGGAGCCCGGGACGGGTCCACCGGGAGCACCTCGCCATCGGCGGTCGCGGGGCGCAGCGTGCCCGCCTCGACGAGTGCGACAGGTCGTCGCTCGGTAATCCGAACCCGCAGTGTACCCGGGAGCGCCCGCTCGACGGAAGCTGCCTCGACAGCCGGGTGGGCGCCGAGCGCCTCTTCCCATGCGCGGGGATCCTCCCATACACTCTGCCCCAGCCGGATCCCGGAACTGGCGACTACCTCGTGCGGTGCGAGCAGGTGCGTACCCGAGACCTCGACCCGCTCGACCCGGAAGACATCCAGGTTCCGCAACACTGGAGGGCCCCAGAACGGAGTGGCGAAGCCCACCGGGAGCAGCACGCCCGCGAGTAGACGCGGCACAGTGAGACGTAACCTCACCTTACCGAAGCGCTCGAGGCGGTAGTCAGCAGCGACACGATCTCTCTGGCCGCGCCGTTCAGGTCCCCGGCGCCGAGCGTCAGGCAGAGATCGCCGGGGCGGAGCGCTTCGGCCACGGCTCGCGCCACCTCGCCGCGCACAGGCAGGTACTCCACCGGCGCTCCGGCCCGGCACGCCGCCTCGGCGACCAGCTCTCCCGTGACCCCCGGGATCGGCGTTTCTCGTGCGGGATAGATATCCGTGACGAAGGCGAGATCCGCGAGCGCCATCGCGCGGCCGAACTCTTCGGAGAAGTCGCGCGTGCGGGAGAAGAGATGCGGCTGAAAGACGGCCACCACGCGCGATTCGGGGTAGCCGGCCCGAGCGGCGCGGAGCGTGGCGACGATCTCGGTCGGGTGGTGCGCGTAATCATCCACCACCCGGATGCCGTTCACCTCTCCGATGTGCTCGAAGCGACGGTCGACCCCACTGTACGAGGCGAGCCCCTCGGCGATCGCCTTCCACTGCCCACCGAGATGGTGCGCAACCGCGGCGGCGGCCGTGGCGTTCCGGATGTTGTGCATCCCCGGCACCTGGAGCTGGACCGCGCCGAGGCGCGTGCCGCGAAGCCGGAGATCGAAGCGGGCGGCGCTGCCTTCCAGACGCACGTTCTCGATACGGAGCATTGCACCGGCGCGCGACCCGTAGCTCAGGACCCGCTCGCGCGGCCCGGCCGTGCGGGCGAGGAGACGGCCGACGCCGTGATCGTCTGCACACGCCACCACCAATCCGTCGTCCGGCACGGCGTCCACAAACTCGTAGAACGCTTCGTAGACGGCGGCAAGGGATCCGTAGATGTCCAGGTGGTCGGCTTCCAGCGTTGTCACAACGGCGATGCGCGGGCGGAGCGTAAGGAAGGACCGATCGAACTCATCGGCCTCTACGACAAAATATCGGCTGCTTCCCGGCCGGAGATTACCTCCCCAGGCCGGAACCCGTCCTCCGACGAGCCCCGTGGGGTCCAGCCCGATAGCCGCGAGTGCTGCAGTCGTCAGCGCGGTCGTGGTGGTCTTGCCGTGCGTGCCGGCGATCCCCACCACCGTGCCGCGATTGACAATGGAACCGAGCGCCTGGGCACGCTTGAGGACGGGAATACCCTGCTGCCGGGCGGCTACGATCTCGGGATGATCGGGCGGTACCGCAGAGGTAACGATCAGCGCGGCGCAGCCATCCACATGGCCTGGCGCGTGCCCGGTGACCACCTCCACCCCCGCGGCCGCGAGGCGCTCGGCCGCAGCGCTTGGGATCGCGTCGCACCCCGTGACGCGTCCGCCGGAGCGGAGCACCAGTTCCGCGAGCGGCGCCATTCCGGCGCCGCCGATTCCCATGAAATGGATGGGCGTGCGGCGTGCTGTCTCAACAAGATCGAGGGTCGTCAATATAGCGT
>JACDHR010000411.1 GCA_013820915.1 Gemmatimonadota bacterium
CTTCTTCCGCGCCGCTGGGTGGTCGAGCGCACCTTCGCCTGGCTGGGTCGGTGCCGCCGCAACAGCAAAGAGTACGAGCGACTGAGCACATCGAGTCAGGCGCACCTGCAGATCAGCGCGATTCACCGGATGCTCAAGCGTCTCAAGCCGAGCAACACCTATCCGCCGTTCCGCTATCGAGTTGCAGCATGACTAGCTTTTCGGATAGACTCTAAGCGCTTAGCGCAAGTGAGTATGCATGCCGGATTACGCGCGCTCGCACGTGTAATGATGACCCCGCAGCCGGTGCCCCGCGTCCGCCGCGTGGTCGAAAAGGGGCTTGTGTAGCGCCGCCTGGCGGTTGTTCGGTGGACGGGGGCAGGCGCGAGCTTCGGTCGCTTTATCAGATGTCGTGCGTGTCGCGTGTCTAAGCTTATATTCCATCATCGGCACTGGAGGAGATATGACTAAAGGTCGGATCTTTGTCAGCGTACCTATAGACGATCACTTAGATGACCGTCGCCGTGGACTTAAATCGGCAATTCTCCGGCTGGTTGAGCAGCGTGGATACGAACCCCAGCAATTCTTGGTGTCGGGAATTCCCGCGGGCATGTCCTGGAATTTTGAAGCTGTTGATAGCGTCATGCGACGTTGCCGCGGGGCAATAATTCTCGCGTTTCCGCGATGGACTTTCGCGGGAGAGCCAGGTGAGATTCGCTTCCCGACTGAGTATAATCATTACGAAGGTGCCCTCGCAAATGCGTATGCGCTCCCAACACTGACAATAGCTGAGAAGGGGATCGTTGACAGGGGCATCGCGTGGAATGGAGGAGGTAGCCCCATTTTGTGGGCTCCTGCAGATGCGACCGCGGATTGGTTGTCGAGCGAATCGTTCAAGCATCGTTATGGCATTTGGATGGAGGCTGTTCAAGCTAGGCGTGACGTATTCCTTGGTTATTGCAGTCAGGCGAAGAGTACCGCCCAGGAAATCCACTTGTTCTTGACTGAGACACTAGGATTGACGGTTATGAACTGGTCGATGGATTTTTCGGCTGGCGGAACCATCTTAGAGGAAATTGAACGTGCAGCCCAACTCTGTACCTGTGGAGTATTCCTCTTTACGAAAGATGATTTACTAGAAAGTGGCAGTGAAAGTCAGGCCGCGCCGCGCGACAACGTCGTTTTCGAAGCGGGCTATTTTGTCAGCGCCAAAGGGAAAGAGAGGGTGCTGGTGATTCGTGAGAGGGGTGCGAAGATGCCAGCTGATATTGGGGGCAATATTTTTCTTCAGCTTAATGACCGCCACGACACCTCAGCGATCCAGACTCCTTTACGCAGCTTTCTGGAAAAACGGTTATAGCTGCGCCGTATCGACGAGCGTTCAGCTGTACTTCGGATGCGAGGCGCTGCACGGCCGCGTTGCACAATATACGTGCCAAAAGCGCGCGCGGTCGGCATGGTTTTTTCCGCTGCTCTTGTACCTGCTGTGGTTGTGTGGGGCGGCGGCAAATCAACGCTAGTGCGAAAACTGACCGTGGCCGACCAATCTCTGGGCGGGACGAAGCTAAGAGCATTCCAGCGTTGCCCGCGGTAGATTGCGGTGGAGAGCTTCGCGGTAACGCGCCTCCCTTCCCACCCACATGGATCGGCGGAGCCGCGGAGTAGGGCATGCCTGGCTGAACCCGGTGCTGCTCGCGGCTGGATTGGGAGCAGATAGTCGCTCCAATGCATCGCTAGCGGAGCTTGATGCATTGCGCGCTCGTCCGTGAGCCTCGCGACGCCTTTAGCGGAGGCTGGGAGGGGCCGACCCGAAGACCAATTCACATTCGCGCAGCCTGTTGGGTTAGCCGGGGCTGCAGGGCGCGTAGGATGCGTTGTTCAGGACTGCCTCGTGTTCGACGCGAGAGACCGGCTCGACCACCACGCTATACGATAGGTTCACGATCACCATGCGGTAGATGCGCAGGATCTGTCCGGAGTCGAGCAGCCTCGCTTCAAGGTCGCGGATCGCCTGGCGCATCCGTCGGTTGCCCTAGGGCAGGTGCATCCGTACATAGCTGCCGGCGGCCTCCACCCAGCGGATCTCCTATACCCGCACGATCTGGTAGCGCGCGCCCGCGCGGCGGGCGAACACCTCCGGATAGGTGCTCGCCTTCGCGTGCCGCAGGACGCCTGCAGCGCCGCCATCGTCACCGCGCCAGCGTGCAATCAGCTCTCCTCGGATGCGCCGCCCGTATAGAAGGCCGTCGTTTGCTTCGCGGCCGCTTCCGCCGGCTCCGGATCCGTCCCCGCAGCGATGGCGGCCCGACCCCACTGCTCGCTGCTGTCGGCAATGAAGGCCCGGCCTTCCGGCGAAGCGAAGAAAGCGGCCTCATCGAAGGGTTCGGCCCCGATCGGGGAGAGGTGGAGCGCAAGGCCCGCCAGCCCCAGATCCCAGCCGACGCCCGTCGCACCGGGGCCGTACTTCTCCCAATGCTCGTCCACGGGAACGATGTGGGTGAGCGTCAGCCGGGAACGCGCGTCGTCCACGGCACCCATGCGGACTTTCACCCAGCTGACCTCGCCTCCGAACTCCCAGGTGAGGAAGAGAAGGTGCGGGGGATCGCACCTGGTGATCATCCCCCCTGCGTTGCCCTCCAGCTGATACCGGCCGCCGAGCTTCAGCTCTCCGCTGACCGGGAGGAACCAGCGAGGCAGGCGTTCACGGTTCGTGACGGCATCCCACAGATCCTCCACCGACGTCCCGAAGGTTCGCGCGAGCTGGACGGCTCGGGCCGGCTTTCCGTCGTTCTCCAGCTCGGACACCGATCGGGTGACTGCACCGAGGTAGGCATCGCCATCGAAGTTCATCCGCCCTCCGATAAGCATGGGTATCTATGATACCGCTGGGAAATTCAGCGGCGGCTTCGTCCGGCTCCGCGCCCGGCGGCGGTGCTGCGCTGCGCACACCATACTACTGAAACCGCGGCTGGCAAGACACGAGGTCCGCCTTCTTCGCGCTTCGCGCTCAGTGCCCACGAAGGTTCGCGGACTCTGCTGTGGCAGGTACTGCGCAGCTACGGCGAGATCCTGCCCTTGCAGCCCACGCCGGTGAGCTTCGTGCAGTCCCAGCCGCGAATTCATTCGCTGGTGGGGCGGCTCGGGAGACGGCAGGCGAGCAGGATGGGTACGGGCGCGATCCAGAAGGTCGTCAGGCGACGATCCCGGGAGGTGCGCTGCCATCATCGGCGGACGGAGGCACGCAGCGTCGGGACGGAAGAAGCTTCCGCGGCCACGAGTCCGCCGGAGCAGACTCGCGCACCGGAGCACCCGGGAGTATGTTGGCGCCCACCGTACGGACGCGGAGGCCGCGCTCCGGCTGCTCCGACCACCTCCACAGACAGGGCGGGCATGTTCTCGTATCAGTTCTACAATCTCGTTCACATCGTCGGCATCATCCTGATCATGATGGCCCTCGGCGGCATCGCGCTCACCGCGAGCGGCGCCGTGGATCGGAATCCGACCTGGACTAGGCGGTCCGTGGCCGTGTTGCAGGGCATGGGGATCTTCCTGATCCTGCTCGGCGGCTTCGGGATGCTCGCCCGGCTCGGGATCATGCACGGGAGCGGCTGGCCAGGCTGGGTATGGGTGAAGGTCGGCGTGTGGGCGACGCTGGCGGCCATCGCGTTTCTCCCGTACCGCTTTCCGGCCACCGCGCGTCCGCTCCTCCTCGTGGTGCCGGCGCTCGGCGGGCTCGCGGCGTACATGGCGATCTACAAGCCTCTCTGAGCTCGAGCGGTGG
>JACDHR010000412.1 GCA_013820915.1 Gemmatimonadota bacterium
GGACCTGCTGCCGCGGATGCGTGAGGATCGGCTGCGTGCCTTGATGACCCGCTTCGGAGAACTCCTGCGTCAGCATGTGCTTTTCACCGGCATCCTTGGTGTTCTATAAATGAGGGGACAACTCAGGATGTTGATACCATCTACGGTGACATGTCGCGTCTTGTGGTGGCGCTCCTCGCCACTACCCCGCCGGCTCGGTTGAGGGAGATGTACAATGAGCTTGGCTGGAGAGGTTCCGCGAACGCGCGGGCTCTTCATGAAGCTGCCAAGCACTGGCTGCGCACGTACCACCCGGAGCGTGCCGAGCGGCTGGGTATCGAACCCGATGCTGGTGATAGTACGCAGCTGGGTTGAGGCAGCGCTCGCGGCGCAACATCCACGAGGCGCACCAGGAGTATCTGCATCGCCACGGCGGCCGGCGCGCTGTCACGCAGGACTCCGACCACCACGCCATTCAGCCACACCGGGTGCGCGCATGGAGAGACCGCTGGGATCTGCTGGACCTGTAGAGCACGCTCACCGACGAGCGGGTTTGCTGCCAGCCAAGTTTCCGCCGACGGGTGTCGTATCGCCCGAGCTCATCGAGGCGATCCGTCAGCAGTTCGCGATCGACTGGTTCGGCATGCATGGCATTCGCCACTGGGAGCGCGTGCGGGAGAACGGGCTGCTGCTCGCCAGCAGGACGGGGGCGAATCCCACCGTGGTCGAGCTCTTCGCCTACCTCCACGACAGCCGCAGGCTGGACGAGTGGGAGGATGCCGGGCACGGCGGCCGCGCCGCGGAGTTCCTCCTGACGCTGCGCGGCCGCTACTTTTCGGTGACGGAGAGCGAGCTCGAGCTGCTGGTTCATGCCTGCGAGCTCCACAGCGAGGGCCTCATGGAGGGGGACGTGACGGTTCGCACCTGCTGGGACGCCGACCGCCTGGAGCTGGGGCGGGTGGGAATCCGTCCTCTCGCCCGCTACCTCTGCACCGAGGCGGCGCGGGATCCCGAGGTGCTCGACTGGGCGTACCGCAGGAGCCGCGCGGACCGCTGATCGTCGCCGCTCCCTGCGGGGCACTCCCGCTCCAGTGGTCGCCGTGAGTGGTTACCCCGAGGAGTAGCCCGAACAATCGCTCCTCGTCTGGGGGAGAGGTGGCGTGTAGTCCGGTGCACGCTTGCGTGCAGCGCTTCCCCAGCGAGCCAGAGTGGGGCAAGAGCCGGGGAGGGGGCGCACCGACGCGCACCGTCAGGATCCCTGTGGATAGCTCGGATGGGGATCCGCCCGCTTCCTCGCCAGGTAGAAAACTGGTACCTTTCTACCTCACCTTTGGACTGGAGGGGCAGGATGGCGCTGAGCATCAAGAACCTGGAAGCCGAGCGGCTCGCCCGTGAGCTGGCGCGGGTCACCGGGGAGAGCCTTACCGAGGCAGTGACCAACGCACTGCGGGACCGACTGGTGCGCGAGGCGGGGCACAAGGGCGACCGCGAGCAGATCCGCGCGGAGATCCGCCGCATCCAGGCTCGGGTTGCTGCGCTCCCCGTGCGGGATGACCGCACGCCGGAGCAGATTATCGGGTATGATGAGCACGGCCTGCCGAGTTGATGATGGTGGTTGACACCTCGGCGGTGATCGCGATCCTCTTCGCGGAGCCGATGGCAGATCGGCTGGAGGATGCGATCCTCGGTTCGCCTCGTCCCGCACTCTCGGCGGCATCTCTGGCAGAAGCCAGCATTGTGGCACTCGTTCGTCGTGATGAGCCAGCCGAACGCGAGCTGGACCTGCTACTGGCCCGGCATCGCTTGCAGATCGTTCCCGTAACCGAGCATCACGCCGGGATCGCTCGCGAGGCGTATCGGCAATTCGGCAAGGGGCGCCATCCCGCCGGGCTCAATTTCGGGGACTGTTTCTCGTACGCGCTCGCGCGCACGCTCGGCGAGCCGCTGCTCTTCACAGGCGAGGACTTTTCACGCACGGATGTCGAGGTCGCGCCGTACTGAGGCGACGCTCCGCTCGCGCGTGCTTTCCCGCCCTGCTCTCACCCCACTCTCGAGGGGGATTACCGGTGGGACGAAGCAACCGTGAAGAGGATGCTGGCAGAGGCGATCCACGACACGCGCGACGCGGATGTGTTGCCGGGTTTCGGGATAGGCGATCTCGATGCCGACTCCCTCGCTGCCTACCGCAACCTCTTCCGCTCCAGCAAGCCCGGCCATCCCTGGCTGGCGCTCGACCACCGGGAGATGCTCCGGAGGCTCGGCGGATGGAAGCGGGACCGGGAAAGCGGTGCAGAAGGCCTCACGCTTGCCGGTCTGCTCATGTTCGGTCAGCTCCACACCATCAGGGAGGAGGTGGATACCTACCTGCTCGATTGCTGATCGAGCAGCAGGTGACGAACGAGCGGCTGCGGGAACTCACGGGCGTTCACTCCAGCGATCTCACGACCCTGCTCCGGCGGCTCGTCGCCAACGCCTTCCTGGACCGCCACGGCCCGAATCGGGGAGCCTACTACCAGCTTCCTGTTTCGACGGCTGTCGTCGAGCCCGTGACCGCTGATCTCTTTGGAGGGGCGACGACCACGAGCGAGTACCCGGGAGATCGGCCGGAAGCCGGTGCGGCAGATGGCCTCAACCCTCGACAGATCAAGGCACTCGAGTGGGTTGAAAGCCGGGGCATCATCACAACTGCGGAATACAAGGCTCTGGTGGACGTGAATCGCCGGACAGTGACCAGGGATCTGAACGATCTCGTGGATCGTGGGCTCCTCCGGCGCCTCCGGAGAGGCGTCTAGGCGAAGGGACATCAAGGGACATCAAGAGGCACGAAGCGACAGGTGTCCGCGTCCGATTCACCTCCTGCGCGGCAGAAGCCCGGTTGAGGAATTTCGCTCCCTCGTTCATGTGATGATCATGTGACTGGCGATGGATATCCGAAGCGGAGTCGAACCGGCGATCGCTTGAGAACCCCTGGACTCCCCGAGTTCCCCTCCGCGACCTTCGTCCATCTTATGTGATGGTATCATTGTCACCGTTGTCTGCAACACATGTAATTCACATTGGTAATGGCGTCAGCGCTTCGATGCAGGAGGTCCCGGATGGCCACAGCTCACCCTGAGACAAAGACGGTACCGGACGCCGAGGCGCACATGCGTCAGGCGTTCGAGGAGCGTATGCGGAGCATCATCCACGACGTGGCACAGCGTGCGGAGCTCCCTGTGATCGCCAGCGTGCTGGCGGAGGCAGGCTCGATCAGCGCGTTGGCCAGTGCGCTCACGCATGCAGTGGAGCTCGCCCCGCCGCGCGACCCGCTAGCTGCGGCGCGGGCACGGGGGGCCGCGGCCAGGGAGCGGCTCCTGGAGAAGGCGGGCGGCATGCTCCGGGTGAGTGAGGTCGCCGATCTGCTGGGCGTGACGAGGACAGCGATCAACGCCCGCCGCACGCGCGGCACGCTGCTGGCCGTTCCTCTGCCGAACGGGGAGCATATGTATCCGGCCTGCCAGTTCACCGACAGTGGCGTGCCGGCAGGGCTGGCACGCTTCCTCGCAGCCTTCCGCGACACAGACCCCTGGACTCAGCTCAGCGTCCTGCTTGCTTCCTCCCAGCGGCACGAGGGCCAGAGCGCGCTGGATCTGATCAAGCGGGGAGACGCCGAGGCCGCGGTCGGGATTGCGCGAAGGCACGGTGAGCATCTGGGGTGAGCGGCGGCTCCTTGCGTCCCGGGCTGCCGCCGCGGCCGCCCGCGAATCTTGGGCAGCGCGAGCTCACGCTCCGCGAG
>JACDHR010000094.1 GCA_013820915.1 Gemmatimonadota bacterium
CACGGAGCAGCTTCCGCTCGCCCGCGCTGTGAAGCTGCGCGAGAGCGTGATCGATGCCGAATGGAAGATCCGCAGGTCGGATGATTCGGAGATCATCGCCCAGGGGAGCGCCACCCCCGTGCTCGACTCGCAGGGCCGAATGCTGGGCGCCGTGCTGACTCTGCGGGATGTGACCCCGGAGCGCCGGCTTCGCCAGCAGCTCGAGGAGGAGCGGGCGCGTCTGCATACGGTCTTCCAGCGGGCGCCGGCGGTGATCGCTATCTACAGCGGCCCGGAGCACACGATCACCATGGTCAACCCGGCCTGGGAAGTAACGGTAGGGAAGACCGACGTGCTCGGGAGAACGTTCCGGGAAGCGTTCCCGGAGGTCGCCTCGACCGGGCTGTACGAGATGCTCGACCGGGTTTACGAGACCGGCGAGCCCTTCGTAGGCAATGAGGCCAACATCCCGCTTGCGCGTCGCGGGGATGGCGTGCTGGAGGATACGTACTGGAACTTTGTGTGGCAGCCCTTGTCGGGTGTCGAAGGACATGTCACCGAGATCATGGTGCACGCGGTGGAAGTGACGGAACAGGTGCTTGCCCGCCAGCAGGTAGAGCAGAAGGCGGAGGAGCGGAGGCGCATCGCCACCGCGTTGGAGCGCTCCAACCAGGAGCTCGATCAATTCGCCTACGTCACCTCTCACGATCTGAAGGCACCGCTGCGCGGGATCGGCAATCTCTCCCAGTGGATCGAGGAGGACTGGGGGAGGCAGATGCCGCAGGAGGTACGCCAGCACCTGCAGCTTCTCCGTGGGCGCGTGAACCGCATGGAGGGGCTGATCGACGGGATTCTGCAGTACTCGCGCGCCACGCGGGTGATCGGAGAGGTCCAGGCGGTAAATGTCAATGCGCTGGTGGCGGACATCATCGAACTGATGGATCCGCCGGAGAACGTCCACCTGGAGGTTCAGCCCGGGCTGCCGACGCTGCGGACGGAGCGGCTTCCGCTGCAGCAGATCTTCATGAACCTGATCGGGAACGCGATCAAGCACACGCGGCGCGAGGATGCGCAGGTGCGGATACAGGGCCGGGATCAGGACACGTTCTATGAGTTTGTGGTGAGCGATAATGGACCGGGAATTGCGCCGGAGTTCCACGAGCGTATCTTCGGGATCTTCCAGACGCTGGAGGCGCGCGACACGGTGGAGGGGACGGGGATCGGCCTTTCGCTGGTCAAAAAAATTGTCGAGCACCATAGCGGACGGGTCTGGGTCGAGTCGGAAGAAGGCGCGGGATCCGCGTTTCACTTCACCTGGCCGGCAACCCCTTAAGGATCTCGGTTCACCATGAATAGCCGTATGTTGAATGTCTTGCTGGTGGAGGACGACGAAGTGGACGTGATGAACGTTCGCCGTGCCTTCAAGAAGAACAACATCACCAACCCGCTCTGGACGGCGGGCAACGGGATCGAGGCGCTGGAGGTACTGCGCGGCTCCGCGATGCCCACGGAACGGCGTCTGGTGCTCCTCGACCTCAATATGCCGCGCATGAACGGAATCGAGTTTCTGCGCGAGCTTCGTGCGGACCCGGAGCTGCACTCCACGCCGGTGGTGGTGCTCACGACGTCTGACGACGAGCGTGACCGGGTGGAGGCCTTCAACCTTAATGTGGCGGGGTACATCCTGAAGCCAGTCACCTTCATGAGCTTCGTCGAGGCGATGGCGACGCTCAACAAGTATTGGACGCTCGTTGAACTACCCTGATCGCTGTGGCTGATGCAGAGATTCCCGCAGTCGGGAGCGAGGCCGTGAACACGTCCGAGCCGGCGGAGAGCCGGGAACCGCGCCCTCTGCGAATTCTGGTCGTCGATGACGACGAGGTCGACCGCATGACGGTGCGCCGCGCTCTACGCACGGCGGGCGTTCACGCCGAGTTTACAGAGGCCGAAGACGTCCGCGTTGCCGTCACCGCGCTAAAGGAGAAATTCTTTGATTGCGCGTTCCTCGACTTCCGTCTCCCCGGTGGCGACGGTTTGGACGTGCTGCGAAAGGTGCGGGCCGCCGGGGTCCGCACGCCAGTCGTGATGCTGACCGGGCAGGGCGACGAGCAGCTCGCCGTGGAGCTGATGAAGGCCGGTGCCTCCGATTACCTGTCCAAGGGCGTCGTTTCTCCCGAGCGGCTCGAGCGGAGCCTTCGGTACGTGCTGCGTGTGCACCGCGCGGAGATGCAGGCGCGCGAGGCAGAAGCCGCGCGTGAGGTGGCGATCACGGCGCGTGCCCGATTCTATGCGGCGATGAGCCACGAGCTGCGCACCCCGATCAACGCGATCATCGGCTACAACGACCTGCTTCTCGCCTCCATTTACGGTACTCTCAACGAGCAGCAGCTCTACGGGGTGGATCGCGCGCAGCGCGCCGCTCGCCACCTGCTGGAGTTGGTCAACGACATTCTCGACCTCTCGAAGCTGGAGGCGGGAAAGATGGAGCTGCAGGTGGAGCTGGTCAGCATCCCCGAACTAATCGAAGATCTGTTCACGACGATCCGCCCGATGGCCGACAAGCACGGCTGTACGTTGAGCTTTTCGTGTGAGGAGAGCTCCGTGGTGGTTCACACCGATCCGCGGCGAGTGCGGCAGATCCTGCTCAATATTCTCTCCAACGCGATCAAGTTCGGCCAGTCGAAGCCGGTCGAGCTGCGCTGCGGCCAGACTCCGGAGCGCGGCGCGGTCGTGGAAGTCCTCGATCACGGCCCGGGAATCGCCGCCGCGGATCTGTCCCGCATCTTCGAGGAGTTCGTACAGCTCGGCCATGCGCCGCATACGGGCACCACCGGCACCGGGCTCGGGCTCCCGATCTCGATGCGCCTCGCCGAGCTGCTGCGGGGGAAGCTCGAGGTGGAGTCCACCACGGGCGAGGGGAGCGTGTTCCGCCTCGTCCTGCCTTCCACGCTGCAGGTGGAGGCGGCGGCGCCGGAGGGGGGCGGCTCCACAGGCTGAGCCACGGGCCGAGGTAGGAGGTAGGTCATGACCAAAGTTCACTCGCGCCGTACCCTGAACCCGTGTGACCATGCTTCCCGTCATCGCCGGTGCTCCCAATGCGAATCGCCTGGAGCGCGCTCTCCGCGATCGCGTCCGTGGCGAGGTGCGTTTTGACGCGAAATCGCGCCTGCTCTACAGCACGGACGCCTCGATTTACCAGATCCTGCCGATCGGGGTGGTCATCCCGCGCGATGTGGAAGATGTGCAGGCGGCGGCGCGCATCGCCGCGGACGAGGGTGTTCCGCTCCTCCCGCGCGGCGGGGGTACGGGGCTGGCGGGCCAGACGGTGGCGGCCGCGCTGGTGCTTGACTTCTCGAAGTACATGAACCGGATCCTGGAAATCGACCCGGACGGCCGCCGCGCGCGTGTCGAGCCGGGGGTGCGGCTGGACCGGTTGAACCGGGCGGCTCACCCCTACGGTCTGCAGTTCGGCCCCGACCCCGCAACGCTGCGCCAGTGCGCGATGGGCGGGATGATCGGCAACAACGCCTGCGGCGCGCGCTCCGTGGTGTACGGCAAGACGGTGGACCACGTACACACCCTGGACTGTGTGCTGGCCGACGGCGGCTGCGCCCATTTCGGACCCGTGAGGCGCAGCGGGATCGACACAGCGCCGGGGCGTGAGGGCGAGCTTGCCCGGCAGATGCGGCAGCTCCTGGAGCCGCACCGCCAGATGGTGCTGGAGCGGTACCCGGACGTGCCACGCCGTGTGTCCGGGTACAACTTCGATGCGCTGCTCACCGAAGGCGAGGAGGTCAACCTCGCCAAGCTCATCGTCGGCTCCGAGGGGACGCTCGCCACCGTAGTGCAGGCGGATCTGGGGCTGGTACCGCTCCCATCCGCGCGCGGGCTGGTGCTCCTGGGATTTGGCGACCGATACGCGTCGATGGACGCCGTCCCGATGATCCTGCCGGAGCCGAACCTCTCCGCGCTGGAGGTGGTGGACGACCGGATCATCCGCTCCGCGCGCCAGCTCCACGAGTTCCGCGATGCCGTCGTGCTCGTCCCCGCGGAGACGCGCGGGATGCTGATCGTCGAGCTGACGGGGGAGACGCCCGACGAGGTGCGCGGCCGCATCGCGGACTTCGCGGCGCGCGCAGCAGGCTTCCCCGGCTCGCCTCACGTGGGTGTCTACCTGGAGCCCGCCGCGCAGGAGCGTGCCTGGGCGCTGCGCCGGGCCGGGCTGGGGCTGCTCTACCGCACCATCGGCGACGTGAAGCCGCTCCCCTTCGTGGAGGACACGGGTGTGCCGCCGGAGCGGCTGGGCGAGTATGCGCGGCGCTTCGACGCGATCGTCGAGAGGTACGGCACCACCACCGGCTTCTTCGGCCATGCGGGGCAGGGATGCCTGCACATCCGTGTGGATCTGAACGTCAAGAAGGGCGAGGACGTTCGCCGCATGCACACCATCGCTCGCGAGGTCGCGGAGCTGGTCGTGGAGTTTGGCGGCTCGCTCTCGGGCGAGCACGGCGACGGGCTCGCGCGCTCCGAGTTCCTCCCGCTCATGTTCGGGCCGGAGGTCATGGAGCTGCACCGCGCCACCAAGCGGATCTTCGACCCGGACGGGCGCATGAACCCGGGCAAGATCGTCGATGCGCCGCCGATGTCGGAGAACCTGCGCTTCGGAGAGGCGTACTCCGCCACCACGCCCGAAACCTTTTACGACTTCTCCGCGGACGGGGGTTGGGACCGCGCCGTGGAGAAGTGCAACGGCATGGGGATCTGCCGGAAGCTGGATGCCGGCACCATGTGCCCCTCCTACATGGTGCTGGAGGAGGAGGAGCACGCGACGCGCGGCCGCGCAAACGCGCTGCGCGAGGCGATGCGGGGCAACCTCGACGGGATGCGGAGCACCGAGGTGCTGGAGGCGCTCGACCTCTGCCTGGAGTGCAAGGCGTGCAAGACGGAGTGCCCCGTGGGGGTGGACATGGCGCGCTATAAGTCCGAGTTCCTCGCGCAGCACTACCGCACCGTGGGGAAGACCTCGCTCGCCACGCAGTTCTTCGGGCGCATCCACGAGCTCGCCCGCACCGGCAGCATGGCACCCGGCCTCGCCAACCTCGGCAGCCGGGTGCTCGGCGGGTTCATCAAGCGCGCGAGCCATGTCGATCCACGGCGGAAGCTGCCCGAGATGGCTCCGCAGCCCTTCCGCCGCTGGTTCGAGTCGCGCCGCCGGACTCCGGTGGATGGGCGCCCCACGGTGATCCTGTTCGATGATACCTTCCACAACTTCTTCCAGCCGGCGCCGCTCCGCGCGGCCGTCACCGTGCTGGAGCGCGCGGGGTACCATGTAGAGCTGCCGCGGCGGCAGGTCTGCTGCGGGCGTCCGATGATCTCGAAGGGGCTGCTGCAGGAGGTGAAGCGCTATCACCGCGACCTTATCGACACGCTGACGCCGCAGGTAGAGGCGGGCGCGATGCTGGTGGGTCTGGAGCCGAGCTGCATCCTCACCTTCCGCGACGAGCTGCCGGACCTCGTGCGCGATCCGCGCACCCGGATCCTCGCGGAGAGCTCGTTCACGCTCGAGGAGTTCCTGCTGAAGCTGCCGGACTACCGCCCCGGCCGGCTGGAGCGGTATGCCGTGGTGCACGGCCACTGCCATCAGAAGGCACTGGTGGGAATGCGGCCCACTACCGAGCTGCTGGAACGCGTGGAGGGGCTGGAGTTCACCGTGCTGGACTCCGGCTGCTGCGGCATGGCCGGCTCCTTCGGCTACGAGGTCGGCCACTACGAAGTCTCCAAGGCCTGCGGCGAGCGGGTACTCTTCCCCGCCGTGCGCGATGCCGGGCCCGACGATCTGATCGTCGCGCCAGGGTACTCCTGTCGTACCCAGATCGCCGATTTCTGTGACGAGCGTCGCGCGCTGCACACGGCCGAGCTGCTGGCGCTCGCGGAGCCGTAGGAAAGAACCCATCGGTGGAGCCCGGGCGGGGACGTTACGTGTGGATGATGTATGGGAGCGAGTGGCCCTTACGTTGCACAGGATTGACTGTGTACAAGGGAGGCGGGCCGCACGATGGACACCGCGGTTCGTGCCGCACCGCCTCCGCAGCCTTCACTCAACAGCAGGTGCGAACCTTATGTGGAGACAGTGGAGCGCCCCGGGTGTGATGCTCGTCTTGTTCGCCAGCTTCGCCGCCTGCAACGGAGCCGATCGAGCCGGAGAAGACGCACGCGAGGTGCGGGAGTCACCTCCCGGCACCATTCCAGTTCCGGGAGCTGCTACTCCCGGTTCCGCGCCGGACCCGCATCCGTCAGCCGCGGCACCGGATGCCGCGTATCCAGGCACCGTTGAACCGCACCCCAGAGAGGTGGATACCCTCGCACGCCCGCCGCAGACGAACCGCCCATTCTGAGCGAACGACACGCTACCTCCCGGTGGGCCACGGGGCTTTCTACAACCCAGCAGACTTCTTGAAGTCATCTCACGAGACGGTGCCCTCCTTTTTGGCCTGCTCCAGAGCGGCGCGCGCATCTTGGAAGTCCACCAGGTTCTCGAGCTCCTCCAAGATCTCCAGGTCCTCCAACGTAGAGGCGGTCGCTGAAAGGGCGGTTGCCACGGCCGAGCAGCCGGCGCTGATCGAGGTCACGGCCACCAACACCGGCAGTCGCCGGCTGACCTACGGATCGGGAAGCTCGACCTGCAGGCTCCACCGCCTCGTTCGCGTGGATGGTACGGACCGATTCGCAGCGACCGAGCGGCTGTGCACGGCCGACTACCGCACGCACACGCTGGAGCCGGGAGCATCGCACACCGAGACGCTGCAGTGGGACGGACAGGTGCAGATCGGCGCGGAGATCGTCCGGCTCGAGCCCGGCGAGTACGAGGTGCGCGGCGCGGCCGGGCACAAGGGCAGGAGCGCGCCGGTCCTGATTGCGCTCGAGGAGGATTCCTGACGTGAGGGCGCACGGCGACCGCCAGGCTGAGCGGGCGCCCTTGACCAGACCAGGATGGCTGCGGCGAAGCCTGCCTCAACGCAGCCGTAAGGAGACCCGGTAGCCGGCGATGCCCTGATCAGCGGATGAGGCCCCTCCAGCGAGCGGCGAGCGTTTGGTCGAACGATTCACCAGCCGGGGACCGAGCAGGGCCAGCGAGGGGAGCGGAAGCAGCGCAGGCTCTCCCGAAAGGTGAGTTGGGCGAAGGCCAGGCTCAGGAACTGGTCCCAGCAGGTGAAGCTGCGCACCCGGGAATCGCCCCCGTAGCGCTGCACGCAGCGTTGCAACTCCCGGTTCGGCGCATGGGCCATCACCTGCGCGAAGAGCGTCTGCCCCTGATTCATCGTCCACTCCTGTGCGTGAGATCACACCAGAGTGGCACCCGAGAGGGCCGCGTTCAAATCGTTTCACCTGCGGATTGCTTGTAAGCTGCATCAGATCATGAGATTACAGCATCATCGTAGATGCTAAACCGGACACTACTGGGGTACGACGCAAACGAGCCGCTCCGGGGGGAGCGGCTCGCGGCCTGCCAAGCGTCGCGGCGGAAGGGGAGCTTTATTCTGTCTCGACGACCATCACGAAGCCCAGCGCGCCCGCCGCGCAGACGGAGATCATCCCGAACTGCTCGCCGCGGCGCTTCAGCTCGTTCAGCAGCGTCACCGTGATGCGCCCGCCGGTCGCGCCGAAGGGATGGCCGATGGCGATGGAGCCGCCCATGACGTTGATGCGATCGTCGCTCGGGATGCCAATCGCTTTGTCACGGCCCAGGCGCTCGCGCGCGATCCTGTCGGAGTCGAACCACTGGAGGTTGGAGAGCACCTGCGCGGCGAAGGCCTCATGGATGTCGAGCAGGTCGATGTCCTTCATCGAGAGCCCGGCGCGCTCGAGCGCGATAGGCGCGGCGTAGACGGGCCCCTGCAGGAGCTGATCGTCCGGCGCGAGCGCGGCGTATGCATACGACCGGATATAGCCGAGCGGCTCGTAGCCGAGCGCCTTCGCTTTCTCCTCGCTCATCAGGAGCACGGCGGACGCGCCATCGGTCAGCGGCGATGCGTTGCCGGCGGTAACGGTGCCGAACTTCCGGTCGAACACGGGTTTGAGCGTGCTCAGCTTCTCGTACGAGGTATCGGCGCGGATTCCGTTGTCCTGCGCGAGGACCTCATCGTAATTCGGCGGAATGTACGTGGTGACGATCTCGCGGGTGAGGCGCCCGTCCGCGGTGGCGGCCGCGGCGAGCTGATGGCTGCGCAGCGCCCAGCGATCCTGCTCCTCGCGCGAGATCCCATTGAGCTTCGCCATCTTCTCGGCGGACTCGCCCATCGTCTCCCCCGTGGTCGGCTCTGCGATCGCGGGGGTAATGGGCGCGAGGTGCGCCGGGCGCACGGAGGCGAACGCCCGGATCCGATCACCGAGTGATTTCGCCTTGGACGCGCGGACCAGCGCCTCGCGCATCTTCGGGGAGAAGAGGATCGGGATATCGGTGAGTGACTCGGCGCCGCCGGCGACCGCTACGTCGGCGTGGCCCATCATGATCTGCTCCGCGCCCGAGGTGATCGCCTGGTTGGACGAGGCGCAGGCGCGGGCCACCGTGAAGGAGGGAACGCTGGGAGGGATCCCGGCGCCGAGCGTCACCTCGCGCGCGATGTTCGGCTCCTGCACCGACTGGACGACGGTGCCGTAGACCACGTGGTCGATCTCCTTCGGGTCCAGATCGGTCCGCGCGATCAGCTCGCGAACGGAGATCTTGCCCAGCTCCACCGCGGACATATCACGGAACGCCGTTCCCGACTTGGCGAACGGCGTCCTGCACCCGTCTACGATCGCGACCCTGCGCCCGTTTCCTTTCATCCTCGCCTTTCACGTCCGAAGCGTTGCTGTAGTTGCTTGCCAGCCCCGAAGAAAACGCCCTCTGTTGCCGGATCCGGCAACAGAAGGGAATGCCGAGTTATTCTCGTGCCGTGGACGCAGCTCCGAGGGTTGCCGCGCCGAAGGAAAGGCCGAGTGCGAGCAGTGCCCACCACGCACCACGTGCGGCCGTGTCGGAAACGTCCTGCGCGATCTGCGGCGCACGCGCCTGCAGCGTATCGAGCTGCTGCTGTGCCTGCTGTCGCGTTTGCTGCGCCTGCCTCTCCGAGTCCGCCACGATTTGCTCCGCCTCCGCGCGCGTGAGCCCGGTGCGCTGGGTGATCTGGGTAACCAGCGTTTCCCGCTCCTCGCCCCGCATCGCACCCGTCAGCGCAGGTCCGGCAATCTCCGGGGCTACCCCGCCGACAGCACTCACCGCGGCACCTGCCGTCTGGCCGATGATGCCGAACGCGCCGCCCACCAGGAAGCGCGCACCACTGAGGACCAGCCACACGATCATCAGTGTGGTAAGCGCCCAGAGTATTACGCCGTGGAGGGCACCGTCACCGCGGGTCAGGACACCGGCCAGCCGGCCCGTCGTCATCCCGCCAATGACCAGCGCAATCAGCCCGGAAACGACGGCCCAGATCCCTATGCCCGCCGCCATCTCGTCGCCTTGCACGCCGCCGACCTGAGCCGGATCCCATGCGCTCAACCCGATCGCGGCTCCGAGCAGTGCCAGCACCAGGTGGAGCCCGGTAGCCACGACCAGCCCGGCGAAGATTGCGCCCCAGCTCAGCCGGAAACCGGTATGCTCAACGATCGGGTCTTCCCCACGATCCCTAGCAACGGCAATGTCAGCCATCTTCCCCTCCCCTTTTCGAGAAACAGATCTGCCATGCCCGCGCGCACAGTTGGCGCCGCACGGCAGAACACCCCAGTATAGCGCCAGGCGAATTGCAAGATTCTGACCACGCAGGCCGTTCGCTGCGTGCATCCGGAGCCGAAAGGGGAAGTGAAGGTCCACGCGTACTGCAGAATTGTATCCGCCCCCCAATGATCAGATGCCCGCTCGCTTTCATCCTCCCCGCACCTTCTGCGCGGCCTGCTGCAACGCGTCCCACGCCAGCAGCGCGCACCGCACGCGAACCGGGAACTTCGCCACGCCTGCAAGCGCGCGCAGGTCGCCCAGCGACTTGTCTGCCGCGGCCTCTTCGCTGCCGTGCATCATCTCGGTGAAGCGCGCGGTGAGCGCGTGCGCGTCATCGAGGGAGCGCCCTTCAAGCTGGCGGGTCATCATCGAGGCGGCGGCCTGCGAGATGGAGCAGCCGTGGCCGCGGAAGCGCACCGCCTCGATCCGCTCGTCCCGAACGCGCAGCTGCAGCACGATTTCGTCGCCGCACGTCGGGTTGTTCATGTGAATCTCGACATCCGAGTCTTCCAGCTCTCCCTTGTTCCGGGGATTCCGGTAGTGCTCGAGGATGACTTCCTGATAGAGCGACTGGAGCGGAGATGACATTACAGTACGAGTGTTACGAGAGTACGAAAGTACGGACGGATGTTTAGGGGCGCCCGTACTTTCGTACCGTGGGCGTAGCCCACTCGTACTTTCGTACTTGCTGTTCCCGTACTTGTTGTTGAGCTATAATTTCCAGAGGTTCGAGAGCCGCTGCCGGATCCGGAGCCAGGAGCGGCCGAGGGGGCCGCTCTCCCATAGACGCTGCTCGGCCTCGATGCGCTCCCAGTCTACGCGGCGGCGCGGTAGGAAGAGGGATGCGAGAAACAGTAGCGCCGCCACCCCCATTCCCCCGGCCCCGATCACCGCCAGCGCCATCGAGGCACGCTCCAGCGAGTACATCACGGCCACGGCGCTCAGGAAAAACACTACGACGGCCAGATACAGGATCGACGGCCGCCACTTCACGAGGTCAGTACCCGAACAGGGAGCGTGCCCGCTCCAGCGCTTCCACCAGCCGGTCCACGTCCTCGGGCGTGTTGTACACGCCGAAGGAAGCGCGCGCGGTAGCGGAGAGCCCGAGGCACCGCATGAGCGGCTGACAGCAGTGGTGCCCCGCGCGGATCGCGACTCCCTCGGCATCGAGGATTGTGGCGAGATCGTGCGGGTGAACGTCCGCCAGCGTGAACGAGACGACCCCCGCCCGGTGCGCGGGGTCCGTGGGACCGTAGATCACCAGGTCCGGGATTTCACGCATCCGCTCGAGCGCGTACCCGATCAGCGCCCTCTCATGGGCGTGCGCGGCATCCATCCCGACACCGGTCAGGAAATCGACCGCCGCGCCCAGCCCCACGACACCGGCGATGTTCGGGGTGCCGGCCTCGAATTTGTGCGGGAGCTTCGCGAAGGTGGAGCGGTCCAGATCCACGGTGTCGATCATGTCGCCGCCGCCCAGGAAGGGGGGCATCTCCTCCAGCAACTCGCGGCGTCCCCACAGCCCGCCCACGCCCGTGGGACCGTACATCTTGTGGCCGGAGAAGGCAAAGAAGTCGCATCCCAGCTCCGCCACGTTCACCGGCATGTGCGGGGCGGACTGCGCGCCGTCCACCACCATGATCGCACCCACCGCGTGCGCCCGCACGGCCAGCTCGCGCACGGGATGAATGGTGCCGAGCGCGTTGGAGACCTGCGAAAGGGCCACGATCCGCGTGCGCTCCGTCAGCAGGTGGTCCAGCGCGCCGAGCTCCAGGCGTCCCTCCGCGTCCATCTGCAGGAAGCGCAGCCGAGCACCCACTCGCTCCGCGAGAATCTGCCAGGGGACGAGGTTGGAATGGTGCTCCAGCACGGAGAGGAGGATCTCGTCTCCCTCACGCAGGTTGACGAGCCCCCACGTCCAGGCGACCAGGTTGATCGAGGCGGTCGTCCCGCTGGTGAGGATCAGCTCCGCCGGGTCCGTGATCCCGAAGAAGGAGGCGATCCGCTTCCGTGCGCCTTCGTATGCGTCGGTCGCGCGACGCGAGAGCTCGTG
>JACDHR010000413.1 GCA_013820915.1 Gemmatimonadota bacterium
GGACTCGCAGCTCATGGACCGCTTCATCAACGACGCGGCGATCGTCACGGAGGACGAGGTCGAGGAGCGGCTGCTCACCGAGCGGATCGCGAAGGCGCTCGAGACGCTGCAGCCGCGCGACGCCAAGGTGTTGCGCCTGTACTTCGGTCTGGAAGGCGGCCGCGAGCACACGCTCGAGGAGATCGGCGACATTCTCGGCGTGACCCGCGAGCGGATCCGGCAGCTCCGCGACCGTGCGCTCAAGCGCCTGCGCGAGGGCGACATGGGCGAGGCGCTTGCCTCCTTCGCCGCGGCATGAGCCGGGCCGTGCCGGCGGCGTCCCGCACGCTGTTCGTCAGTGATCGGTTATCAGTTATCGGTCCCTGCTCCACTCATGGTGGAGCAGGGATTTTCCGTTGCCGTCCTGTCAACCGCTGACCGATGACTGATAACCGTCTGTCCGGCACCGTACTCCGCGCCCGGGGCGGCGTGTACGAGGTGGAGACGCCTGACGCGGTGATCGAGGCATCGCTGCGTGGGCGCCTGAAGCGGGAGGAGCGCACCGGGGAGCGCGTCGTGGCGGGCGACCGCGTGGAGATCGCCGAGGCGGCGGGCGACTGGACGATCGAAAAGGTGCACGACCGACGGACGGCGTTGCTCCGCAAAGCACCCGGCAAGGCGCCGCGCCCCAAGGTGATCGTCGCCAACGTGGATCTCGTGCTGATCGTCTTCGCCGTCGCGCGCCCCGAACCGCACCTGCGGATGCTCGACCGCTTCCTCGTGCTCTGCGAGGCGAGCGGGCTGGATGCGCTGGTCGTCGCCAACAAGGTGGACCTCGTGGGCGAGGCGGCGGCGAGATCCACCTTCGGCCTGTACGAGGAGATCGGCTATCCGGTGCTGTACACCTCGGTCAAGCAGAACCTCGGCATCGATGCGCTCCGGGAGCGGCTCTGCGGGTCCACGGCCGCGCTCTCCGGCCCCTCGGGCGTGGGGAAATCCAGCCTGCTGAACTCGGTACAGCCGGGGCTCGCGCTGCGCGTCGCTTCCATCAGCGACGCCGTGCAGAAGGGCCGCCACACCACGGTGACGGCGCAGCTGATCCCGCTCGAGTGCGGGGGCTATGTCGCGGATACGCCGGGCCTGCGCGAGTTGGGGCTGTGGGGGATTGCGGAGGAGGATATGGGCGGGCTCTTCCCCGAGTTCCGCCCCCACATGGGCAGCTGCCGCTACGGAAACTCGTGCACGCACACGCATGAGCCCGCGTGCGCCGTCAAGGACGCCGTGCAGAGCGGCGAGATCCCCGCACCGCGCTACGATAGCTACTGCCGCATGATGGCGGACGAGGTGCCGGAAGAGTTCTGAGCCGTCTGGCGAAGCGACAGGCGGCGGTTCGTGTCAGCCGTTCCGCACGAAGTCCAGCAGCAGCTCGTTCACGCGATCCGGCGCATCGGCCTGCACCCAGTGGCCCGCGTCGCGGATCCGCGCGACCCGCACCCGCGGCACCCACTCTTCCAGACCCTCCGTGAGCCCCACCACCAGGTGAGGGTCCTGCTCTCCCCAGATCACCAGCGTCGGCGCCTCGATTGTCCGCCGCTCGGCCGCCAACTCCGGCCTGCCGTAGCGAAGGGCCGCCCGGTAGTAGTTGATCGAGGCGGTCAGCGCGCCGGGCTGGGCCACCGCTTCCTTGTACCGGCGGATGTCCTCGTCCGTGAAGGCGTCGGCGCGCACCGACTCGCCGCGCAGCACGCGCTCCAGCAGCGCGTAGTCGCCTGCACGGAATAGCGCTTCGGGGAGGTGCGGGATCTGGAAGGCGCCCACGTACCAGGAGCGTAGCAGCTGCGTGGAACGAAACAGCTCGCGGTTGAAGACCGCCGGGTGAGGCGCGTTGAGGATCACCAGCCGCTCCACCACTTCCGGGTGGAGCATGGCCGTGTACCAGGCGACGATCCCGCCCCAGTCGTGGCCGACGAGGGTGGCGCGCGCGGCCCCCGCGTGGCGGACCAGCCCCACCACGTCCGCCACCAGCTCTTCGATCCGGTACGCGCGGATCCCCTCCGGCTTTTCGGACGTGTTGTAGCCGCGCAGATCCGGTGCGATCACACGGCACCCGGCACCGGCGAGCGCCGGGATCTGGTGCCGCCAGGAGTACCAGAAGTCGGGGAAGCCATGCAGGAGGAGGGTCAGCTCGCCGTCTCCGGCCTCCACGTAGTGCAGCCGGACGCCGCCTACATCCGCGTCGCCGTGTTCCCACGCGGCGGGGTCTGGCTGCCGCGTCATGTGCCGGCCGCCGCGCCGTACATCCATACCCCGCCGATCACGGCGCTCGCCAGCGCGGTCACGATGCGCAGCGTGCTCCCCAGCGTCGGGATCCGCTCCCCCGCGTATCGAAAGACGATGCCGGCGGTAAGCGCGTAGAGGCCCATTGCCACCACGGTCCCTACGCCGAAGAGGAGCAGGTAGCTGACCGCGTGCGTGGTGGAGGAGATGAACGCCACCGGGAGCACGGCGATGAGCGGAGCGGTGCCTGCCAGCCCATGCGCGACGCCCACCCAGGTAGTCGCGCCACGATGGCGGTGCCCGTGCGGCGAACCGGTGCCGTGCGCGAGTGCGTGCGCCCTCCCGTGGAGGACGATCCAGAGAAGCCAGACCCCCAGCCCCAGCAGCATCATCCCCACCCCGAACTCCAGCCCGCGCGCCACGCCGTCGGAGAGCCGCAGATCCAGCGCGATCAGCACCCCGCCGACAGCCAGGATCGCCGCCGAGTGCCCGAGCCCCCAGCGCACCCCGAAGCGCAATGCCTCCACGGGGCGCGGGCGCCGGGAGACGAAGGTGGTTACGGCCGCCATGTGGTCCGCCTCGAGCGCGTGCACGAATCCGGCGATCAGGGCGGTAACGAGCGGGAGGGCGATCATGTCGTTCAACGAGGCTGGAGAGTACGGCGCATCATGCCGCGGGCGCGAGTAGCGCTGCAGTCTATCTCGCGCCCGCGCGGAGTGCAAATTACGCGCGAGACCGCTCGCGCCGCAGCCGCACGGCTACACCTTACGGGCGCTCCCACCCGGCCACGGGCCCCGGCACGATCCGGAACAGCGGGTGCACCTCCGGCGTCATCACCGCCGCGTGGCGGACGGCGCGGTCCGGATCCCGCCGCGCGAGCTTCCGGAGCAGGTGCTCCCATTCGTACTCTACCTGTCCGCTCGCAACCGGGATCGGCTCCGGGTGCGCCGCTACATCGGGGATCTTTTCGGCGTCAAAACGATAGCCACGGGCGAGCGCCTCCTGCCGCACCTCGCGCAGGTAGAGCGCCACCGCGCGGACCGGGTCCAGCTGCTCCCGGAACCGCTGCAGCTGCGGGTGGTTCCGGTAGCCGCGCGTTCCGCCCTGAAGCACCTTCAGCGCCAGCAGCGCCTCGCGCCAGAGCGCGACCAGCCCTTTCGCGTCGAGGTACTTCGGGTGCAGCGACCAGATCCTCATCTTCCCTTCGCGTTGCGTGTTCGTGGTTTCATCCCGATTCTCTGCCCCGCGGATCACCACTTGCGGTCGTCCGCGCGACATGCTACACTGCCGCCGTACACGATTCGCTGGCTTTTCCCCGGTATTCGAGACAACGATGTCGATCCGTTCCTTCTGCATGTGCATGTGCTGCCACTCGGTTCTCCCCGGGGAGAAGCGGGCGGTGTCCCATGCGCGTAACGAGCAGATGGACACCTGAGCTGATCGAGACCGTCTCGATACCAGCCCGGCCCTCTCCCA
>JACDHR010000414.1 GCA_013820915.1 Gemmatimonadota bacterium
GCTTTGTTTCGGGTCAGGGTCGCGGCTCCGGAGGTGCGCGTTCCCCTGCAAACCGCTCATAGACCCGGGCAGCCAGGGGCGTGAGCGCCAGCGTAAAGGCGATGCGCAGCGGCTGCGTCACCTTCGTGGCGACGTAGGCGGCCGTGAAGGTGCCGACATTTCCCGCCACGCTCTGTGGCCGCCACCCCAGGTGAATGGCCAGCCAGGCCCCGAAGAGCACGATGAAGAAGAGCGTGAAGTACACCACCACCGCAACGCTTCCATACTCGGCCAGAACATTCTGAATCGTCTTTCGCACGTACTCAAGCCTTCCAAGGGTGGATCCTGCCCGTTTCCGTAACGCATACATCCGCGCGTCATTGCGCCCCCTTGCTACCCCCGATGAGCGTGCGCGGTTCAGCACTCAGCACGACTTTTGCTTCTGCGGCCACCGTCTCTCACCAGAAAGGGCTTTGTAGATGCAGATGCAACGGAGAATTCGAGGTATCCTCGGCGTGGCGCTCGGAGCCACACTGCTGCTGGGCGGATGCGGGACCGGAGACGGAGATGCCGAACGCACCGCGGCCGTGCAGACGCAGCCGGACACGCAGCTCCCCGCCGCCGGGCAGCCGGGCGCCAGCGATATGGCGCAATCCGCTCCGCAGGTGGAGCCCAACATGCGCCTGGAGGTGAACATCAGCGCGCGCGAGCTGTACGTGATTCGCGACGGCCAGCGCGTGGCCACTCACCCGGTAGCGGTGGGGACCAGTGAATGGCCCACGCAGACCGGCGAGTGGACGGTCGGGCAGGTGGTGTGGAACCCCGAGTGGATTCCACCCAATGAATCGTGGGCGGAAGACCGCGATCGCAAGGCGCCGGGCGACCCCGAGAATCCGTTGGGGCGCGCGCAGCTCGTCTACGATGCGCCGCGCACCGTCCATGGCACCAACGATCCATCCTCCATCGGCCAGGCGGTATCGCACGGCTCGATCCGCGTATCGAACGATGTCGCGGTCGAACTGGCCCGGCAGGTGATGGAAGCCGGAGGCGCGGGGCGCGACCAGGCATGGTACCGCAGGGTGCAGGAAAATCGAAACGAGCGAGAGTCCGTCAGCATCCCGAATCCGATCCCGATCCGGGTGTACGAGAGAGGGTAACGGTACGGATCGAGAGGAAACATGTCCCGGCTGGTCGCCACCAGCCGGGACTACTGTTATCGGGCGCATCCGGCTTCCCCCCACGTTTACCTGCAAGGCCCAATTTCGGGGGTGAGCGCGTTGCGGTGGTCACGTCCGCTACGCCTGACTGGTTGCTGTCGCGCCGCAATGCCGAGGGTGCTTCACGCGTTCAGCGACCCTGCTTCACTACCTGGTCTACATAGTCGTCAACTTTGCTCAACATCTCCACGATCTCGGAGCGACTCTCCGCTACCGCGAAGTCTCTGGCAAACTGCAGAAACACGTTTCGGACCTGCCGCGGATCTAACGCGCGCTCCCCAGCCTGCTGCGCCCGACTCTCCGGCGCGGCTGCGCTCTCGGGTGCTGCCCCGGTGCGGCGTTGCGGAGTGCTGGATTTCTTCCTCTTGGCCCCGGAAGCTGGAGCTTCTCCGGCTTTCTTCGCGCGGGCTGAACGTTCCCTCTTGATCGGAAGGAAATAGCTGCCCTGAAACTGATTAGGCGAGAGATTCCCGATGGATGGGTCGATCTCCTGCGCCTGATCATAAAGGGGCCGGGACGGGAGGTTGGGTTCTTTCTCAAGCTCTTGCCGGACGAAATCCAGCACCTGCTGATTGCGCTCTGCCATAAGGTTTGCTGTCCCGGGTTGTGGTGTCAGTTTACCGCTTGTTATCACTGGATACGGGAATATCTATCCTGTCGACGAACGTAGCACAAGGGGCGTAGCCTTGGGTGCTCTCTAATCTAGCGTCAGAGCGGGCGGGAAGGGGTGGGGCAGACCCCGCGCCGCAGATCGGACGCGCTGGCTCACCTCGTCCGTATCCGCGCGCCCCGCAAAGAGATCCGCTGCACGGAAGCCTAAAGCTTCGGTTTCCCCCCCTTGCCAGGCGGAACGGTCGCACGCAGCTTGTACGTACGAGCCGGTGTCGATCGGCTGCTATTTTTCTGCTCGCTTCCCCGATGCGAAAATCCTCCCGGAGTGCCTGGTCAGATGCCATGCAGCTGCACGAGAGTGCCGCCGAAGCGCTGGCGCGCTCCGCGGACGCGGTGCCGGCCGGGCGGTGGTTTGCCGGGCCCGCACCCGGTAAGTGGTCACCCTCCGAGGTGGTGCAGCACCTGATCCTCGCCTACGAAGTGCTGCTGCGTGAGCTGAACGGCGGGCCCGGCATGGCCGTGCGCACCTCCGCGTGGCAGCGTTTGCTGCTGCGCTTTGTCGTTCGGCCGCGGCTTCTTGCCGGAGGTGCGTTTCGCAAAGGTGTGCCCGCCCCGCGCGAGGTGCGGCCCGCCGAAGCCACCGAAGGACAGGAGCTGGCCATCGCGCGCTTTCGCGCGCGCGCGGGCGAATTCCAGCGGGCGCTCGAAGCCGCCCGCGCGGAGCGTCCTCGAACGCGGCTGACACACGCCTACTTCGGCGCTCTATCTCTCGAGGAGGCGCTCCGCTTCTGTGCCCGTCACATCCGGCATCACCAGCCGCAGCTGTCCTCGCCCTCCGACGGCGAGTAAACCCTGGCTGGCATGTACCGTGCAGCTAAAATCCGTTCTATCGCTATATACTATTACAGACCGAGTGAAGGAGACCCCATGAGCGCGACGGCGGATTCTATAGATCAATTGCGCGAGCAGGCGAACGAGCAGTACTGGACAAGTAACGAGACCGTCAGCCAACTCGCGGAACGGCTGGGGATAAGCCGGAACGCCATGTATTCCTCGGTTCAGCCGATGCCGGCAGGCGCGTCCTGCATGCAGTGTGACGAGCCCCTGGTGTTCACGAACCGCACCAGCCGGACCGCGCGCACAGCGACCTGCCCCGCGTGCGAGGCGCAGGTCTCGCTGGACGCGGGCTTGGCTACCCCACCGGCAGGGAATGATCTCGGCCCCGGCACCGCCGTGCCGGTTGCGCCGGCGAACGGCTCGCAGAGTCGTTGGGAGGACTGGAAGGAGGACGCCGCGACCGTACCTGCGGAACGGGTGGCCATGATCGGGGGTGCGGCCGCACTCGGCGTTGCGATCGGAGCCGCCGCGGTAAAAGTGATCCGGAAGCGTTCCTGAAACCACCTGCCGGTCGGGTCAGCCACGCGCCGTGCGTGCCGTGTTGCGGATCGGCTCGCCGCGCCGTCGCACAGTCGCAGCTAAGAGCCTTCAGAGGGGGTGGTGGTCGGAATGGTCGAGAACGCCGGGCAGGGAGAGGCCGCGGGGCAGTCGCGCATCGAGGCGCTGAAGCGCATGGCCGAAACGCGGCCGAACGATCCACGCGCGCATTTCGGGCTCGCGGTGGAGTACGAGAAGATGGGTGCGTGGCAGGAAACCGTGGATACGCTCCGGCGGTACCTCGATGTCGCGCACGACGAGGGCAACGCCTACGGACGACTGGGCCACGCCCTCCGCATGCTCAACCGGGACGAAGAGGCCCGGGACGCCTTTCAGCAGGGCGTGGACGCAGCATATCGCCATGGTCATCCTACGATGGCGCAGGAATTCGAGGAGATCCTGGAGGAGTGGGAGTAGGGGGGAGCCGGCGCATCACGGCTGCGCTGCTCCTCGTTCGATGGTCACGTTCTGGGCAGGGACGCGT
>JACDHR010000095.1 GCA_013820915.1 Gemmatimonadota bacterium
CCATCCGCACGGCTTCGAGCTTGTACTCCGCCGTGAACTGCCTTCGCTTCTCTCTCATGGCTCACCTCCTGCCCGACTCCTACACCGTCGGGCTTATCTGGGTGTCCACGAAAGCGGGGGAGGTCCAGTATCGCTTCGAGGAACGAGCCTGTTGCGAGGGTGGACTGAGCGCCGCGGGCGTTTTTCCACGCAAAAGGCCAGCGGCACTCTGCCGCTGGCCTTTCGCGTGTTCACTGCTGCTGGGCTCAGGCGATGATCATCATCGGGTCTTCCAGGTAGCGCTTCAGCGTCTGGAGGAACTGCGCGCCCGTGGCCCCGTCGATCACCCGGTGATCGCAGGAGAGCGTGACTCTCATCCGCTGGCGGATCACCATCTCGCCGTTCTCCGCCACGACCTTCTCGCCCACCGCACCCACCGCGAGGATAGCGGCTTCGGGCGGGTTGATCACGGCCGTGAACTCCTCGATCCCGAACATCCCCAGGTTGGAGATCGAGAAGGTAGAGCCGGTGTACTCCTCCGGCTTCAGCTTCTTCTCCCTGCCGCGGCCGGCGAGTTCCTTGACCTCCCGCGAGATCTCGGTCACTCCCTTCCGGTCCGCATCGCGAACCACCGGGGTGATGAGGCCTTCCTCCACCGCCACGGCGATGGCGATGTGCACGGCGTCGAACTGGCGGATCGCCTCGCCGGTCCACGAGGCGTTGACCATCGGATGCCGGCGCAGCGCCGCGGCCACGGCCTTGATGATCAGGTCATTCGGCGAGACCTTGACCCCATCGTCGCTGAAGCGCTCGTTGATCCGCTTGCGCAGCGCCATCGCCTCGCCCATATCCACCTCAATGGTGAGGAAGAAGTGGGGTATCGGACCGATAGACTGGGTGAGCCGCCGCGCGATCGTCTTCCGCATCTGGGTGAGCGGCAGGTCGCGGTAGGCTCCGCCCGCCGCAGCGGGCTGCGGCGCGGGTACCGGAGCCTCCTGCGCGGCCGGTGCTTCCGCGGCTTCCGCGGCCTCGGCTCTGCCGGGACCCTCCTGCATCGCGGCCTCGATATCGCGCTTGACGATCCGCCCGCCCGGCCCGCTCCCCTCCACGTTGCCGATCTGCAGCCCTGCCTCTTCCGCGAGGCGGCGCGCGAGCGGGGATGCTTTGACGCGGCCGTTACCGCCGTCTGCATCCGCGCGGTCGCCTGCGCCGCGATCCTGCACGATCGATGGCTGGCCTTCCCCCGTGGCCGCGCTGGTCTTGCGGTCCGGGGTGGGCGTCGGTTTCTCGCCCGGCGCTGTAGATTCGGCGGTGCCGCGCTCCGCCTGGTCGCGCTCCGTCTGCCCGGCGGCGGCGACGGCGGCGGCACCCTCCTTCACATCCGCTTCGTCCGCGTCCGCCGCGTCCGCCGCAGCCTCGGGGTCGGGCACTTTATCGGGTGCTTCCGTCGTCGACGCGGCCTGGTCGGTCGCCGCATCCGCTCCCATCATGGACGAGATGTCTTCGTCCTCGCTCGCAATGACCCCGATGATCGTGCCGACGTTCGCGGTGTCTCCGTCGCCGATCATCCGCTTGCGCAGCACCCCGGCTCCGCGCGCGACGAGCTCCATCGTGGCCTTATCGGTCTCGACCTCCGCGAGAACGTCGCCCTCCGCGATCTCGTCGCCCTCGTTCTTGAGCCAGGTGATCAGCCGCCCCTCCTCCATCGTGGGGGAGAGGGCTTCCATGTAAACTTTCGTAGCCATAGACGGTGCTCGGTTATTGGTTATCTGTACAGCACCTGGTTGACCTTCTCCACGACAAGCTCCGCGTTCGGCTTGGCCCGCTTCTCCAGCCCCTTCGCGTACGGCATCGGCACGTCGGCCTGGGTGACTCTCAGCACCGGAGCGTCCAGATGGTCGAAAGCCTCTTCCTGGATCATAGCGGCGATGGTCGTGGTGATCCCGCCCAGCGGCCAACCCTCTTCGAGCAGAACCACACGGTTCGTCTTGGCGACGGTGGCGAGGATCGCGTCCACATCCAGCGGGCGGATGCTGCGGAGGTCGAGGACCTCGGCATCGATGCCGTCCTTCTCGAGCGTCGCGGCGGCCTGCAGCGCCACATGGATCATCTTGCCGTGCGTGATAATGGAGACGTCGCTCCCCTCGCGCTTCAGATCCGCCACGCCCAACGGGATCACGAAATCGTCGTCCTCCGGGACTTCGCCCTTGATGTTGTAGAGCATCTCGCCCTCGAAGAAGGCGACCGGATCGTCATCGCGGATGGAGGCCTTGAGCAGCCCCTTGGCGTCGGCCGGGGTGCCGGGGACGACCACCTTCATTCCCGGGAAGTGCGCATACATCGCTTCCAACGCCTGCGAGTGCTGCGCGGAGAGCTGCAGCGCGGCGCCGGTCGGACCGCGGAAGGTGATCGGGATCTTGAACTGGCCGCCGCTCATGGAGAGCATCTTGGCGGCGGAGTGCACCACCTGGTCGAAAGCCAGGACGGAGAAGTTGTAGGTCATGAACTCGATGACCGGGCGCAGCCCCGTCATGGCCGCACCTACGCCGAGCCCGGTGAAGCCGAGCTCGGTGATGGGGGTGTCGACAACGCGCATCTCGCCGAAGCGGTCGAGCAGCCCCTTCGATACCTTGTACGCGCCGTTGTAGACGCCGACCTCCTCACCCATCAGGAAAACGTCCGGGTCGCGCTCCATCTCCTCGGCGAGCGCCTGGTTGAGCGCCTCACGATATGTAATAACAGCCATGGTTACCGATCTCTCCCATCGAAGTACAGCCGCCCGTTCACGTCCTCTTCCGCGTATACATCCTGGTAGAGGGATTCCGGCTCCGGATCCGCCGAGTTCTCCGCGAACTCGCCGGCCTCCTCGGCAATGCGCTTGACCTCGGCGTCCATCTCCTCGAGCTCCTCCTGCGAGAGGATGTCGGCCTCGGCGAGGAGATCGGCGAAGCTGCGGATCGGGTCCTTCTCCTTCTCCGCCTCCACATCTTCCTTGGTGCGGTAGACGCCGTGCACGGGGTCGGACATGGAGTGGCCGACGAAGCGGTAGGTGCGCGCCTCGATCAGCGTGGGGCCCTCACCGGCACGGGCACGCTCGACGGCCTCTTTCGTTACCCGGTACATGTCGAGCACGTCCATCCCGTCGGCGACCGCCGCGGGCATCGCGTAGGCGCTTGCCTTCTGCGAGATGTCGTAGAGCGAGCTCGCGCGCTCCCACGCGGTGCCCATGCCGAAGCGGTTGTTCTCCACGAGGAAGAGCACGGGCAGCTTCCAGAGCGCCGCCATGTTGAGCGACTCGTGGAAGGCGCCCTGGTTGACCGCGGCCTCGCCCATGTAGACCTGGATGACGCGGTCTTCCTTCCGGTACTTGATCTTCCACGCCACCCCGATCGCGAGCGGGATCTGGCCGCCCACGATCCCGTGGCCACCCAGGTAATTGTGCTCGGCGCTGAACATGTGCATCGAGCCGCCCTTCCCGCGCGAGGTACCGGCCTCCTTGCCGTAGAGCTCGGCCATCACCGCGCCCGGATCGATCCCGCACTGCAGCGCGTGCACGTGCTCGCGATAGGCGGTCATCACGTAGTCGTCGGGGCGCTGTGCGTGAATCGCGCCGATCGCCACGGCCTCCTGCCCGATGTAGAGGTGGCAGAAGCCGCCGATCTTGCCGAGCGCGTACGCTTCGGCCGTCTTCTCCTCGAAGCGGCGGCCGAGCAGCATGTCGTACATCATCCTGCGGAGCTTCTCCGGCTCCAGCCCCTGGAGCCGCTCTTCGACGCTCAGCTCCGGCTTCTGCGCCTCTTCCCAGGCGGTATCCCGGGCGGGCGCTCCGGACGTCTGCTCCTCGGCCCCGGCGTCGCGTGCTTTTGTTTTTGTCTCAGCCATGTTCGATATCGGTGGACGTGCTTCGCTCGGCGTCGGCTTCAAGCACGTTTTCGTAGATGTCGTTGAGCGCCAGGGTGCATCCGATCGAGTCGAGCCGCAACTCAGCCTCGGGATCATCCAGCACCCGGTACAACCAGCTTCCGTCTGCCTGACGCTCATAACGTTCGACCTGCACTCGATCCTGAGATACGAGCAGATAGTCACGAAGAGACGAGATTCGCTGGTAGAGCAGCCATTTTCTACCGTGATCGTAATCCTGCGTAGACGGCGAAAGAACTTCAACGATGAGCGCCGGGTTGCGCAGTGAATCATGGTGCTCGTCTTCCAGATCCACCGGGTTCCACACGACCAGCACATCCGGATACACGTAGTCTCGCTTGCGTGAAACGATCACGCGCATCGTGGTCGAGAGCACCCGGCAGGAGCTGCCACGCAACTGCGGGTGCAGAGCTGGAATCAGATTCACCACGATAGCGGAATGCCTGTGGGTTGTTCCCGCCATCTCGATAATCCGTCCGTCGACGTACTCGTGCCGGATCTCGGAGCCGCGCTCGAACTCCAGGTACTCGTCCGGCGACAGGGTCGCCGCGGATTGCGCGTGTGAAGACATCCACACCCCGGGCTACAGCCGCCCGAGCTGCACCAGCTTCCGTTCTACCGGCGCCGCGGCGTACACCTGCCGCGTCTCCGCCTCGGCCCGGTCGATGCTCGCGCCGTCGCCGAGGTCCGCTTCCAGAATCTCGGTGATCCTGCCGGGGCCGCCGGCCTCGATCTCGCGCGCCTGCTCCTTGGCATGATACGAGGAGCGCACCAACGGGCCGGACTCCACGTGACGGAAGCCGAGATCCCGCTCGCCGATCTCCTTCCAGCGACGGAACTCGTCCGGCGTGACCCAGCGGTCAAGCGGGATGTGGTGCGCCGAGGGGCGCAGGTACTGCCCGAGCGTGAGGATGTCTACCGCGGCCTCGCGCAGGTCGCGCATGGTCTGGAAGATCTCCTCCTCCGTTTCGCCCATTCCGAGGATGATCGCGCTCTTGGTGAGCTGCCCGGGGTTCATCCGCTTGACTGCACCGAGCAGCGAGATGCTGCGCCAGTAGCGTGCACCCGGACGGACGGCACGCATCAATCGCTCCACTGTGTCCACGTTGTGGGCGAGGATCTCGGGACGCGCCTCGACCACGACACGGAGTGCGTCCTCATTACCCTTCAGGTCGGGGATCAGCACCTCTACCGAGCAGCCTGGAAGGCGCGCGCGGATCTGGCGGATCGTCTCGGCGTAGATGGACGCGCCGCCATCCTTCAGTTCGTCGCGGTTCACCGAGGTGATGACCGCGTGCTCCAGCCCCATCATCACCGCGGAGTCGGCCACACGGCGGGGCTCGTCCGTATCCAGCTCGCTCGGCAGCCCGTGCGCGACCGCGCAGTACTTGCACGCGCGGGTGCAGACATCGCCCAGGATCATGAACGTCGCCGTACCGCTCTCCCAGCACTCGCCGATATTCGGGCAGTGCGCCTCCTCGCAGACGGTGTGGAGGCCCTGCTCGCGCATCAGCTTCTGCAGACGCAGGTAGTTGAGTCCGCCCGGCGCCCGCACCTTCAGCCACTCGGGCTTCCGCGCGCGCAGAGGCACCACCTCCTGCCCCTCGCGCAGGTGTAGGGTGGGCTTCCCCTTGCTCTTGACCACTCCGTTGTCCTTGCCTTCGGGCGTGTAGCCGTACGGGCCGTCCTGCCGCGAGGTTGTCGCGCTCATAATCCGTTCACCTGAAAAGGTGGTATTATCATTCAAGCAGCGCGTCGCGCCTGTACCCCCGGCACACGCGGCCTTCACCCGTGTTTTGGTGTGGCGCGCGCCGGTACTCAAGTTACCCGTTCGCGGAGGGGATCGCAACGTGTGGCGCGGCAAAACCGGCGCTCGATATAGCGTTACGATACACCTCGAGCGGAAGGCCGCCGGCTCCGGGGCTTGGGATTCTCGCGCGGGCGCGATAGGTTGTGGGGGAAGGACCTGCCCACACGCAGCTCACATTCACCGTTCCACGTCCATGAATCACCCAAAAACGCCTCGCGTCTCTCTGGGACAGCGGAAAACGCGCCAGCGCGACGAGATCTCCGAGGTGATCCGCAGCGCGCAGGGGCCGCTCACCGTGCAGGAGATCTACGAGCGGACGCAGCAGTCGGTGCCCGGCCTGGGGATCGCCACCGTGTACCGGACATTGAACCTGCTGCAGGAGGCCGAGCAGATCCAGACGGTGATCCTGCCGACCGGCGAGACGCGCTACGAGATGAGCGGCCTCGGCCATCACCACCACTTCCACTGCCGGAGTTGCAACGAGGTGTACGACCTGGACGACTGCCCGGTTACCGTACAGACAGGTGCCGCTGTCGGCGAAGGCTTCGTGGTGGAAACCCACGAGCTGACGCTGTACGGCCTCTGTCCGGAATGTATCGAGGCGGCGTGAGAGAGACCGGCTCCGGGGGAGTGGGCGCGCCGGGGGCGGGTTTGGACCCGGATGTGAGGAAGGCGCAACGCCGGATATCTTGACTTTTCTTTCTCAATAGCGGAGTTTCATGGTGCATCCGTGCCCGTGTGGGCGCGGCCTGAGAGCTTCAGCCGATCGTGTAGATCGGGGGATGTCATGATTACTTCGCCACTCCGCGGTACGCCCGGCTGGGCCGCGGCCGTTCCGGTGCTGTGTGCCGCCCACTGTGTTGCCGCGCCGCTGCTGATCGTGCTTGCGCCGGCGCTCGCGCCAACGAAGGCGACCGAGCTGGCACTCATCGCCCTTACGGTGGTGATCACGGGGGGATTTCTGACTCACTCTACCCGGACTCACCGCCGCCTGGCTCCGTGGCTGGTCGCCGCCGGCGGCCTGGGAATATGGCTGGCATCGGTGCTGGATCTGTTCCAGCCGATCCCGGAAGTGGCGACCACGGTGCTCGGAAGCCTGATCGTGGCCGGGGCTCTGATCTGGAATTCGCGTCTGCTGCATCCGGACATCTGTCCATCATGTAGCTGCCCGGTGTGCGACGAGAGGGACGACAGCGGGACGTCATCGAAGGAGAGGCCGCCGCCGGCATCGTATCGCGAATGAGTTTCCGCTACGCAGTGATGGGGCTGCCGGTAGCGCCGTTCCTCTTCTTCCACCGGCGTTTCCCGCCGACCGCGGCACACGCAGCTCCCGGCCGGTATCGTCTTCCATGATCCCGACCGTGACGACGATATCCCGCATGCTCGAAGACGCCCCGACTCTGTAGCCGGTGCCAACGGGGTCCGCGAAAAGGTTTCGCGGACCCCGTCGTCATTTCGTGCAGCGGCATCACAGCCCCGCCCTCCTCCGCCTCCACGGGATCGAAATCAATACAGGTGACCCGGATTTATGTCGGCGGGTTGACAAAATATTTTAGATAGCCTTAAATATCCCGTGCACGGCGACTCGGCACTCCTATCTACATTCTTGAAGAGGACGGCCGGAAATCCAATGAGAAGCCTACATCGTATCGCTTCGTAGACGCTGCTGGCTCTGCTGGCGCTGCCCACCCAACCCAACGCGTTGGCTGCTTCGGACCCTGACCGACCGCAGATTACCGGGATCGTACGCAGCGAGGTTGGCACGCCGTTGCCGCACGCGCAGGTCGCGGTGACCACGACGGGGCGTGGGACGCTTACGGATGGTGAGGGCCGCTTCACGGTGCGCGATCTCTCCCCCGGCGTGCACCGCCTGTCCGTATCGATGATCGGCTACGCCCCGCAAACGCGCGAAGTGAGGATTTCGCCGGGGGCCGGTTCGGTCCAGGTAGAGTTTACCCTTGCCCCCACCCCGCTTTCACTGCCGGGGATTCAGGTGACCGCCACACCGACGGGTCGTGATCCGCTCGCGGTGGCGCAGGCCACGACCGCGTTCTCCGGCCGGGCGCTGGAGCGGACCTGGGCGGCACGCTGGCGCAGACGCTCGAGGCGCAGGCGGGGATCGCGATGCGGTACAACGGTCCCGCCGCGTCGCTCCCGGTGATGCGGGGGTTGACGGGCGATCGGATCCTGGTGCTCCAGGACGGACAGCGCGCCTCGGACCTGGCGGGTTCGGCGGACGACCACTCGACGACGATCGATCCGCTGGCGGCGCAGCGGATCGAGGTGGTGCGCGGTCCGGCGTCGCTGCTCTACGGCACCAACGCGTTGGGCGGCGTGGTCAACGTAATCACGAGCGACATCCCGACCGGAGTTCCCTCGCGCGTGGAAGGCGCGGTATCGCTGCAGACCGAGTCCGCCTTTCCCGGTGCGAGCGGCTCGCTGCGCACGGTGGTTCCGCTGGGTGAGCAGTGGGCGCTGGCGCTGCGTGGCGGCGCCCACTCGAACGGTGACGTGCGGATTGGCAACGACCCCGGTCTGGGAAACCGGCTGGAGAACACGCACCACCGCGCACTGACCGGGTCGTTGGGGCTCGGCTACTTCGGCGAGCGCGTGACGGGCGGTGTGGCGTTCCAGGGATACGACCTGCGCCACGGCGTGCCGATGCCGCCGGAGGACGACGAGGACATTGTGCTCGAAGGTCGCAAGTACACGGGCGTCGGCCGCCTGGATGCGCGGCTCGGTTCGACGGTATTCCCATCGCTGCGCCTGAGCGGGACGGCGTCGGACTACGCGCACGACGAGCTGGAGGACGGCGAGGTCGAGCAGGCCTTCGCGCTGCGCACGCAGACGATGGATCTGCTGCTGCGGCAGGCGGGCCTCGGCCCCTTCGCGGAGGGCGCATGGGGGGCGAGCGGTCTGTTCCGGCAGTACGCCTCGACGGGCGAGGAGCAGTTGACCGCGCCGGCGGATTCGCGGGCGTTTGGTGTCTTCACCTTCCAGGAGCTTCCCATCGCGGCGGGCGGCGCGGCGCTGCAGCTCGGCGCGCGAGTCGACCGCTACCTGATCTCGTCCCGCGACGATCCCGAGTTCGGCCCGGGGCAGGACCGCGGCTTCACCGCGCTCTCCGGCTCGGCCGGGCTCACCGTACCGCTCGCCCCGGGTATGTCCGCCTCGCTCCACGCCGCGCGGTCGTTCCGCGCGCCGACCGTCGAGGAGCTGTTCTCCGACGCCTTCCACATCGGTACCGCGAGCTACGAGATCGGCGACCCGATGCTCGCGCCCGAGTTCTCGCAGGGGATCGACGCAACGCTGCGCGTGCACCGCAGCCGCCTGAGCGCCGACCTTTCCGCCTACGGCAACCGTATCAATAACTTCATCTATTTCGAGTCCGGCGGCGACACGCTCGTCGGCGGTGCCGAGCTGCCGGTGCTGCGCTACGTGCAGGATGAGGCGACCTTCATCGGCGCGGAGGGTCAGGTCGAGTGGGCCGTGCTCCCGCAGCTCGTCCTCGGCACGCGCGGCGACCTCGTCCGCGCCGAGCGCAGGGACGGCACCCCGGTGCCCTTCATCCCGCCCGCGAGGCTCGGCGCGTCCGTGCGCTGGGACGACGGCCGCTTCTCCGCCGGCGCTGGCGTACGCCATGCGTTCGCCCAGGCCCGTGTAGGGGGGGAGGACGAGCCGGCGACCGACGCCTACACGCTGCTCGACCTCGACGCGGGCGTTCGCCTGCTCGCCGGCGGCCGCACGCACTCGCCCACCCTGCGCGCCGACAACCTGACCAACGCGCTGTATCGCGACGCCGCCAGCCGCATCAAGGACTTCGCTCCCAACCCGGGGCGTAACGTAGCACTGCTGTACCGGGTGTTCTTTTAGCCTTCACGCGCGGGCGGCGTTTCCATCCCGCCTCAGCGCACCGCCGGCGCCAGAAGCCGGATCGTGCCGTGCGAAGCGTCGATTTCCGCTTCCGCGCCCACGGGTAGCGTCCACTGCTCGGTGATGTGCCCGATCATCGCGCCGGACCAGGCGGGGATTCCAAGCGGCGCGATGTGGTCGCGGAACAGCTCTTCCATCGTGAGCGAGCCGTAGCCCCGGCTGGGATTGCAGTTGGTGCATTTGCCGAACACGAAGCCCGAGATCCGCTCCAGAACCCCGGCGAGCGCGAGCTGCGTGAGCATCCGGTCGACCCGGTAGATGCCCTCGTCCACATCTTCCAGGAACAGGATCGCGCCCTCCCACTCCGGCAGGTACTGTGAACCGAGAATGCCGGTGAGCACCGTCAGGTTGCCGCCCAGCAGCCGCCCGCGCGCCATGCCGGGATAGATGGTCTCCACCCGGTCGCGTGTTTGCACCAGCGTGTCGCCGCGCTCCGCCGGGTTGGCGAACGTCGGCGCTTCCGCGCGGAACAGGACCGAGCGCAGGTGCTCCACGGGAAAGCTCGTCCACGTCGAGATCCCCATGGGTCCGTGGAAGGTGATCAGCCCGGTGCGCGCATGGATTGCCAGCAGCAGCGCGGTCACGTCGCTGTAGCCGAGCAGGATCTTCGGGTTGGCGCGGATCGCTTCCCAGTCCAGCAGCGGCAGGATTCGCGCGGCGCCCCACCCGCCGCGCAAGGCAAAGATCGCATCGACCTCCGGATCGCGGAACATGCGGTTCAGGTCGTCCGCACGCTCCGCGTCACGTCCGGCGAAGTAGCCGTACTGGGCGCGTGTGTACATCCCCTCGCGAACGCGCAGCCCCAGCGCCTCGATGGACTCGCGGGCGATCCGGATCGGCAGGCTCTCGGCCACCATGCTACTCGGAGCCACCAGCCCCACCGTGTCGCCGGGGCGGAGCCGGCGTGGCAGCACGGCCTGCTGCCGGAGCGGAGAAAATGCGCCGGTCGCGAGCGGCGCGAGCGCGGCCAGACCGAGCGTGGACAGAAAGCGGCGGCGATCCTGCATCGGGGGCTCGAAGGTGCGGGGGCGAACAGGCTCCGGCGGCGGGGGAGCGGCGGCGGGGATGAATATGGGCGATGCGCGGAAGGGGCGCGACCCTGGTGCTCGCGGAGCTCTACGGCGAGGCGGGATTCACCCCGCTGCTGCGATTTTCTAGCACGCTGCTATGCGGCGGAGGGTCTCACGAGCACCCGGCCGGCCGCGGAAGGGGAAAGGCGAGAGGTGATGGCGGGGTAGCGCCACAACGTTGATTACCGGGGCCCGCGGCGCTCCGCGTGGGGACGGAGCGCACGCGAAAACGCGACCGCCGGCCCCCAGTGGCCGCGCCCGCGCAGCCAGGCGATGAAGGCACGCGGGTTGAAGGCGCGGGCGAGCGAGAAGATCACCCAGCCGAGGGCGATGGCGCGGGCGCCGATCCAGAAGGCCCGCTCCCACGGTGACCCGGCGGCCAGCACGATGGCGGCGACCAGCCCCACCGGCGCCCAGAAGACGGGACGAGTGAGGTCGCGCAGCCCGAGCGCGGCGGCCCGCCGCCAGGCAGGCGGAGACTCCCGCCAGCGGATGCCCGCCGCGCCGCGCTCCAGCATTGCCTGAACGCGCGCCGGAAGGCTGCGGCGGCGCCAGGCCAGCCAGGTCACGGCCGCGGCGGTGCACCCCCATAGCGCGATCCAGACACCCAGCACCGTGGCGATGCCGGGGATGCTCACCGCCCATCGCTCGGCGATCCAACCGACCCCGGCGTCGTAGGCCCGCAGCAGGTCGCTACCGATCAGCAGGTATTGGAGTACCAGCCCCTGCGCGGCGGCCCAGGCGCCCACCAGGAACCCGGCCGCCAGGATGCCGGCACCGTTCCAGCCGAGTACGCGGGTCGCTCCGCCGAAGAGCAGCCCCTGAACGGTGATCGCCAGCATGGGGCGCAGCCGGTTGCCGGCCGGCGAAAGCGCCTTGAGCCCGGCGGCGATGAAGGGGACCCAGACCACCCGTGTCCGGTTGCCCAGCCCCTCGCCGGCATAGGTCATGACCACCGCCTGCGTGCTCGAGAGCGCCAGCCCGCGCAGCGGAACGCGGGCGCCGTGCAGCGC
>JACDHR010000415.1 GCA_013820915.1 Gemmatimonadota bacterium
GGGCACGCTGGAAAACACGTTCTCACGGACTTTCCCGAGGATCGGCTGGTCCTCGATACGATGCCACTGTCCGCAATCTATCTCCTTTCGCCCGTAAGGCCGGAGAGCAATGCTCCGGCTGCTGAACGCGATCTGCTCCCTCCAATGGCGGCAACGCTTGCACTAGTGCGGCAAACGAAGGGCGGATGTTTGCTCGGAAGGTCAGAATCTGCCGTAGTACTCGACCGCGCCGCTGATCTCGCGCGAACCGTCTCCGTGTACAGGCTACGTGTAGTCCGCGACTTCGACCGCCTCGATGAAGTCGTCGAGCAGCTCTTCGACTGGCACGGCCGTCCGGCCTCGCGATCGACACCGGCGGGCGTCTGACGGCCGACCTGCTGCTTCTTCAGGATCTCCTCTCAACGCCTGAAGGGTCGAGGCATTCTACGAGTCTGACGTCGTCCACGAGCCGACGAGGAAGGGCGTGGTGGTGGGCTGCGGCGAGCCGGCCAAGAGGCGGGGTCTCAGCCGCGAGCAGGTCTGCGCCCTCAGCTTTCGACCTCCACCCTCTCGATGTTGTCGTCATCGGCGCCCTCCTCCCAGTCGAGAAGGTTGTACGGGTCGATGCCGGCACGGGCGGGCTTGCGCGGCACCGTTACCGTGATCGTCTGCCCGCCGGAGCGGATGCGGTGCCTCCGCAGGTAGATCAGGTCGCCCAGGACCTCGCTCGGCTCGGCGGCGGCGAAGACCCCGATCTCCACCCAGTCGTTCATCGGCAGCTCCGTTGCCTTGCCGGCGCTGTCGGCGACGACCTTGCGCGCCTCCACCTCGAGCGTCACCTGCCAGGCGCCCGCTTCGGTCTGCACTGCCGTGGCCTGCCTCGTATCGAACGTCCAGAAGGTGTTCACCTCGAAGAGGTCGTGCAGCAGCGGCCTGAGCGAGTCCGGCGTGACCGCCTGCAGCTCACGGTAGAGATCGAGGGTGGTCGCCAGCGAGCCGTCGGCGGTCTTCTTCTCCAGCAGGCTCCGCAGCGCACCATTCACACGTTGCTCACCGATGTACTCGCTGAGCGCGTGCAGCGCGTAGGGGCCCTTGCGGTAGTTGGCCCAGGGGTCCATTGCGCGGAGCAGCGGCAGTCCCGTGCGGATCGGCGGCCAGGGGTTCGGCTGCCGCATCCAGCTCATGAACCGCCGTAGCGCTTCCCGGTCCTTCACGTTCTTTACGAGCTGCATTGCGGAGTACCAGGCGAGGCTCTCCGACACGACGCCGGCTCCCTCGGCGAATGCGGGCTTGAGCTGCATGCCCCACCACTGGTGCCCCATCTCGTGCGCCACGACCTCGAAGATGACGTCGAGTCCCTGCTGCTCCGGGTTCAGAAGGAAGAAACCCTCACCTCCGGTGACGACGCCGCTTCCATCGACGCCCATCCCCAGGAAGTTGCCCGGTTGCTCGACGATCTGCAGGAAGCGATACGGGTAGGCTCCGAACTGCTCCGAGTAGTAGTCCAGGCTCGCTCGTGCGCTGCCGAGCACGCGCTCCAGGTGCACGCTGTGGCCGGGGTGAACGTAGACCTGGAGGTCGATGTCCTTCCATCGTTCGCGATGCACCAGGTAATCGGCGGAGAAGAAGACCTCGGTGCCGTTGATGGGAACGTCACTGACGTAATGGAAGTAGCGGCGCCCCCCTGAGCCTGCCGAAGGATCGCTCCACCTGCGACGCAGCTCGCCCGGCGCAACCGCTACCTGACCGGCGCCGGTGCCGACGATCGCTTCGAACGTAGCCGGAGCGCTCGCCGCCACGCTCGGAGCGATGTCCCCGGGCGCGGGGAGGGTGACCTGCCGCGGCAGGCCGTGCTTGCGGCGGTCCTCCGCGCTCCAGAGCTCGCGCAGCGGCTGGTAGCCGATGACCGGCAGTGCACCGGCCGTGAAGTAGCTGCCCTTCTCGACGATCGCCATGCTCGCTCCGCTGTTGCGGAAGCCGCGCGCCTCGAACCGCACCTCGAAGCTGAGCGTCAGCGAGTCGCCGGGCTGGAGCGGCTCCTCCAGCGCGTAGATGTGATGACCGAGCAGGTCGTCCGCGACCACCTGGCTGAAAGCGCGATCGAACGTCACGCGGGTGTCGACATAGAAGGCCGGTTCCAGATGAACGGAGGCGATCGGCACCTCGTCGCGGTTGACGAGGCGGTAGCTGCCGCGGATCGTCGCTTCTCTCCGGTCGGGATGGATCTCGACGTGCAGGGTCGTCCCGACCCGCTGCGGTTGCGGGATGCCCTCGAAGTGGCCGTAGCGCTTCTCGTATTCGGCGCGGCGCCGTATCAGCTCGTCTTCCGTGATGTGCTCGTTGAGCACATTCGTGTTGTAGAAGATGAAGCCGCCGAGCGCGAGGATGAGGCCAGCCGCCATCGCGCCGGCGCTGGCGGTCGGACGCGTGAAGCGACGACGCGCGATGTGTAGACGTGTCCCGAATCCGGACTCCCTGCCGCGCACCCAGAGCAGCCGCGCCGCCACCGCCAGCAGCAGCGCCCACGCCGCCCAGTACAGCTTGAACCAGAGCCACGGGCCGAGCGACGGCCCGAAGCCGCGCATGTCCGTGAAGGACCACTCCGGGCTGGAGCCGTAGACGAGCAGGTTGTGCTCGATCCCGAGCACGCCGGAGAAGGCGATCAGGAAATACGCGACGAGCACCACGAGCATGCCGAGATGCTTCTGGCTCACCACGGCGTGCACCACGAAGGCGAGCATGGCGAAGAGCAGATACTCGGGGAGCTGAAGCCCGAACAGGATCCGCAGGTAGAGGCCGACCTCGAACTCGTAATGGCCCAGGAGCAGCTGGGCGAGCATTCCCGCCGCGGTCATGCTCGCCATCAACGCGGCGAGCACCAGGCCGAGGCCCAGGAACTTGCCGAGGAGGAGGACCCATTCCGGCACCGACGTCGCGTCCACGGTCTCGCTCAGCCCCGCATCCCGCTCGCGCCACACCAGCTCGCCCGCGAAGTACAGGATGAGCAGCGGTACCATCACCCGGAAGTCAGAGACGTGCGTGAGCGGCGCCGTGAGGTGCTTGGGCAGGATGTAACCCGTGCGGGGCAGCAGCGGAACGCCCCATTGCTCCGATTGCGCCACCACCACCAGAACGACGAAGATGGGAAAGACTGCCAGCAGGAAGAGCCCGGCCGGGCTGCTCGCGATCATCCGGAACGATGACCGTGCGATCGCGAGCGTCTGGCGCAGCTGCGTCACGAAGCCGAACGACTGGCGCACGTGCGGGACGGAGATCGCGACCTGCCCCGGCGCGCTGTCTGCCGGTGTCGGGCCTCTCGCGGCGAACCGCCGCGTGAGCCGGCTCCGCAGGCCTGCCCTGAGCGAGCGAAGCGAGTCGAACGGGTCGTTCGCGGTACGGTGCGCGAAGCGAAAGCGCAGGTACACGAATGCGAGCGTCAGCAGGGCGATGCCGAGCCAGAGCAGCCGGTTCAGCAGCATCGGCCCCTCGAGCGTGAGCATGCGGACGTTCTTCTCGACGATCGTCCACTCCGACATCATCTCGTTCATGATGGCGAACATGCCGATGGGGTCCGCCAGCAGTGCCAGCTCCGGCTGCCCGACCGCGAAATACAGGAGGAGCGGGAGAGGAAAGGTGAAGAAGAGGAGGATCACGCTGCCGAAGTAGCTCGCCATGGCCCGACCGCTCACCAGCGCCGCGGAGAACTGGAAGGTCGTGGCGATGAGCGCGTTGGGG
>JACDHR010000096.1 GCA_013820915.1 Gemmatimonadota bacterium
CGCCGCCGAGCACCGCGCCGAAGCAGAGCGAGATGTAGGTGGGGTCCGGGTTGACCGCCCAGGCGAGCGGCATCGCGATCGGGAAGACGACGGCGTAGGTGCCCCAGGAGGAGCCGATCGAGAAGGCAACCGCCATGCAGATTCCCATCAGAATCGCCGGGAGCAGTACGGGCTGAATGATGCCGCTGGTCGCTTCCACGATGTAGGCCGCTGTGCCGAGCGCGCGCGACACGTAGCCGAGCGTGACCGCGAGACCCAGGATGATCGCGCCGATCGTCACGCCCTTGCACCCGTCGACAAACCCCTCGATCGCCTCGAGCAGCGACAGCCCCTTGGCGATCGCCAGCACCAGCGCCACCAGCACCGCGAGCCCGAACGCTTCGGCGATGTAGACCTGTGCCGGCAGGCCCAGCAGCCGCGCGACGATATAGGGGATGATCGCCACGCCCAGCAGCGTTCCCATGGGCAGCAGGAAGTCGCCGATCCCGGTGCGGTACCCGGCGGGAATCCGCATCGCCGTCAGCTCGTCCGCGGCGAGCGGGCGGGCGCCGGGCGCGTTCAGCTCTCCGGTCTCTCGTGCGCGCTGCATGGCGCGGCGCATCTTCCCGCCCACCCATGGTAGCCAGCCCAGAGAGAACAGGAGCGTGAACAGCACGGCGAAGATACCGTAGAAATTGAATGGGATCGAGCGGAAGAAGAAGGTGACCGCGTCCTCCGTGGTCGCGAAGAGCGGGATGGTGCCGACCACGAGGCCCGCGACGTAGAGCGGCCACGCGTTGAAGGGGATCACCGTGGCGGCGGGCGAGGCAGTCGAGTCCACCACGTAGGTGAGTTCTTCGTGAGAGATGCGCTGCCGGTCCGTTACCGGCCGCACCGTGGTGCCGGCGAGGATGGTGGAGATCGTGCCGCCCTGGTGGAAGACGATCCCCATCAGCCACGCGAAGAAGCGCGCCGATCGTGGCCCCCGCACGATCGCACGCGCCGCCCACTCCGCGAACGCGATCGCGCCGCCGGTGCGGGTCCAGAGGCCGATCAGACCGCCGAGCGCCCAGAGGTACACGAGCAGGATCAGCGCGTACTGCTCGCTGCCGATCGCCGGGATCAGGAAGTCCTGGATGATGTTGAGCTGACCGCTGACCATCCCGGCGACTACAATGCCCAGGAACAGAGACGAGATCACCTCGCGGGTCACGAACACGAGGACCAGCGTGGTCAGCGCCGGAAGCACGCTCCAGAAGCCGAGGTGCGCGCCCTCCGGCGGCGGCTCGCCCGCCGCGAAGATCCAGAGCAGGACGAGGAACGCGACCACGCCTCCGCCCGCGACCCAGCGACGGAGCTGTTGCGGGTGTGCCGTCGCGCGCTCGGCCTCGGGGGCGGCACCGGTGTCGGGAACCTCGGGTGATTCTACGGGCATGATGCGGGCGTGTCCGGGCCGGATGGAGGAAAGGGAGCGCGGCTACCGAGAATACGCGCACACGATCTGCCGGGCAAGCTCCTCCCGGGCGTGCCGCGCGGCCGAAGCCGTTTTCGCGAGCCGCGGATCACGGTCGACGACAGAAAAGGGATGACTATCGAATGTCGTTGACGACCTACGGCTCCCGGCTCTCGCGGCGGTAGCTCCTGTCCGCGCCGCCGCGATGGAGAACCTGTCCCGTGAGGACGTCGGTGTATTCGCCGTCGCTCATCGCGGGAGCTCCGTTGACGAAGATGTGCACCATCCCCTCCGCATGGTGATGAGGGTCGATGAAGGTGGCGGGATCGTTGACGCGCTCCAGATCGAAGACGACGAGGTCGGCGATGGCGCCTTCGCGCAAGACACCGCGGTGCTCGATCCCGAAGACCTCCGCCGAGAGCCCGGTCATGCTGCGGATCGCCGTCGGCAGGTCGATTACCTGCTGCTCGACCACGTACTCACGGATCTTCCTCGGAAAGGCGCCATAGTTTCGCGGATGCGGTACGCCATCGCCGAGCGCCGTCAGCTCGCCGTCGCTGGAGGTCATCATCCATGGCTGACGCATGAATCGGGAGAGGTCGTCCTCGTGCATGTTGAAGGAGATGATCCCACTGACCTCGTTCCCGCGGATGAGCTCGACCGCCGCATCGATGGGTGCCAGGCCGCGCTCACCGGCGACATCGTCCAGTGTGCGGCCGGCGAACGGGCCGCTGCCCCGGAACATGATGCGCTCCGCGCCCCCACGGCGATCGAGGTTGTCCGCCATCTCCGCTCGAATGCGAGCGGCGGTCGGCGCGTCTTCGAAGCGCTGTTCCAGCGCGTCGCCCTCGCGCGCCCAGGCAGGAACGAGCGCGGCGACGAAGCCGGTGGCGGATGCGTCGTACGGGTACTGGTCTGCCCACACGCGTACGCCCTCGGCACGAGCGGCCTCGATGTTCGCCACGATTGTCTCCGACGCGCCCCAGACCCTGGGCCCAAGCGCCTTCACATGGCTGACGATACCCGTGACATCCGCCTCCCGGGCGATGCGGATCACCTCATCGACGGAGGCTACCACGCCGATCGTGTAATCCGCCTCATCGCGGATGTGGCTGGTGTAGACGCCGCCGTACGGTGCCGCCATGCGCGCCATCTCGATCACCTCCTCCGTCGTCGACCAGCTGCCTGGCGTGTAGAAGAGCCCGCTCGATAGTCCGAACGCACCCTCCTGCATTCCGGCGCGAACCAGCTCCTTCATCTCCGCGAGCTCCTCCGGGTTGGGATCCCGATCGGAGGAACCGAGAACGCGGCTGCGGACCGCGCCATGAGGAACCAGTTGTGCGACGTTGACGCCCAGCCCGCCTTCGAGGAGCCGACGGCGCTGCGTGGCCAGATCGACCGCGCCGCCTCCGTCCGGGTTGATCGCGACGGTGGTGATCCCCTGCGCCAGCAGTGCGTGGGCACTGCTCAACTCGGGCGTCACCAGCGCGGTGCCGGCATGCGAGTGCACGTCGATGAAACCGGGCGCAATGTGTAGCCCTGTCGCGTCGATCACGCGCTCGGCCGACGCGTTGCCGAGTGATCCGACCGCCGCGATCCGCTCGCCGCGGATACCGATGTCGCCCACGAAAGGCTCCGCACCCGTGCCGTCTACGATCGTGCCGTTCCGGATGATGACATCGTAGCGTTCGCCGGCCGCGTCGCCGCAGGCGACGAGCAGCGCGAGAAGAATCAAGCTGGAGAGTCTACGCATAGTATGGCTGAATAAGGAACGTAGTTTCGATGGCGCCACCTCGACCGGGCCTTCCGGGTTCCGTGGCGGGTTAACATCCGGGACCGGAGCGAGCGCATGATTTGCCGCCGGATCGGCCAGCCGTGTCATTCCCGCGCCGGCCTCTCGCCCGGCCGGTACCGCTCCCTCACGGCCGCCTCGATCTCCGCCTCCGTCCAGAGCACCGGCTTCATCCGGTTCGCGGCGAAGAGTGCGGCCTGGTTGTCGTGATAGGGCGATTCGGGGTCCGGGCTCTGGCCGTACGCGAGCACCGAATAGGCACGCGGTTGCTCGCCGAACTCGACGGCGATGACCCAGCCGTCGCCGCCGTCGACGACCCGCTTGCCGTCCGCGTCGGGCGAGAAGCTGAGCACGCGGAAGCAGCCAAGAGCGCCGCCGCATCCGCCGACCGGAGCGTCGACCTCGCCACGGCGCACGCGATGGACCTCTCCCCAGGCGACATCCCAGGCGCCGAAGCGCTCCGCCGTCTCCCGTACGGCGGTCGCGAAGGCTTCCGCGGCGGCGGTCGGGTCGGCCAGCCCGTGCGGGGTCGACATCGGCGCCTCGGCGGTCCAGGGTACCGCGAAAGGCTCGCGGCCGTCGAGGAGAGAGCGGTAGCGGTTCCACCAGCTTTCGAAGAGGACGCCTCCGCGGCTCTCCGCGGCCGCCGTGTTGTCCCACAAGGCGATGAAATCGGCTGCCCGGGCGATCTCGTCGGTCACATCACCGCTCCGCACGGCGGCGAGCAGCGCCTCCTTGACCCGATCCGCGAGCAGCATCCGCATGCTGTGCTTCGTCTCGACGACATCCTCGAGGGTGAAGGTACGGTCGTTGTGCAGCAGCAACGCTCCATGCTGGCTTCGCAGCCGCATCCGCGGCTCCTGGACCCAGAAGGAGAAGGAGTGATCCAGGATGTGGTTCAGGTTCGTGTAGTGCGGCGAGTCGTTCTCATTGCGCACATACCCGCCCACGGGATTGACGACCTGCGGCAGCGAGTCGAAGGGTACCAGTTGCGTCCAGACCTGGTCGGAACGGGTCGCCAGGATCGCGACCGTGTCCCCGCCAATCGGGTGAGGCAGCAAAGGCGCACCCTGGACGGAGACGTAGAGGATGTTCCCCCCGGCGTCGGCGTAGGTAAAGTTCGAGGTCATGCGTGCCCCGATCCGCATCGCCTCGCGCCATTCCTCGAGATTCGTCGCCTTCATCATCTCGAGCCACTGCTCGCCGGCGCGATGGTCGCCCATGTTCGCGGACCGGTAGACGTAGATGAGCGAATCCGCGCGGTGGATGATAGGGCCGAATTCGGTCGACTGGAACTCGCGCGTCTCGGTGCCGTCGATACTTCCTTCACGGTACGGCACTTCCACGACATCACGGAGGAGCGGCATGGACGCGCCGTCCAGCAGGTAGTGATCGGGACGGTTGGGGTCGATACGGAAGGCGTAGAACTCGTGCGGTCGCGACTCGTTGTTCGTCGTCGAGAAGCCGAGATGCGGGTTGAAGCCGCCGATCACGGTAAAGGGCCCTCCGATACGGAAGTCTCCGTAAAAGTCCAGCTTCCCCGGAACGCGGAGATGCGCCTCGTAGTAGCCCGCCGACCAGGCGAGGTGCGGATTACGGAGGAGAATCGCGTTCCCGCTGGCGGTCCGGCTCGGTGCGAGCGCCCAGGCGTTCGAGCCGACGTTCTGGTCGTCCTCTTCGACTTCCATGTCCTTCAGTGCGAGCCCCGGGATCGATGCCGATCCGGCCGGGGCGGCAGCATGCCTCCACTGCCCATCCGACTCCACGAGGAGAACCGGATCAGCCGGATCGGCGAGGAGCCGACAGCGAAACGCGTTCATCGCCGGTGCGCTGGGCCAGGTGAGGTCGCGGGCGAGAATGTCCACGGCGGTGAAGTCCGGGCGCATCCAGGAGGGTAGCTCGTCTTCGTTGATCCGGATGAAGTGGTTCATGCCGGCGGCGAAGCCCTCATACACTTCTCGCGTGTCCTCCGCGAGAAGATGGAAGGTCGCCGCGGCCTGGCGGTGGCGGAGGCGGTTGGTTGCGTCGGCATCGACATGGCTGCGGCCCTCGACCAGAGCCATCCGGCCGCGTGTCGTATGGATCCCCTCGATAATCCGAGTCCCATGGTCCTCGATCTGTACGTAGGCCAGGGCGAAAGCGGCGGCACGAAGGTTCTCCGCATGGATCTGCGGCACGCCGTACGTGGTACGGCGGATCTCGACCTGCGCGGCGAGCTCCGGCTGATGCGCCACGGCGGCGGGCGTGGCGATCGGCGCCACGGTACCGGCACAGCCGGTGACGAGCGCGGATACGGCGATGAGGGCGAGGCCGGCGACCGGGCGCGAGCCCGGCGTGCGTGCAGGGTATCTCATCCGAAATGCAGGGCTGGAGGAGCGATGTTCGGTCCGCGTCGAATCACACCCCGCCGAGTATTCGCGGGGAGCGCGTGGAGCTGACCCGGCTTCACGGGCAGCGAACCGGAGTTACGATTTGGACGGGTCGGGAAGCCAACCGGCCCGAGGGCGGCTCAAACCCTGTAGCTCCGCCGCATAAAAGTGCACAACAGTTCGTATACATTGTCTGCAGGATACCCTTACGTGGCGTGTAACGCAAGCAATCGCCGTGCGGCTGAATCCCGCCCCCCCATCCGGCGCTCGGGCGGGGTGAGGTGGTCGTCCGCGGGGAAGAGGCATCCCCCGGTGGCGCGGATCACCTCGTACACGCCGTCGCCGAAGAGGAAACCGCGGTCGTCCACGGGCACCCGCGCCTCGCCGCGCCGGAGGTATGTTCCGTCCAGGTAAATGAGCATAGGGTTATCGGTTATCGGCTATCAGTTATCGGCCCGGTACCATCCGCCGTACTTTCGTACTTTCGTACTTTCGTACTTTCGTACTTTCGTACTTCGTCAGTACCCGCGCACCTCCCCGTCGCGGCGGGGGTCGGCGGCGCCAACCCACCAGCGGCCGCGGCGTTCGATCAGGTGGACGCCGCCGAAGTATAGGCTGGTCGGAGGCATCACCTCGGGGCCGTAGCCCATCGCGCGCAATGCGGCGATCACCTCGGGGTTCACCCCCTGCTCGAACTGCACCCGGGTGCTCGCGGCGGAAACCTGGATGCGCGGCATGCGCAGCGCCTCCATCGGGTCGAGGCCGTAATCCAGCACGTAGACGATCGACTGCGTTACGGCCGGCGGGATGCGGGCCGCGCCCGGCGAGCCGACGACCATCCGCACGCGGCCGTCTTCGAGGATGATGCTCGGCGTGGTGGCGGAGGCAGGGAAGCGACCCGGCAGCATCGCGTTGGGGCTCGACGGGTTCGCGGAGAACAGGTTCATGGCGCTGTTCAGAAAGGTGCCCGCCGCCCAGGTGCCCGATCCGAAGTACACTCCTTGGGTGAAGGTCAACGAGACGGCGTTGCCCTCCGCGTCCACAATGGCGAGGTGCGTGGTCTCGCCACCAGTGCTCTCGTCGTCCTCTGACGCCGCGGGAGCCGCCGCTGCCTGGGGCGGAAGCCGCGCGGTGGTGAAAGGCAGCTCCGGTGCAGGAGCGACGCCGAGGAGCGTTCCCGCGACCGCACCGGCGGCCGGCGCGAAGGGCTCCAGCGGGGCGCATGCGGGGCTCGGCCGCGAGCGGTCCGCCGGCCGGGGGTCACCCGGTTCCACGCGCGCTGGTGCAGTGTGGGCGGCGAGCAGGGAGCGCCGCTCGGCGGCGTATGCATCGGAAACGATGCCGACGGCCGGCACCCGTACGTGGGCGGGGTCACCCTGCACCGCACCGCGGTCTGCCATGGCCACGCGGAGTGCGCCGACCAGCAGGTGCATGGCCTCGGCGGACTGTGTCGGAAGCCCGAGCGCCGCCGGGTCGTGAGGCTCGAGCAGCTTCAACGCCTGGATCACCTGCATCCCCGACTGCGGCGGCGGCGCGGACAGCACCGTCCAGCGGCGGTAGGGTGCGCAGACCGGGCGGCGCCACTGCGGCGTGTAGCCGGCCAGGTCGTTCAGCGTCATCGGGTTGCCGGTTTCTCGCAGCACACCGACGATTGCTTCCGCGACGGCGCCGCGGTAGAAGCCATCCCGCCCCTCCGCCGCAATGCGGCGCATAGTGGCGCCGAGTTCCGGCTGCACCAGGCGCTCGCCGGCGGGAAGGGGGCGGTGGTCCGGCCAGAAGATCCGCCGCGCTTCGGCGTAGCGAGCGAGCTTCGCCGAGTCGCCCTCGATGGTGCGCGCCAGCAGTGCGCCGGTGGGGAAGCCTTCCTCCGCCAGCCGGATGGCGGGCTGCAGCACTCTTCCGCGCGGCAGCCGGCCGAAGCGCTCGTGCGCCTCGAGCAGCCCCGCCACCGCACCCGGCACCGCCACCAGCCGTGCGGGGTGCACGGAGCGGTCATACGCAGGCGAAGCCCCAGCCGGAGACGTGGCGTAAAAATCGACGTACTCCACCCGGCCGCGTCGCTGCTCCCATATCATCATGCTCCCGCCGCCACCGATTCCCGCCATCATCGGCTCGACCACGCCGATGGCGAAAGCCGCGGCGACGGCAGCATCGATTGCGTTGCCGCCGGCGCGAAGCACCTCGACCCCCGCCTCGCTCGCCAGCGAGTGGGCGGAAGCTACCATGCCACGCTCGGCCACCGCGCGCTTACCGAGATCCGGAGCGAGGGTGGCGGGGGGCGGAGCGGGACGCGCGCAGCCCCACAGGGTGAGGAGAAGCACCACAATCATTCTTTTCACGGATGGCTCCAGTGCTGTTTCACGCCAGGAAGGGAACGTCGGCGGAGGCACGGGCGAACACCCCCCGGTTGGCGGGTGTAATTGCGCACCCCGTGGAAATCGGCCTCCAGCGGAACGGATCCACTGGAGGCACGCGGAGAGCAGGTGCGCCTCAGCCGCAGCGCGGCAGTGCCACCGGGCAACGGTGATACTGAGGCTGCGGTGCGGCGCCAGCCCCGCCGACCCCACCGAAGGTGTAGACCGGCAGCCCGAGATTCTCCAATTCAATCCCGCTCACCGGGAAGTGTACGAGCGTACCCTCCTTGAGCCGACCGAGGCCGCGGGCGTCCCACCATAAAACGGCGCCCTCGACGCCCATGTTCTCAACCGCACGTTCATGCAGCAGCGCGTCCCACAGGCTGCCGCACTCACCCGTTACCTTGCGCGGCACACAGCTCGCGTTGTCCGGCGGGCCTTCCACCGTAACCGGCGGCAGCTCGCCGTTGGCAATGCGCGTGCGGTTGATCAGCGGAACCGCCTCTTCCACCCGGTTCAGGCGGATTAGCGCCTCCGCCTTCAGCAGCTCCATCTCCGTCCGGCTCATGGTGACCTGCGGCCCGACGTACCAAGAGTCCTCCAGCCCGGCGCGGTGATAGTAATAGTACGACCACCGGTAGGTACCGCGCGATGCGGGCCAGATCGCGTTCCTGTCGTATCCGAAGTAGATCCCCGCGCTAGACGGGCCGCCGGTGCCCTGGATGCGGCGGTCCGGCGTGCTGATCTGGAACGGCATCCGGTCGTCCGATGGCGTTGCGAACCAGGTCTGGAACCGGCCGGACACGTCGGCCGGGCCAAGCGCCATGTAGTTCGGCCGAATGTGATCCGACGGACGCGCCCGAACGCGCGAGTAGAGCCGCCGCATGTTGCTCTCCCACACGTTCAGCAGCCCCTCCGGCGCGAAGTCCTCGATGATGCCGCCGTCGATGCGCCGAAGCACCTCGTTCCAGTCCACCGCGGCGCGTTCCTCCCAGCTCCGTGGCGTGTACGCCATGATGCGGGCGGCGTACGAGTTGACGACCCGAACGAGGTCGGTGTTCGAGAGCGTTACGCCGTTGACCCAGTCGACACTGCCGGGGATCGTGAACGTGTTGGTCTGCGCGATGGTGATCGCCTCATTCAGCATCCCGAGCGAGACATCGCGCAGCTCCGTGTAGGGCCGGAAGTCCGTCGGGTCCATCAGCTCCAGGTCGGCACCCTCGTCGAGGATCAGCGCCTGGTCATAGTACAGCCCGAGGTAGCCGTGCGAGATCCCCTGCACGAACTTGCCGAACGCCTGCGCCCGCGCCGTCTGGTCGGCACCCCCCCGGCTCGTCCGGATGACCAGTCCGTCATCGATGGCGGCGAGCCCGTCGTTGACGTTGGAGATGACCGGGTACAGCCGGCTCCAGGGCGCGCGCCCCACGAACCCGCGCGTGTTCAGCGGGCTGGCATCGAACACAGAGCGCGGCTCCGTGGTGACATCGTGCACGCCGAAGTCGAAGAAGCCGCCCGTCAGGTTGTCCGCCATGGCGGAGGTCGGCAGGTTCGGGTTCGTCTGTTGCGCGTTATCGAAGTACGCCTGATACGAGGTCGAGATCAGCGTCTGCACATCCTGCGGGCTCGCGGTCACGCGCTCGCGGTCCGGTTCGTTTGGGTTCGTCACGTCCAGATCAACACAGCTGCCGAGCAGGACTGCGGCCGAGACGGCAACTCCCTTTATCATTCGCATGTTATCAGTCCTCCTAAAACCGGATCTCGAGACCCGTGGTGAGCGTGCGGAACTGCGGATAGACGAAGTCATCGATCCGCTGCAGCGGAGTCCCGACCTCCGGATCGTAGCCGCTGTACGCGGACCAGGTGAAGAGGTTTCGCCCGATCACGAAAAGCGTAAGGCCGTCGATGCCGACTCTCCCCAACCGGTCCAGCCCGCCCTGTGGCACGCGGAATCGGAGTGAGACCTCACGCAGTTTCATGTAGTCCGCGGGCTCCACAAACCACTCGTTGATGAGGTTCGAGGCGTACAAAACCGTGTAGTAGTCCGTTGTCTTCTTCAGTTCCTCCGGGCGGCCCGCCTGGTCCGTGTCTCCGCTGTCGAAGTACTGGTACATCCGCTGGTTCGTGCGGTTGTAGACCTCGCCACCAACCTGCGCGTTCATCAGAGTGTACAGGCTCAGATTCCCCCACTGTACGTTCGAGGACAGCCCCCAGTTGAAGTTCGGATTGCTGTCACCGATCCGGCTTACGGCAGAGCTGCCGGTTTCGTCCACGGCCAGGATAGGAAGTCCCCAACCGTACGATGCGCCGAGCCCGGAGGCGTTGGTGCCCCACTGATGGTTGCGCCAGTTACCGCCCTCACCGACCCACACCAGCAACCCGTCGTCGTTCGTCTGGAACTGGTTCGCCGGGGTGCCCTCCGGCAGCTCGGCCGCACTCCGCAGGAAACGTGTTCCGTACATCGTTCCGAGCGTCTCTCCCTCGCAGCGGAAGAAGGCGCTGCCCGTTCCGGTACGGAAGCAGCGACGATTAAACTCGGTGATCTCATGGCGTGAACGATCTGCCACCATCCCGAGCGTCCATTGCAGGCCCGGGCGTTGGATCACCCCTGCCTCGACGGTCGCTTCCCACGTACGGCCTTCAACGGTTCCGGCGTTCTGCCATTGGCTGGAGAAGCCGAAGCCTGCCGGGAGCGGAATTGCAATCAACTGGTCTTCCGTCCTGACGCGCGCGTGGGAGAGCTGAACCGAGACGCGGTTACGAATGATTGCGTCCAGCCCCATCTCGTGCTCGGTCGCACGCTCCGGCTTGAGGAAGCGGTTGCCGAGTGTCTGTTTCACCAGCCCGCCGCCATCGGTAAAGGAGTACGTCTCGAAGCGGTCGCCGTAGCTGGGGCGTCCACCCGCGGTACCCACCGAGTAGCGGAGCTTGAACTCGTCGATCGCATCAAATGTCCACCACGGCTCCTCCGCCATACGCCAGGCGGCACTGCCGCGATAGTACGTGTGCCAACGCTCCTCGGGGCCGAACAGCGAGCTGCCGTCTCGCCGGACCAGTGCGTCGGCGATGTAGCGCCCCCGGTAGTCGAAGTTGGTCAGCGCGAAGTATCCCTGCGCCGCGATCTCCTGCGTTGAGCCCGAGACCGTCTGAATCGTGCCCGCGTTCAGGTCCGGCACGCCCTCCACCGTGAGCCCCGAACTGCGGGCTGAAAAGAACTCGTAGTCCTCCTTCTCGGTAAGCGCACGCAATGTCAGGCGCGTCGACAGGTCACGCCAGCTGCCGCGGAACTGGGTGCTTACGGAGCCGTTGAGAGCTGTCGTCAGGCCGTTGCCGCGGTGCACCACGCCGTCCTGCCAGGAGGCGACGTTTGTGTTACGGCCACGCGGGAAGTAGAAGCTGGTGAGCCGGTCGGAGCGGTCGTAGCTCAGATTCCCGTCAATGCTGACCCAACCCACCGGCGACCAGCGCAGGTCAGTGCTCGCCAGCGATCGTGCGCGGTTCTCGTCGTCGCGGGACGTGACTAGCTCGTAGAGCGGGTTCGGCGTCACTCCCTGCGGATCCGGCTCGAAGATGTAGCGGGTGCCGTCCGGGTCGCGCCGGAGCAGGTCCACGTCCGGAGCCTGCTGCACGAGCTGGCGGAACGTCTCATCCGGTAGCTCCTGACGCTCCGAGCGCATGTGATAGCCGCTGAAGCTGAACTGGAGGTTGGCGCCCAAGCGGTGG
>JACDHR010000416.1 GCA_013820915.1 Gemmatimonadota bacterium
CTTCGTGCGGGATTACACGCAGCACCGCGGTGAGATTCGCCGGTTCTCGCGCCCGCAGGACGACATATTCGAGCGCTATCTGCTCTCCACGGACTTCTTCCGCAACGGGGCCGATGAATCGCGCCCCGTTCGCTACGTGCTCTTCTACGATCCGTACGTCAGCCCCTGCTGGAATCCGTGCGCACCGGTGTGAGGTGGACCTGGCGCAGCCGGCACCCCCTTCACCCCGAATGGCTCGATGAACTACCGTAGCCTCTCCCAGCTCACCGACCAGGTCTGGGCATGGGCGCGCGAGCTGCCCGGCGACCTCGACCTCGTGGTGGGAGTGCCGCGCAGCGGTCTCCTGGTTGCGAATCTGCTCGCGGTGTTCCGCAACCTGCCCCTCACCGACGTGGACGGGTTGCTCGAGGGACGCATCATCGCCACCGGCCGGCGCTACAAGGGAGCGCTGCGGGAGGGTGCAGCCGCCGAACCGCTCAAGGTGCTCGTGGTCGATGACAGCGTCTGGGGTGGCGGGACGATGCAGCGGGTGAAAGCGAAGCTCGGCGCTGCCGATCTCCCGCACCAGATCTCATTTGGAGCCGTGTATGTGCGGCCAGGCTTCGAGGGGGAAGTCGATTTCTATTGCGAGGCGCTGGACATTCCACGCTTCTTCGAGTGGAACATCATCCACCACAAGGTGCTGCACCATAGCTGCATGGAGATCGATGGGGTGCTGTGCGAGGTTCCGGATGAGAGGACGGACGTTCCGGACCGCGATGAAGAAGCGCTCGTGCGCGCCAGGCCGCTGCTGTTGCCGACCGAGAAGATCGGGTGGCTGGTGACCGCGCGCCCGGAGAGGTATCGCCCCGCAACGGAAGAGTGGCTCTCCGAGCATGGAGTCGAATATGGCGAGCTCATCATGATGAGCCCGTTACAGCAACGGGAGCGACGCGATACCGCCGCGAGCGCGTTCAAAGCGGAGGTATACAACCGGACGGCCGCGAAGCTCTTCTACGAGGGCTCACCCGAGCGCGCCATTCGGCTCGCCAGCTACGTAGACAAGCCGGTTTTCTGCGTCGAGTCCATGCAGATGGTCGGTTCCGGCGCGGTGCTCGAGCCCCGCTACGTGACTCCGCGGCACTCCGGCTTCAAGTGGATCCTGAGCGTTGCGCGTCTGCGGGTCAGAAAGCAGCTCAGCAAGGGGATGCGGGCTGCGCGCGCCCTCGTGGGGGACTCCCGCGCGATGGTCGTGAAAGGGAGTTGAGTTTCTGGATGATGGCTCGCGTAGCTAACAACGTCGAACCCGGGTGTGTATGCACTATCGCAGTGTAGCCCAGTTGAGCGACCAGGTGTGGAGCTGGTCGCAGAAGCTGCCGAAGGATATCGACCTGGTGGTCGGAATTCCGCGGAGCGGCCTGCTTGCGGCGAATCTCGTCGCGCTCTATCGCAACCTCCCGCTCACCGACGTGGATGGGCTGCTGGAGGGAAGGGTAATCGCGAATGGCTCGCGGCGCCTGCACGCGCCGCTCGCGGATCTCGCTCGCCCGCTCAACGTCCTCGTGGTGGATGACAGCGTCTGCAAGGGCCGGGCGATGCAGGAGGTCAAGGAGCGGATCGCCGCCGCCGGGCTGCCGCATCGGATGCTCTACGGCGCGGTGTACGTGCGCCCCGGGCAGGAGCAGCAGGTAGACTTCTATGCCGAGCTTCTGGAGATCCCGAGGCTGTTCGAGTGGAACTTCATGCACCACAAGAACCGCACCGGCCGCGTCTGCATGGACATCGATGGCGTGCTCTGCGGCGACCCGCCGCGGGAGGCGAACGACGACGGCCCGCGGTACAGCGACTTCCTTGCCTGTGCCGAGCCGCTGCACGTCCCGACCGAAAAGGTGGCGTGGCTGGTGACCTGCCGTCTGGAGAAGTACCGGCAGGCCACCGAGGAGTGGCTCGCGCGGCACGGGATCCAGTACGGCGAGCTGATCATGATGGATCTGCCCGACCAGGACGCGCGCCGCGCCGCGGGGAGCCACAGCGCCTACAAGGCCGACGTGTATCGCCGAACGAATGCCGACCTCTTCTACGAGAGCTCGCTCTCGCAGGCGATCCAGATCGCCAACCTGGCGCTCAAGCCCGTCTTCTGTGTGGATACGCGGCAGATGATCTATCCCGGCTCCGTGCCGCAGACCCGCCTCACGATCGCCCAGCCGCCCACCAACGGCCGCCTCGCGAAGGCTGCGCGCCGCCGGGTCCGCAGGGTTCTGTCACGGCTGGGGATTCTCTGAGCGCTGTGCAACGAAAGCTGGACGATGGCGAGCGGGAAGGAGTCGGCGAGCCGCCGGGGCGCGTGGGGGCTCGCTGGCGAGCAGGACAACGAGATGGTACAGGCGCCGCAACATCAACGAGTGAGCAGCCGATATGGGCACGCGCTTCAGCGTGATCATTCCCGTTTACAACCGCGAGGAGCTGGTTGGCCGAGCGATCCGGAGCGTTCTCGCGCAGAGCTACAGGGACTTCGAGCTCCTGGTCGTCGACGATGCATCCACGGACCGGACTGCCGCGGTGGTGCAGTCGTTCGACGATTCCCGCCTGAGCTACATCCGCCTGCCGGAGAATGGCGGCAACGCCGTCGCGCGTAACGCGGGAGTGCGGCGCGCGCGAGGTGAGCTCATCACCTTTCTCGACAGCGACGACGAGTTCCTGCCCGGCTTCCTTGCGGGGATGGAGGCCACCTTCAGCAAGCTCGACCCGCAGATCGGCTTCGTCTGGGCGGGCATCGAGACTGTCGATGCCAAAGGCGACCGTGCCCCGGTCGATGAGGATGGGTGGACACCCGAGACGGTGACCGACCGCTACCTCGCGTTCCTCACCCGGTTCCGCGGTGGCACCGATCACGGGCTGACGATCCGGAGGGAGTGCATCGAGAAGGTCGGTCTCTTCGACGAGAGGCTCAGGGCCGCCGTAGACACCGATTTCGTGCTCCGCCTGGTGCAGCAATACGACTGCCGGGCGATCCCCGAGCCGCTGGTCGTCGTGCATGAGGATGGACGTGACCGGGTGCGCCGGAACACCCGGCACAAGGCGGCCGCATACGACATCATCATCGAGAAGCACAGGGAGAAGCTCCGTGCCCATCCCCGGCTCTGGGCGAAGTTCCACTACAAGGCGGGTTGGTTGCACTATCATGCCGGCAACCGCGCGCAGGCGCGCGGCCATCTGCTGCGGGCCCTCCGGAGGATGCCCTCTCACGCCAAGAGCTGGACAGCGCTCCTGCTCTTCGAGACAGTGGGTCGCTTCGGGCCCGGTCTCCACCGCCGCCTCGCAACCCGGCGGCGCTCGAAAAAGGAGCGGGCGCCGGCACGCACGCCGCTCCGCGGAACAGGCGCGGGCACGCACGCCGCTCCGCGGAACAGGCGCGAGCGGGATGAGGGTGCCATGAGTGCGGGCATGAGGCGTTCGCTCGATACCTTTCTCAGCCGCTCGCCGGCGCAGCCACTCTTCCGCTGGCGCGCGTCGCACCGCCTCGTGGTGCTCGCCTACCACGATGTGCAGGATGCCGCGAACTTCGCCCGGCAGGTCGAGTATCTTGCCGGCGAGATGCACCCGGTGTCGCTGGATGAGGTGCTGACGGCGCTCTCGGGTGGACGCCCGCTACCCCGGCGCGCGGTCCTGGTGACCTTCGACGACGGGGACCGCACCGTGCTCGATGTCGGCTTGCCG
>JACDHR010000417.1 GCA_013820915.1 Gemmatimonadota bacterium
CGGTTGTGCCCGCCACCACGCCGGCGGTGACGTCGCTGTGCCCGCCCAGGTACTTCGTCGCGCTGTGCACGACAAGATCCGCACCGTGCTCCAGCGGCCGGAAGTTGATCGGGGTGGCGAAGGTGGAGTCCACCACCAGAAGCGCGCCGGCCGCCCGTGCCGCGTCCGCGATCGGGGCGAGGTCCAGGACCCGCACCAGCGGGTTGGTGGGTGTCTCCACGAGCACGAGCCGCACACCGGTGTGGAGCGCCGCCCGCCAACTTTCATCGAAGAAGTCGGCGTACGTGGTGGTGACCCCCAGCCGCGCCAGCTCCCGGTCCAGTAGCGTGCGGGTGCCGCCGTACAGCGCCCGCGCCGCCAAGATCGTGTCCCCCGACGCGACGGCGGAGAGCAGCGCAACGGCAATCGCAGCCATCCCGCTCGCCGTAGCAACGCACGCGTCCGCCCCTTCGAGTGCGGCGATGCGGGCCTCGAGCGCCAGGTGGTTCGGGTTGTTCCCGTACCGCGTGTACAGTACCTCGCCGCCGCCCCCGCGCTCGTTGTAGAACGTGCTCGTCTGGAAGATCGGGGTCGTGACCGGCTTCCCGACCTCGGGCGTGGCGCCACCCGCATGGACCGCCCGAGTCGAGAGCCCTGCGCTCGGCCTGATGATACTATTCTTTTCGTCTCGCATTCTCATTTTCCGACCAGCGCCGGGAGCCCGCAGACCCGCCCGTCAGGGAGCTCCACCGCGACGCGCTTCGCGACCAGCGAGCCGAGTATGGTGCCGGCAACGCCGTCGGGAATCCGCACATCCTCCGCGAGGTCGTGCGCACTGGCGATGCGCCGCAGAACCAGCGCGGCCCAGCACGCGCGCTGAAAGGGGTCGCAGGGCCCGAGCAGGTGATAACCTCGCGCGGCATCCTCCCCCACCGCAAGTAGCGAGTGCCGCTCCAGCACCGCTTCCACCGCATCTTCCTGGTGCTCCTGCAGCCCGCTCACCAGGAAATAGACCTGGGAGGGGCGGCTTTCGCCCGCGTAGCGCAGCAGGAGCTTCGCAACGATCTCGTCCGCGCAGGAGTAATCGATCACCCCCACCTGCGAGAAGTCGAGGATCGAGACGCAGAGCTGCCGCTCCTCGACAAGCTCCGCAAGCTGGCTCTCCACACCCATTCGTACCGCACGGCCCGTAGGGCGTGTGACCAGATTGCTGTAGAACGAGGTAACGGAGCGGCGACCGAAGCGTGTCAGGTCAATCGCGAACGGGGGAACGCTTCGCTCGGGGCGCATCGCTCAGCTCGCGCTCCCCTCGGAGATCTCCGCCTTCTCGATCCGGTCGCCCTTCTCGAGCTGCCGGATCACGTCGAGCCCCTCGGTCACCTGGCCGAAGACGGTGTGCACACCGTTGAGGTGCTGCGTGTTGCGCTCGCTGAGCACGATGAAGAACTGGCTGCCGCCGGTGTCCTTGCCGGCATGTGCCATCGAGAGCGCACCTTCCTTGTGGCGGTGCGGGTTGCCCCGCGTTTCGCACTTGATCTGGTAGCCGGGGCCGCCGGTGCCGATGCTCCGGTGGTCCAGCGGGTGCTCCTTCGTCAGCGGATCGCCTCCCTGAACCATGAAGTCGGGAATCACGCGATGGAACACGATCCCGTCGTAGAAGCCGTCGCGCACGAGCTTCTCGAAGTTCTCCACCGTGCCGGGCGCCTCCGCGGAGTAGAGTTCGGCGACGAGCGTACCTTTGTTGGTCTGAAACGTGACTTGGTGCATGATCAAGTGAGTGTCGTGAGTGTGAAGAACGTGACTACGGCGGTTACTCTTCCTTCTTTGTCTGCGCTTCCGCTTTCGCCGGCAGCAGAATCTGGATCTGTGCCCCGGGGAAGGGGGCGAGTCCGGTCTGCATGGGAGCAGCATCGTCCCAATCCGGTATGGCCGCGATCCGCGCGGAACCGCTGCGGATGGCGACCTTGCCGTCCCAGCGCCCCACGCTCCGCCGGATCTGCTTCAGACCCTGCCCGCGACCCGGCTCCCGGAAGCGGGTAACGTTCTGCAGGAATGCGGCTTCGAGAGCGGTGGCATCGCTCCAGCGGTCGCCGAAGCGGGCCGAATGCTCTTTGGAGAGCGATCCGCGGAACCCGACGCCGAGATCCATGACGGCGATCTGGACGACCTGGCGCCCCAGGCGGCGAGCCCAGTTATAGGTCTGGATACCCACCCACCCCCCCGTCTCGGCGTGTTCGATGATATTCTGGCAGACCTCGGAGAGCACCATGCTGAACATCCCCGCGTCGGCGCGGGAATACCCCAGCCGCTCCGTGAGGATCTTGTTCGCGCGCTCCGGCACGGCATCGATGACGGTGTGCACGTCTTCGTGCGAGTGGATCGGCGTGATCTCGAGGAGCACGTTCGAGGCGCCACCCGCACGGCGTGAGCGGGCGCCGTGCAGCTCGAAGATTTCATCGGCACGCTCGATGAACGCGACGCGGCCGAGATAGCTCATCACATCGGCAGAGTCGGGGAGCTGGAGCAGCGGACGCACGCCGTCACGTGCCAGCGTCTGCCCGATCGCCAGGATGCCGATGATTCCGTACGGGTCTGCCCACCGAACATGGCGCGCATCCAGCAGCGCGCGCGCCTCGCCTACGCCAGCCGAGTCCGCGACGAGCGAGTCGAAGGCCGTTTCGTCGAGCGTGGGCGGCACGGTGAGGACGTATGTCATCCGGTCAGCGGAGAAAGGCCGTAGAGGAGAAGGCGCCGGAAGGTAACACCGGTGGGGGCCGGTCGAAAGAACCTGATCCCGGAATGTGGCGCACGAGCAACCGCTACCCGGCGGATATCGAGCTGCGCAGATGGGAGTACAGGCCGGCGGCTCCGCGGTAGGTGACCTTGTGGCCGGCAGCGGTGTGGGCCCGGCGCATCGCCGTCTCGATCTCGAGTCCACCCAGGAGGGCGGCGAAGAGCGTGCTCCCCCATACATCTCCGCACCCCGTGGGGTCACCCTCGACCCGCCCCTGTGGCGGCGCCACGCGCGACGACCGCACGGCGGAGCGGCCCCGACCGGCACCGTTTCGCTCGAGCGGCCAATCGAGCGGGTTCGCTGGCACGCCGGTCCTATAGATGCACTCGGCGCCCTCCCCCGCGAGGGTCACCATGATCAGCATTGGGCCCCCGTCGCGGACCGCCTCGATGGCAAACGCCCACTCCTCACCACCGCGTCCGGCGAGGGTAGCGAGCTCGTCCTCGTTGAGCTGTATGGCATCGAAGCACCGCAGCCACCTTCGCCATTCAGGGAGCGGGCGGAGGGTACGGCGGCCGTCCTGCATGCGCCCCAGAAGGAGCGAGTGAAGGTCGGCGTAGATCGGGCCGCGGAAGACCGCCCGCAGGCGCTCCGCGTCGGCCAGCTCCATCTCGTACCCGGAGATGAAGTTGACGTAGAGGGCGTCCACATCGCGCAGCAGCGGCTCCAGCTCGCGAGCGCTCCAGGGTGAGACTCCGCCGCGCAGCTGCTCCTCGCGCCGATCCGCGTCCAGGTAGCGAAGCTCGACCCGGTTGTTCGGCTCCGGCACCACGCGCAACCCCTCGCGGAGAAGGAGCCCGGGAACGCCTGCGAGGAAATCGCGGGCCTCCTCCGCCAGATCGCTGCCGACCTTCAGCAGCGGGACGATCTCCCACCCACGCGGCAGTGCCGCCGCCATGGCGGCGAGGGAATAG
>JACDHR010000097.1 GCA_013820915.1 Gemmatimonadota bacterium
GAGGCGGCCAAATCAGGCCGCCTCTACTCGTCTCGGGCCTCCAGAAGCTCGATCAGCACCCCGGAGGTGGAGCGGGGATGCAGGAAGGCGACCCGGTGCCCGTGGGCACCGCCGCGTGGCTCCGAATCGATCAATTCATGGCCTGCTTGGCGGTGTTCCTCCAGCGCCGCGCGCAGGTCTGAAACCCGGTAGCACAGATGGTGCATCCCTGTACCACGCCGCTCGAGGAAACGGGCCACGGGAGATTCCGCGCGGGTGGGGGCGAGCAGCTCGATCCGGCCCGGCCCCCAGCCGACGAACACGACCTCGACGCCCTGCGTGTCGACGCGTTCACGGCCGGACCCCTTCGCGCCCACCAGGGATTCCCAGAGTGGAAGCGCGTCGTCCAGAGAGTGGACCGCGACACCGACGTGGTCCAGCGTACGCTCGTGATTCGGCCGCTCCGCAGTTTGGTCGGTCATCGGGTCTCGGGTGGTTGACGTAGGAGTTATCATTGGGGGTGAGTCCCGCCGGGCGGCGAATATAAGGCAGCTGTTCGGCCGGGGCTACGATTCAACGCAAGCAAGGAGAGAATGATGGCAGAGAACGGCAATGCAATGACGATCACGGACGACAACTTCCAATCTGAGATCGAGAGTACCGAGGGGCTGGCGATGGTGGACTTCTGGGCCGCCTGGTGTGGACCATGCCGGATCGTGGGGCCGATCGTCGAGGAGTTGGCTTCCGAGTACCAGGGGAAGGTCAAGGTCGGCAAAGTGGACGTGGACGCGAACCAGCGGACCGCCGCGCGCTTCGGCATTCGCTCCATCCCCAGCATCCTGTTCTTCAAGGACGGCAAGCTGGTGGATACGGTAGTGGGCGCACTCCCGAAGCCGCACTTGGAGCAGAAGATCCAGGAGCACCTGTAAACGGGAAGTACGAGAGTACGACAGTACGCGTTCGTACTCTCGTACTCTCGTATTTTTTTATGCCGGCCCTGCATCTGGTCAGCACCCCGATCGGGAATCTGGGTGACATCACCTACCGTGCGGTGGAGACGCTGCGATCGGCGGACGTGGTGCTCGCCGAAGACACACGTCGCACGTCTGTACTCCTCCGCCACTACGACATCTCCGCGCGTCTCGTCTCGGCGCACGAGCACAATGAGGCGGCGCGCGCCGGTACGGTGGTCGAGATGCTGCGCGAGGGGAAGAATGTCGCGCTCGTCTCCGACGCCGGAACCCCGCTGCTCTCGGATCCGGGTGCGCGCATCGTTCGCGGGGTAATCGAGGCGGGCTTCGAGGTGATTCCGGTGCCCGGCGCGTCGGCGCTCCTCTCCGCACTCGTAGCATCGGGGATTCCCGCGGAGCGATTCGCCTTCTACGGTTTCATCCCCCGCAAGGGGGGCAGGCGCGCGGAGCTGCTCGAGGAGATTGCCGCGCTGCCGCACGCCTCGGTGATCTATGAATCCCCGAACCGCGTGGCGGATCTGGTGCGAGACCTCGCGGCGGCCGCGGGAAGCGAGCGCCGGGTGGCCGTCGCACGCGAGATCACCAAGCTGCACGAGGAGTTCTTCCGCGGCACTGCCGCCGAAGCCCTGCGGCGCTTCGAGGCGGTGGACGTGCGCGGCGAGATCGTGGTCGTGGTGGAGGGACGGCCGGAGGACTCCGAGGCGGATCGCGCCGAAGCGGACGAAGCCGCGCGCGTGCTCGCCGAAGCGCTGCTGGCGCAGGGCATCGCCCCGAGCGCTGTAGCCAGGGAGCTCCGGCAGCGTCTGAAGATGCCGCGAAACCCGGCCTACGAGCTGGTGCAGGAGCTCGCGACCCCCCAGCCGCCGGAGCGTTGAAGCCCGCGGGCATCCCGGTCAGCCGTTCCGGTTCCGGTTAGATCCGCTGGCTTGTTGTGCATGGTACTCGGTGCGCCGTTCCGATTCTTCCATCCTCCGGGTGTGGCCGGGCAGCAAGCACGCGCACCGGTCGCCGCGGAGACGCGGGGTGCCGAGATAGACGCTGTCTCGGAAGCTCGTTCAGCGGGGCCTGCCACACGGAACGGATCCGGTGGCAGTCGGTACAGGATCTCCATGAAAGAGAATGCTACGTTTCCGGATGACTCGGGCCGCCGCTGGGAGGTTCAGGTCCTCTGGGGGCACCCCGCGCTCCCGGAGCGGGGGATCTACGGCGCTCGCTACACCTGCCTGGACGACGCGGAAGAAGCTGTACGGGTCGGCTACATCCAGGAGTGGGCGCTCGCCGGCGAAGACGAGTCGCTGATGCGTGAGATGCTCGCCGAGTCGGAGCCCGGAACCGCGATCGGCTGAACCGATGGCTTCCCCGCGCCCACCCCTCTTCCTCGGTGCCGTGGCGGCCGAACTCATCCGCCGCGAGGTCCGCCGCTCGGGTGGAAATGAGGTCTGCTTCCTCGCCGCGATCGGAGAGGGAGGCGAGATCCTCGACCCGCGGCCGGTGGCGCGAGGCCACTCCTCCGCGGTGCTGGCCGCGATCCGGGATCCCGAGGCGGGCGGCATCGTCCTTCACAATCACCCCTCCGGTGTGCTGGACCCCTCCGAGGCGGACCTCGCGGTCGCGGCGCAGCTCTGGGAGCAGGGTCTCGGCTTCGCAGTCACGAACAACGATGCAGACGGGCTGTACGTCGTCGTCGAGCCGCCCGAGGAGAAGCAGTACCAGCCGCTGGAGTTCGCTACGCTCGAGGCGGATCTCGGCGTCGGCGGCCCGGTCGCGCGCTTGCACCCCGGCTACGAGGACCGTCCCCAGCAGAGGGCGCTTACGCGCATGATCGCGGAGCTCTACAACGAGGGCGGCGTCGGGATCGCGGAGGCGGGCACCGGGACCGGCAAGTCCGTCGCGTATCTCCTGCCGGCGATCCGCTGGGCGATCCAGAACCGCGAGCGCACCGTCGTCTCGACCAACACGATAAACCTTCAGGAGCAGCTGGTCGATAAGGACCTCCCATTCCTGCGCCGCGCGCTGGGCGAGCCGTTCAAGTTCACGCTGGTCAAGGGGCGGCAGAACTACGTCTCCATCCGCCGCGCGAGGCTCGCACAGGAGAGCGCCGCCGTTCTGCTGGACGAAGACAAGCAGGTCGAGCTGGCCGCGATCACCGAGTGGCTGGAGACGACCGGCGACGGCTCGCTCTCGGACCTCTCCTTCCGCCCCTCGGGCGAGGTGTGGGACGAGATCGCCTCCGAGTCCGACGTCTGCCTGCGCAACAAGTGCCCCCACTTCGAGGAGTGCTTCTACCAGCGCGCCCGCCGGGAAGCCGCGTCCGCCGATGTCGTGGTGGTGAACCACCACCTGCTCTTCTCGGACCTCGCGGTGCGGCGCATGCAGGGGAACTACACCGCGCCGGCCGTGCTCCCGCACTACAAGCGGCTGGTGCTGGACGAAGCGCACAACCTGGAGGAGTCCGCGACGCGCCACCTCGGGTCGACCACCTCGCGACGCGCGCTCTACCGTGTGTTGAGGCGCCTGGAAAACCGCGGTAAAGGGGTGCTCCCCGCGCTGGTCTCCGCGCTGGAGAAGGGGCGCCGGGACCTGCTCGGCCAGGCGGCGCTCGACATGGTGCGGGAGCGGCTTCTGCCGGCGCTCGAGGGCGCGCGGGAGCGCGCCGGCACCGTGTTCGGCTTCCTGGAAGACATCCTGCGTGATGGCGGTGGCTCCATGGTGCGGCTGGACGAGAGCTTCGCCGCGCACCCGGCCTGGACGCTGGGGATGGACGAGGCGTTGGACGCGCTGCTCATCCACCTGGACGCGCTGCTCCGCGGAGTGGGGATGCTGCGCGAGAGGATCGGCGGCGACGAGGAGGCACGGCAGGCGACGGAGCCGCAGCTGCTGGAGCTGCGCGGCGTCGCGAACCGCCTCGAGAGCGCCGTCGATGCGCTCCGCTCCACGCTGAAGCCAGGCGAGGAAGCCATCCGCATGGTGCGCTGGATGGAGAGGCGCGGAGATCGGGAGCGCCGCGAAACGAATATCGTGCTCGCCGCCGCGCCGCTGGACCTGGCGGGTGTGCTGCGCGAGACGATCCTGGAGAAGGTGCCTACCGTGATCCTCACATCAGCGACGCTCTCCACGGGCGGGGATTTCCGCTTCATGCGCCAGCGGCTCGGGATCCACGCGGACGACGAGGTGCGCGAGGCGGTCTTCGCCTCGCCCTTCGATTACGGCGAACAGTCCCTTCTCGTGGTCCCGACCGACGTGCCGCTCCCGGTGGGCGACAACGATCGGCGCTTCGACGAGGCGACCGTTCGTGCCACGCTGGAACTCGCGCGGGTGACCGACGGCGGGTTGTTCGTGCTCTTCACCTCGTACCGGGCGCTCGGCCACGTAGCCACGGAGCTGCGGCGGCGGGGAGCGGATCGCACGTGGCCGCTCTTCGTGCACGGCGAGGCGCCGCGCGCGCAACTGGTCCGGCGGTTTACGGAGTCCGGCCGCGGAATCCTCCTCGGGACGACTTCCTTCTGGGAAGGCGTGGACGTGCCCGGCCGGCCTCTGCGCGGATTGCTCATCCCGCGCCTCCCCTTCAAGGTGCCCACGGAGCCGGTGACGGCCGCGCGGATCGAGGCGATCGAGGCCGCGGGGGGAAACTCGTTTCTGTCCTACATGCTCCCACACGCCGCGATCCGCCTCAAGCAGGGCTTCGGACGCCTGATCCGCTCCCGCACCGATCACGGCGCCGTGCTGATCCTGGATGGCCGGATCGCGAAAAAGAGCTATGGGAAGTATCTTGTCGCCTCGCTTCCACCGGCGCCCCTCGCGATGGGACCGTGGCGAGACGTGCACACCGCACTGCTGGACTTCTACGGCGCCCGTGAAGCGCGCCGCGCCGGATAATCGTGCAATAGCGCGCTGTCCGCCAGGCACGTCGCGGAGAAGATGCCTTTTACCCGATCCGGTGGTGCGGACACCTTCGTGCCTGATAACCGATAACCGATAACCGGTAACCAATAAATCCTCCATGACCCTGCCGCGCCCTTCCAAGATCGTCTGCGTGGGCCGTAACTATCTGGAGCACGCCCGCGAGTTGGGGAACGAGGTGCCTGAGCGGCCGCTGCTCTTCTTCAAGCCGCCTTCAGCTCTGATCACGAACGGCGAAGCGATCGTGCTGCCTCGCGAGTCCGGTCGTGTCGAGCACGAGGGCGAGATCGCCGTGGTCATCGGGCGGCGCGCGCGTCATGTGACGGAGGATCAGGCGCTCCGGTACGTGGCCGCGTACGCGCCGCTCAACGACGTCACCGCGCGCGACCTGCAGAAGACCGATGGCCAGTGGGCACGCGCCAAAGGGTTCGACACCTTCTGCCCGTTGGGAGAGCCGGTGCCCGCCGAAGCGATCGACCCGCGCGAGCTGGAGGTGGTCTGCAGGGTGAACGGAGAGGAGCGGCAGCGGGGCCGTGCCTCGCAGATGGCCTTCCCGATCCCCGTTCTGATCGCCTACATCTCGGGGATCATGACGCTGGAGCCCGGAGACGTGATCGCGACCGGCACGCCGGCCGGAGTCGGGCCGCTGCAGCCGGGAGACCGGGTGGAGGTGGAGGTGCCGGGGCTCGGTGTTCTCAGCAACCCGGTGAGGGAGCCGTGACCCGGCACGAATACCGCTGGCTCGCGGGGGGAATCGCCGTGCTGGTGGCTGCGGATTGGGCATCGAAGCTGTGGGTCCTGAACCGGATCCCGCTGGGAGACACGCGCGCGGTCGTAGAAGGCTGGCTCTACTTCGCCCATCGGCAGAACACCGGTGTGGCCTTCAGCATGTTCGCCGATCTCCCGGCGTTCTGGGGTCCGCTGCTGCTCTCCGCGTTCAGCCTTATCGCGATCGTACTATTCGTGCGGATGATGCGGGAGACGCCCGACCCGGCCGGTCGTGGCGCGATGGCACTCGTGATCGCCGGCGCGATCGGTAACCTGGGCGACCGGCTGGTGACGGGGAGCGTGACGGACTTCATCCTGGTCTCCTTCTTTCCCTACGTGTTCAACATCGCGGATGCCGTGATCACTGTCGGCGGAGTCGTGCTGGTAGCCTACCTGCTTTTCGGCGGGCGGTCCGCGCAGTCCGACCCTGTATCCGCCCGCTCCTGAACGTCCGGAAACTATCCATGCCAGCCTTCTCCAAGCGGTTCGAATCGCTGCCGCCGTACCCGCTTGCCGACGTCCCGATGCTGAAGCGGGAGCTTCGCGCTCGCGGGGTCGATCTCATCGACCTCGGCGTGGGTGACGCGGACCTCTCACCGCCGCCGTCCGCCGTCGCCGCGCTGCAAGCGGCCGCGGAGGATCCGCTCAACTCGCGTTACTCGTTTCAGCTCGGCCTCACGGAATTCCGCCAGGAGGTGGGCACATGGATGGAACACCGTTTCGGGGTGAAGGTAGACCCCTTCCGTGAGGTCCTTCCGTTGATCGGATCGAAGGAAGGAATCTTTCATCTCCCCATCGCGCTGCTCGATCCGGGTGACGTGGCGATCATCCCGGACCCGGGGTACCAGGCCTACCTCGGGGGTACCGTTCTCGCCGGCGGCGAGCCGTACATCGTGCCGCTTCGCCCGGAAAACGATTTCCTCGTCCCGCTGGATTCGCTCCCCGTCGAGGTGGTGCGGCGCGCGAAGATCCTCTATCTCAACTATCCCAACAACCCCACGGCCGCCGCCGCGCCGCGCAGCTATCTCGAGGAGGCGGTTGAGTTCTGCCACGTTCACGATCTGGTGCTGGCGTACGATAACGCGTACTCCGAAATCGCCTTCGACGGCTACTCGCCGCCGTCTATCCTGGAGATCCCCGGCGCGTGTGAGGTCGCGATCGAGTTCCACTCGCTCTCCAAGAGCTACAACATGACCGGCTGGCGGGTCGGCTGGGCGGTCGGCGGAGAGCGATGGGTAGGCGCGCTGCAGAGGGTGAAAAGCTTCGCGGATACCGGCGTGCCCTTCACCATTCAGCACGCTGCGCTCGCGGCGCTGCGCGCGCACGGCAGCTGGCTGCCCGGTAATGTAGATACCTTCCGCCGCCGCCGCGATGCCGCGGTGCAGACACTCCGCGGGGCGGGTTTCACTCTGGAGATCCCGTGCGCCACGATGTACCTGTGGGTAGCGCTGCCGGAGGGGGAGGCGTCGTCCGAAGCGTTCGCGCGGCGGCTGCTCCTCGAGCAGGGCGTGGCGGTGCTTCCGGGCGCCGCGCTGGGCAGTGGGGGTGAGGGGTTCTTTCGCATTGCTCTGACGGTGCCGGAGGATCGAATCCGCGAGGCCGCCACCCGAATCGCACGGATGCGATAGCGGCTCTCGGGCCGGAACTCGCCTGTGGTGCGGGAGTAGAATGAGGGATATGACCACCTCCACCCCCGCGCGCCCCCGCCCGACCGCTGCTTCACCGCCGGCGCCTCCGGGGCCCGCCGGGGATGCCAGGCCGCGTGCGACACCGCGCCGGGAGCGTGGCGGTCGGCGGGCCTGGATCGTCGCCCTTTCGATTTCCGCCGGGTTCCACCTCCTCGTCCTTCTGTTTTCTCCGCTCTTCATCCGCGTGGGAGCCCCGCCGGGCGAGGACGGAGCCGCACCGGACCGCTTCGCGCAGCAGGCGATCCAAATGATCGATCCCGCGTTGATCCCTTCCGTTTCCCCGCCCGCGGCTCCGACCGGTGCCGAACCGGAAGCGCCCGCTGCCATGACGACCGACGCTGTTCGCACTGAACCTGCCCGCACCGTGGAGCGCGATCTCCCTTCGCGCACAGTGCCGCGCGCGGCTCAGCCGGGCACCGGCGGCGAGAGCGTTGCGCCGGGTGACAACCCGCTGCGGCCGGGCCTCCGCGACCCGCGCCTCTGGGTGCCCTCTCGTGAGCTGCCGCCGGAGCGCGAGCCCACGCAGGAAGAGCTTCATGCGCGCTACATGGCGCAGCTCGAGGCGCGGATCGATCGCTGGAACGACAGCGTGGCGGGAGAAACGGATCGCGCGCGGCGCGCGACGGACTGGACGGTGCGTGACAAGGATGGCGGCCGGTGGGGCATCTCCCCGGACGGGATCCATCTCGGTGGCGTAACGCTCCCGCCGATGACCTTCCCCCCTGGTGGCGGGGATCCCGACAAGCGCGCGAGGTGGGAGGAACAGGAGCGCGCCCGCAGAGAGATCGACCGCCAGCAGGCGGACACAGAGCGGCGCCGGGTGCGGGAGGAACGGGCCCGCGCGACACGGCAACGGAAGGACGCGGAGCGACCCGGCGGCACGTAAGAGCTGCTGCTGATGCGGCCCTCCCCCGCTTTCAGCCGCCATCGCTGGAACACGACTTGCACCGGACGGAAGGGTAGTCGACTCCGAAATCCCTACCTGATCCCGAGGAAGCCATGTGGTTGTTTCGCGATAAAAAAGCAGAGAATCGGCGAGCAGTTCTAACGTACACGATCGGTGCGGTGAGTGGGCTGTTGGCTGGCGCCATGTTCTCCGGCCGTGGAGCGCAGCCTCAAGCTCCCGGGGTGAGCACCGATCTCCGGTCCCGTGTGGGTCGGACCGCCTCGCGCTTCAGCCCTGCCCGTCAGTTCCGCACGCCCGGAGAAGAGACCGACTTGTCGCGGCTCGAGGATGCGGTGCTCGACGCTTTCCTCAACCACGAGTTTCTCAGCGAGCGCGGGATCGACGTGGGCGCGATCAGCCGCGGCATCATAGAACTCTCCGGATCGGTCTACACCGAGGAAGAAGCGGATGAGGCGGTCCGGGTCGCGAATCGGATCTCCAGCGTTCAGACGGTGGTGAACCGGCTCGAGATCGAGAGCGAAAATAAGCACCTGGAAGCGACGCGGCAGCGGTTCGAGAACGGAGACGCTGCCCTGCTCGATACGAATTGGACGGGGCGATTGGTCGGGATGGGCCGGATGCGGCAGGGCGCCGAGACGGAGCCGGATCGCCGCGACGACTCGCAGTGGCAACAGGAGCGCGCGCTGGAGAAGGCTGACCGGGATCAGTGGCAGCGGGAAGGTTTCGCCTCGAAGCACTCCCGCATGAGCGCGAGCTCGGAGGGCGTGCGGCCCGGCACCGAGCCGAACTTCGATCACGACGACCTCGACAACCAGGATCCCCACCGGCGGCATCACGCGCCGGTAACGCTGGACGACCAGCCTCAGGATCTTCGCACGGACACGCGGGTGGGCGAGGGGCTGAAGCCAGGCACCGAGCTGCGCCTCGAAGGCGCGGACCTTCCTCTGAAACCGCACGGCAACGCCACCTCGCCGCGTGGTGATGAAGATGTGGAAGAGGAGGAGGACAGCTAGCAGGCGGGGATCACTGCGCACGGGCGGTTCAGCGGTACGTTGCGGTGGGGAGAAACGTCTCCCCACCGCGTTCTATACCCACATCTTCACACATCGAGCGTGTGCGGGCGACCGGTTTGTTGAGCCGGCAGCCCCAGTTCCCTACATTGATTGAACATCGACTCCGGCGTGGCGCGAACCGGCTGCGGCGGTCGTGCGTTTATCCGTCACCCACCACGGAACATGGCCGAGACACTGTTGAAGGACCAGGTCCGCGCGGATCTGAACACCGCGCGCCGCGAGCGCGACAAGCTGCGCACCATGGTGCTCACCACCCTCCTCGCCGAGGCTCGGAACCGCGAGATCGAGATCGGAGGCGAGGTGGGTGACGAGGAGGTCCGGGCACTGATTACCTCCGCGGTGAAGCGCCGCCGGGAGGCAGCGGAGCAGATGCGGCGCGGGGGCCGTGAGGAACTTGCCGCCAAGGAGGACCAGGAGGCCGTGATCCTGCAGAGCTACCTCCCTCCACAACTCGGTGAGCACGAGGTGCGCACGATGGTCCGCGAAGCGATGGAAGCGGGCGCCGGTGATCTCGGCGCGGTGATGAAGGCTGTCTCGCCGCGGGTGAAGGGCAGGTTCGAAGGGCGGGAGCTGAACCGGATCGCGCGCGAGGAGCTGGCCTGATTCGGTGACCAGCCCCCATGCCTCGCGGCTGCGAGTTTGTGGCTTTCCGGGCTGCTCAACCGAGCAGATCGTCGATGGTGGCGAGCACCGTCTCCCGCGCGTGGTGGCTTACTTCATAGCGGCGGATGCGCCGCAGCGTAGCCTTGTCCAGGTCGGCGCTCTCGAGCCACGGGATCAGCGTGTCCATATCCATTCCATCGTAGCCGAGCACGGGCTCGGCATCGTCGTCCTCGGGCGGCTGCGGGCGCGGCGGAGCCGGGGGGCGGCCCGCCGCCGGTTGTTGCAGCCCGCGCAGTACCAGGTAAATGGCGCCGAGCGTTACCGCGGCGAGGATGATTTTCAGCAGTCTCATTTCATATCTCCAGTGACAGAGTGACAATGATCGTAGCCCTTCGCAAGTTGGCTGCCGTTCTGGTGATCGCCGCGTCGAGCGCGTGTGCCCCGGCGGTAGGTACGGGTGGAACCGTTCAGGGAACGGCGGGCCAGCCCGTGAACGTGATCCTCTTCATCGGGGATGGCGTGGGCACCGCGTACTGGACGGCCGCGCGAATCGCCGCGGACAGCCTGGCCATCGAGCGGATGCGGGTGATGGGCCTCACCGATACGCGTAGCGACGATTCGTACGTTACCGACAGCGCGGCCGGAGCAACCGTCTACGCCACCGGCCACCGCACGTACAACGGGGCGATCGGGGTGGGCCCTCGCTGCCAGGCGATGTTCCGCGCGGACTCCGCCGCGGTAATGCGCAACCCCGCCTCCTGCGATCCGCTGGAGAGCGTCTTCGATATCGCGATCGGTGCGGGGATCGGAACCGGGCTGGTCGCCACCTCTGCGATCACCCACGCCACGCCCGCCTCGTTCGGTGCCAAGGTGCCGTTCCGCCGCATGCAGCCCGAGATTGCGACGCAGCTCGCGGCAACCCCGATCGACGTCCTGCTGGGCGGCGGTCGCGGCTTCTTCGACGGAACGCTGCGGCCGGACTCGGCGAACCTGCTCACGGGGCTCTGCTCACGCGCCGCCTGCCTCTCCACAGCCGCGGATTTGGCGACGTACCGGGCGGATGATCGACGGCTGGTAGGTCTGTTCGCGCAGAACCAGATGGAGCGTGCGGCCGTGCGGCAACCTCTGCTCGCCGAGATGACGCGTGTCGCGCTGGAACGGCTGGGCCGTAATCCGCGCGGCTTCTTCCTGATGGTCGAGGGCAGCCAGCCCGACTGGCGCGGCCACGCCAACGAGCCGCTTTCGGAGGTCCAGGCCGAGATGGTGGACTTCGATGACGCGATCGCGGTGGGGCTCGACTTCGCGCGTCGCAATCCGCAAACGCTCGTACTGGTGGTGGCGGACCACGAAACGGGTGGCCTCTCCCTCGTGATGCAGGGTGATACGCTCGCCGCCCGGTACACCACCGATTACCACACAGGCGAGATGACGCCGCACTTCGCATACGGTGCGGGAGCGGAGCGGTTCGCCGGGTTACGGGAAAACCGCGAGGTCGGGCGGATGCTGGTGGAGATCGTGCGGAACCGCCGCTGAGCAGGCGCGAAGCGGAGTTTCTCCTCCCTACCCCTCCTCGCCCGCGCCGTCACCCTCCGAATGTGCGGCACCGAGCGGGGACACGCGGATCCGATCCGCGAGCGCCCGCGCGATCACGCGCGCCTCGCCGTTGATGCGAAGCGAGACGGGGCCGTTGAAGGGC
>JACDHR010000418.1 GCA_013820915.1 Gemmatimonadota bacterium
GTGTCACGTTTTGTGTCACGCCCTGGCGTCCTGTAGGGCGCAGCGCGGAACAAGGGTCGGCAGAAAGCCGCTTTCCAGCGTATGCACTACTTCTGCTCCATGTGCGGGCCTAAATTTTGTTCCATGAACATTTCGCAGGAGATCCGGGCCTCCGCGGAGGCCGGAATGCAAGAAAAATCCAGGGAATTCCGGGAGAAGGGAAGCGAGATCTATCTGAAGGAAATTTCGACTTCCTGATTTCGGTGTCACTTGGTGGTGTCACGTACAAGTGGCACCACGTGTAGAGCCTACCGGGGTGCCAAGAACAATCCCGGCACCCCTGTAGGCGTTGAAAGACCCTATGGCCGCGCCGCCCACAGCTTGCCCAGCATCTGGAGCCGGATGGAGTTCTGAAAGGTGAAGTCGAACTCCTCAATCGTACGAAGAAAGGGAAACCGCGCCTGGCGTCGGACGCTCGGCAGATGAAGGCGCTTGAGCATGGCGTCGAGGTCGGTCGGATCGAGGTGGCCGCTCATGAGGCGACCTCCGCGGCGAGGCGGACCACGTACTCCGCCCCGTAGAGCCGCTGTAAGAACGCCCGCTGGAGCAGCTTCAGGAACCGAGCTTCACCGAGTTCCTCCAGGAGCATAACACTACGCTGCCAAGTTCACGCTCGTTGCCGAGGGGCGTTGGCCCGGCCGCAGGTGGGGCACCGGGGCATGCATTCTCGCACGAGAATCTGGAGAATGCGCCGCCGAATCTCAGGCAGCGAGGGGCTTGGCGGTGGCCACTGGCGCGGCCGGTGTCGCCGCTCGGCTTCCGGAATGCCGGCCGCCTCACAACGCACGGGATCCTCCGCCCGGGACTTCGGCAGGAAGAGTCGCAGAGCAACCGGCACGGGCACGCCGCCGCGGTCCAATGTGAGGGAGACCAGCACCTGGCAGTTGGCCCGCTTGCCCAGCTCTCCGCAGTACTGTCGGGCCACGCCTACGGAGTGTTTCCCCTGCTTGACGATGCTCGTGTCGTCGATGCTCAGCACCGCACCCTCTCCGCCGACGATCTCCCGGGCGCGCTCCCAGAGCACGCCCTGCACGGGTCGCACCTTCCAGGGCGAGGTCGAGACGAAGTGGTGCAGTTGCTGGAGTTCCTCCGGTGCCACCTGCTCGGCGATCTGTTCGACGTTCTTCCGTGGTGCCGGACTCAGAAGGCTGTGCAGGTAGAGCGGAGCCCATCGCCGCCGCTCCTTCCGTCCCATCGCCTCCAGAAATGGCTCCAACCAGTGCTCCAACTCGTCCGCCCACTCTGTCCACCTGCTCACTACCGCCATGCTCGACCTCCAAACTACGGAAAAAAAGAGGTCGTAGACCCGCTGGAAGATCCGTTCGAACCTGGCAGGGCAGTGTTAAAGAGGTAATCGGAACCGAGGGGGCAGGAGAGCCGGGCCACCCCCGATTCAAGCGGTTGCACAGTCGCCATAGGGTTCAGCAGATGATCTCTGTTCCGCAGCCGGTGGAGTTGGTGATGTAGAGGGTGCTCTGCGCCGTCGCTCCCGCCGAGGTCACCGTGACGCGCAACTCGATATTGCCGCCGCCCTCGGCGCTGTTGAGGTCCTGCGTCTTACTCGCGCCTAGGTTTCCCCATCCGCTGCCGATCTCGGGATACCGAACTGCCCCCTGGTAGGTGTACGAACCGTTCCCACCCGAGGGGAACGCCTCGTATCGATAGAGCCCTGGGCTGCGGGCGTAGGTTTCGCCCTCAATATGAACGCGCGGCGGATTGACTGCTCCCAAAAGATCAATCCTGCCGGCACCACTCTTCTGGGAATCCCCCATGGAAATGGCAGTGCTGCGGAGTCGCTCGCGAATCTGGCTGTTGGATTCACTTGGATACTTTCCACGGAGAACCATCAATGCGCCAGCAACCAAGGGGGTAGTGAGGGAAGTTCCGGTGTCCACCCCTATGCCACCGCCCTTGCAAACCGTCGAGATGTCTATTGCAGGTCCAGCCACCTCGACGTTCCTCGGCGCATAGTTGTTTAGCACATACTCATCATCAGGAGTGTCCGGTTTAGCATCTACGATGATGATGTAATCTCATGACCTGGTGCAGTTTACAAGGATCTCGCAGGTGAAACGATTTGAACGTAGCCCTCTCGAGTGCCACTCTGGCGCGACCTCACGCACAGGAGTGGATCATGAACCAAGGGCAGACGCTGTTCGCCCAGGTGATGGCCCATGCGCCGCACCGGGAGATTCAACGCTGCGTGCAACGCTACGGGGGCGATTCCCGGGTGCGCCCCGCGCGCGTGCTGGGATCAGTTCCTTAGCCTGGCCTTTGCCCAACTCACCTATCGGGAGAGCCTGCGCGACATTTAAGCCTGTCTGGGAGCGATGCCCGAGCGACTCTACCACATGGGCTTTCGAAGCACCCTCTCCCGGAGCACGATGGCCGATGCCAACGAGAAGCGGGATTGGCGGATCTACGCCGATTTCGCGCAGATCCTGATCCCCGAGCCGGGCTCCATCTATGTAATGGACCGCGGGTACGTCGACTTCGGGCGTCTCCATGCCTTCACCCGCTCCCATACCAGTTTTGTCATCCGGGCGAAGAAGAATCTCCGGTTCGTTCGACGCTACTCGGCCCCGGTCGAGAAGTCCACCGGGCTCATCTGTGACCATACCATCGTACTCACCGTCGCCGCCTCGTCGGGGGCGTACCCCGACGCGCTTCGCCGCATCCGTTACAAGGATCCGGAAACCGGCAAAACGCTCGTCTTCCTGACCAACCACTTCGCGCTTCCGGCGCTGACGATCACCGAGTTGTACCGCTCCCGTTGGAAGATCGAGCTCTTCTTCAAGTGGATCAAACAGCACCTCAGGATCAAGGCGTTCTACGGCACCTCGGAGAACGCGGTGAAGACTCAAATCCGGAGTGCGATCTCCACCTACGTCCTGGTCGCCATCCTGAAGAAGCGGCTCGGAACCCGGCACAGCCTCTACACAATCCTACAGATACCGAGCGTCGCCCTCTTCGAGAAAGTGCCCGTCGCAGAAGCGTTTTCAGTAGCCGTCGACATTCTCAAAGACGGCCCTATTTCTAACCAGTTGCAGCTCTTCGAGTTGTAACCGGACACCACTGACCGGGACACTATTGGGCAGGCACATCAGATGAACCGGATACTCAGCCTGGTGCGCCCTTACGAACCCGTAGAGTTCGGCGGCAGGGAACTGCCTTCCCGGGCGAACCAGGCTGCGGCTTTTTCTAAGATTTCCTTCTCCTGCCGCAGGATCTTCACCTCTCGCCTGAGCCGAGCGAGCTCCTCGCGCTCCGACAACGACGGCAGATCACTCCGCGCCCCGCTCTGCTCCAGATCCGCATTCTTCACCCACTGCCGGATGGATTCGGCCGAAGGCTCGAACTCCTCGGCAAGCTCATCCGCTGTGCGCCCAGCCCGAACCAACTCGACTATCTGGCGGCCAACCTCCGGCGGGTACGGCGGTCTTGTTCTCGGGATCGTCGGCTCCTTTTCCCAAAGGATGGTGAGTCCACGAAAGCGGGTCAACTCCACTCTGACCCGCAATCCTCCGCCGGCCTAACCTCCCCTTGCAGGGGACACGATCGACTTCGACAACGGTGATAAGCTCGTCTCAGCGCCACCCCAAGCGTGCCGACCGTGGAGGTGAAGTCCGCTGGCA
>JACDHR010000419.1 GCA_013820915.1 Gemmatimonadota bacterium
CGAGTGGGGTGGTGGCGCTGGCGCTCGCGCTGGTGCTCGGCAGCCTGCTGGCGGTCGGTCTCGCCCGCCCGGTCCGCGCCCTCGCCGCCGCCGCCGATCGGCTCGCCACGGGAGACTTCGATGCGCCACTCGCCGCCTCTCCAATCCAGGAGGTCGAGCGGGTCACGCACGCCTTCGATGCGATGCGCCGCGCCCTCGCCGCGCGCCTCGAGGAGCTGCAGGCCGCCAACCGCGAGCTGGGCGAGCGGCAGTCGCGCCTCACCGCGCTGCAGTCGGAGCTGCTGCAGCGCGAGCGCGTCGCCGTGAGCGGCCGGCTGGTCGCCGAGCTGGCGCACGAGATCCGCAACCCGGTCGCCAACCTGCGCAACTGCCTCGAGCTGCTGCACCGGCGCCTTGGCGGTGACGCGGAGGGGCAGGAGTTCGCCAGCCTGGCGATCGACGAGCTGCTGCGCATGCACGAGCTGGCCGAGCGGATGCTCGACCTGAACCGGCCGCGCGATCCGGGCGTCACCCACTGCGACGTGGCGGCCGTGGCGCGCGAGGTCGCGGCGCTGGTGCAGACCGGGAGCAGCGCGGAGCAGATGGAGATCGCGCTCTACAACGGCGGCGAGACGGAAGCCGCCATCCCGCCCGACGCGCTCAAGCAGCTCCTCCTCAACCTGGTGCACAACGCCCGCGAGGCGATGCCAATCGGGCTGCGGCTCGAGATCCGCATCCGCGGCGAGGGGCCGCGGGTCGTTCTCGAGGTCGAGGACAACGGCCCAGGCATCCCGCCGGAGATCCAGCGCCGCATCTTCGATCCCTTCTTCACCACCAAGAGCACCGGCGGCGGCATCGGTCTGGGGCTCTACGTGGCGGAGGGGATCGTGCGCGGCAATGGCGGGACGCTCGCTGTCTCCAGCGACCCGGCGCAGGGCGGAACGCGCTTCCGCATGGAGCTGCCGCGCGCGCAGGTGGCCGCGGAGCCGCCGGTCGTCCAGGTGCCCGCCGTGGCGGATGCGGCGGAGGTGGCCTCGTGAGCGCCGCCGCGCCCGGCAGGATCCTGCTGGTGGACGACGATCGCGTCTTCCGCGTCTCGACCGCCGCGCTGCTCCGCCAGGACGGCCACGAGGTGGCGGCGGTGGGGGATGGCCGCGAGGCCGTCGAGATGCTGCGGCAGAAGCGCTTCGACCTGCTGCTGCTCGACCTGCGCCTCCCCGGCACCGACGGGCTGGGTATCGTCGAGGCGCTGCGCCTCTGGGGGGAGGGGATCCCCATCCTGATGATCAGCGGCTTCGGTACGGTGGACGCCGCGGTGCGCGCGCTGCACCTGGGCGCGGACGACTTCCTCACCAAGCCCGTCGAGCCCGACCTGCTGAGCGCGCGCGTCGCCGAGCTGCTCGAGCGGCGGCCGGATGCCGGCGCGGTGCCGGGCTCCTCCTTCGGCGGGATGGTGGGGCGCTCCGCGGCCATGCGCGAGGTCTTCGAGGCGGTGCGGCGGGTGGCGCCCACCGAGACCACCGTGCTGGTGTGCGGGGAGACGGGCACGGGCAAGGAGCTGGTCGCGCGCGCCATCCACACGCACTCCGCCCGCGCGAACGGCCCCTTCGTCGCCGTCAACTGCGCCTCCCTCGCCGAGGGACTGCTCGAGAGCGAGCTCTTCGGGCACGTGAAGGGCGCCTTCACCGGCGCCATCGCGGAGAAGCCGGGCCTCTTCGAGGCGGCCGCGGGCGGAACGCTCTTCCTCGACGAGATCGGCGACGTCACCTCCGCGCTACAGCAGCGGCTGCTGCGGGCGCTGCAGGAGCGGGAGATCCGGCGCGTCGGCTCGGTGCGAGCCACCCCGGTGGACGTGCGCATCATCGCCGCCACGCGTCGCGACCTGCGCGAGGAGGTGAGCGCCGGCCGCTTCCGCGAGGACCTCTTCTACCGGCTCAAGGTCTTCCAGATCGAGCTGCCGCCGCTGCGCGAGCGCTCGGGCGACATCCCGCTGCTCGTCGAGCTGGCGCTCGGCCGGCTCCGCAGCTGCCCGGGGGGGCGGGAGCGCCTCACCTGCTCGCCCTTCGCCATGCGGATGCTGCGTGCCTACGACTGGCCCGGCAACGTACGGGAGCTCTTCGCGGCGCTGGAGAGCGCTGCCATCCGCACTGACGGCGATCGCATCGAGACGCAGCACCTCCCCCCAGAGGTGCGTGCGGCGCTGAACGGAGGGGAGAACGGCGAGAGCCGCTACCGTGCCGACGCCCCCGAAGAGGAGCGCGCTGCCATCCTCGCCGCTCTCGAGGAGGCGGAGGGGAGCCGCACCCGCGCCGCGGAAATCCTGGGGATGGGGCGGACCACCCTCTGGCGGAAGATAAAGCAGTACGGGATCGAGCCGGGCCCGGACGCCGAGCCTTGATCCGCAAGGATGTGTTCCGTAAACCCGTCCCAACCCGGTGCACTTCTGTTCCATGAAACGCCGCAGATTTGCGCTTATCTAGAACTCATTATCGGCTAAATACATACCCGACGCAAGTGTAACTCTGTCTCACCTGCGGTCTTCCCACCCTGAAAGCATCGGCTCACCCCCTGCATGAGGTACCTCCGCATGCACCATCAACCGATGCGCATGGGAGGTAACCCGATGCAAAGGTACAATTCCATGAGGACGAAGCATTTTACCCTGGCTGCTCTCGCAGCCCTCGCGCTTACCGGCTGTTCGGACAGCAAGGTGCTCGAACCGAATGCGGGCGCGGACCTCGCCCGAAGCGAGACAGGAGGGGACAACAAGATCAACCTGAACCGCGGCGCCGTGTTCAGTATGTCGAACGCTATCGGCGGCAATACGGTGGTTGCCTTCAGCCGCGCGCCCGATGGTACGTTGACCGAGGCGGGACGGTTCCCAACCGGGGGAAACGGGAGTGGGGGCTTTGAGGATACAGCGAACGGGCTGGTTCTGGGCAGCGCGCAGGGAGAGTCCGCCCCCAATAATCTGACGGGTGATCACGAGCTGCTCTTTGCAACCAACGCAGGCAGCAACAGCATCACGGTCTTCCGGGTTGAGAAAGACGGCCTTGAGATTGTCGAGGTCCAGCCATCCGGAGGCGAGAAGCCCGTCAGCATTACCGTCAACCGCGGCCTCGTGTACGTGCTGCATAGCGGCGAGACCACAGACGGCGAGATCGCAATTCCCAACTGCACCACTGGGAATCTGCCGTCCGTCACCGGCTTTCGCATCGACAACCAGGGGCAGCTCACACCAATCCCCAATTCTACGCGCTTGCTCAGTGGGGACCAGCGATCCGGCTGCGCCCAGGTATCGTTCAACCCAACCGGGACCGTACTGGTGGTCACCGAGCGGCTCGCCGGCGACGAGGATCCTACCGGCCCTGCGGGCGACGAGGGCGTGATCAACACCTTCGTTGTCAATCAGGACGGTACGCTCGGCACGCACCGGGTGCTCGACGCCACCGGCCAGGGCCCCTTTGGATTCACCTTCAATAAGCAAGGCGCCCTGCTCACCACGGAGCAGTTCGACGGGCCAATGGGGCCGGGCGAGGGTGCGGCTGCTGGCTACACCGTTAACTCGGATGGTACCCTCACCCCCACCAGCCCTTCGGTGAAGAATGGCGGCACCGACACCTGCTGGTTCGTGGTCACGGACAGTGGCAAGTACGGCTTCACCACCAGCTTCTTCCCGGACGCACGAAT
>JACDHR010000420.1 GCA_013820915.1 Gemmatimonadota bacterium
TGTCGAACATCGTGATCGAGGCGGTCGGCCTCGGTAAGCAGTACCGGATCGGCGCCACACCTCGGGGGCAGCGCAACTTTCGCGAGGTGATCGCGAACGCCGCGACGGCGCCGCTGCGCAACTTCCGCCGACTGCGGAGCATCGCGGACCCTGCGCGTATGGGCGGGGACCCGCTGGTGTGGGCGCTCCGCGATCTCTCGTTCACCCTCCGTGAGGGAGAAGTGCTGGGCATCATCGGTCGCAACGGTGCGGGCAAGAGCACGCTGCTCAAGATCCTGACGCGCGTCACCGAGCCGACCACGGGATACGCGGATGTCTGGGGCCGGGTCGGCTCGCTGCTCGAGGTGGGGACCGGCTTCCATCCCGAGCTGACGGGGCGTGACAACGTCTACTTGAACGGTGCGATCCTGGGGATGGACCGCCCATACATCCGCAGCCGCTTCGAAGAGATCGTGGAGTTTGCCGGCATCGGGGCGTTCATCGACACACCCGTCAAGCGCTACTCGAGCGGGATGTATGTACGCCTCGCCTTTGCCGTTGCCGCCCACCTCGAACCCGAGATCCTGATTGTGGATGAAGTGCTTGCGGTCGGCGATGCGGAGTTCCAGCAGAGATGCCTGGCGAAGATGGACGATGTGGCTCATGGCGGCCGGACCGTGCTCTTCGTCAGCCACAACCTGCCCTCTGTCCAGCGACTCTGCCCCCGCTCGATCATGCTCCAGGGTGGCCGGATCCTCGCCGACGGCCCGAGCACGGATGTCATCAATCGCTACCTCGCCGGTGGTGCCCGCGAGGCGCATCCGGGGCATTGGATCGACCTCGATGAGGTGGCTCGGACCGGCTCCGGCCTCGCGCGCTTTCAAGGGATTCGCTATTCCAGCGGAAGCACCCGGCATCAACTACAACCCTTCACACGCGGCCGCTTGGAGCTCGGGTTGACGGCCGTGTCCAATGTTTCGCGAGATGTCAACCTCTCCGTCAGCATCTGGAACCAGAGCGGAACGAAGCTGATCAATGCTGACACCACCGCCCTCGGTCGTGCAGTGGCGCTGCGGCAGGGGACGAATACCTTCCGCCTCACCATCGAGCGCCTCTACCTCAAGCCTGGGGCGTATGTGGTCGGTCTCTGGCTCGGCGACCGCATGGGGGAGACCCTTGACCGGATCGAGTCTGCGTTCCGCTTCGAGGTAGTCGACCCCCATCCGGAGCGGCCCACCGTACGGCTCGACTCGCGTTACGACGGGCCGGTCGCATGTCGCTTCGACGTGGCGGAAGTAGCCCTGCGGGAGGCTGAAGCATGCCTGACCTGAGTGTTGTCATCCCGACGTACAACGGGGCCGAGCGCCTCCTCAGGTGCTTGGAGAATTTCCACAGGCAGACGCTTCCCCCCGACAGCTTCGAGGTCGTCGTGGTGGTGGATGGATCGACCGATGACACCGCGCGGATGCTCGCGGGTATCGACACGCCTTTTCGTCTGGTGGTGATCGAACAGCGGAACCAGGGGGCAGCAGCGGCCCGGAATGCCGGAGTCGCGGTGGCGCGAGGCACGTATTGCGCGTTCGTGGATGATGACATCATAGCTGCCCCGGAGCTGCTCGCTGAACATCTGCGGGTGCAACGCGAACATGGGGGCGTAGTCGGTCTGGGGGCCATCCCAACGGTCGTACCAGATGACGCTGGGTGGTTGCCACGTTGTGTCGCTGAAGATTTCAATGAGCACTATGCCAAGCTGGCCAGCGGGGCGCGGACCCCCTCCTGGCGGAATTGCTATGGCGGCAACATGTCGGTTCCTCGTGCTCCTTTCCTGGCGGTCGGAGGGTTCGCGCCGGACATGCGGCGTGGGCACGACGTGGAGCTCGGCTATCGGCTCTCGGAGTATGGACTCTCATTCGCCTATATCCCCAGGGCAGCGGGAACGCAGGAGTTAAGCAAACGTCCGCACGAACTGTTTTCCGACTTCGAACGCTACGGGGTCGCCGCCGCCGAGATCTGTCGCCGACACCCGCAGGCGCTTCCGCAGGTGATCCCGGACTTCTGCCAGCAGGGCGCCGGCCCGGTGTGGTTGCGGCGTCTCCTGCTCGCGACGGGGATTCCACCGCGTGTTCTTGGGGCTGTTGGCTCGCTCGCAGGCAGAAAGCGCCGGATTCGGACGTGGTACCGGCTCCTACACAGCTACTGCTACTGGCGTGGTGTGCAGCGAGCTCTCCCTGATCCCCACAGTTGGTGGCAGCTGACGCACAGCACACCCATCCTCAGCTATCCAGGGCTCGGATCAGAAGGCGAGCCCACAGAGCGCGGCCTCGTTCCCATCCGCCGCTTTGCACGCCAGATGGCATGGCTGAAGTGGGCAGGATACCGTGTGCTCAGTCTCGAGCAGTATCTCCAGTATCGGCGTGAACACCGCCTTCCCCCAAAGCGCTCTGTCGTTGTCACGCTCGATGACCACGTCGACACCCGGGCCTTGAGCGATCCGGTTTTGCGCCGGTATGGCTTTCCTGCGGCAGCTTGCCTGCCTGGTGGCGAGGCCGGGCGAGGCAACAACTCGGAGGGCGGCCGCGATCCAGGAGGATCGCCCGAATCGAGACGAGTGAACAACCACAAAAGCCCACTACAGGCGCTGTACCGAACGGAGATCCACGGAGCCGATTCCCTGTTGCAGTTCGCCTGGAAGGTTTCGCGGGCGAGCAGCGGTAGGCCGCCTCGAGAGAAGCGGGGATCACTCATACACGCGGTGCGGCATCGTGCCCTTCAGATGACTCGATGAGCATCCTCCGCTCCTCCGGCACGCATCACCTCCGGTCAAGACACGCGACTGAAGAGACAATGGCTCAAGATGATCGGCCGACTGTCGCGGTCGTGCTGTGGGGTATACTCGAGGATTTCCTCGACCCTCTCGGTATCTCATTCGAAGCGTTCTGCCGCGACTTCACGGGAAGTTACGTATTTGGCTACGCCGATGCCCTGCGTGGCGCGGGCGTCCGGACCATACTGATCTACATCTCCTGTCGGGTCACTGCGCCGGTCCGCTGCATACACGGCCCCACGGGAGCGACGATCTGCATACTTCCGGCGCCCCGTTTCTATCGTGCCCTGCGCCGTCGCGTCCGGCACCCTCGCGCGCGTAGCGTAGGCGCGATGTTCGGTCCGCTGACTGGTCTTCGGCGCCTACTCTTTCCCGCTCTGGCGGTGCTGCGGGAGACGATCCTCTACCTGGAGACACCCATCCGGAGCCTGGGCAAGGAAATCCGCAGAGAACGGTGTAGCGCCGTCCTGTGCCAGGAGTACGAGTATCCTCGTTTCGATGTGTGTACTGCCCTCGCCTGGATGCTTCGTCTGCCAGTCTTTGCCACTTTCCAGGGAGGCGACTACCAGCGAAGCCGTCTCGAGCGCTATCTCCGGCCGATCAGCCTCCGTGCCTGTACGGGGTTGATCATCGCCAGCCAGGCCGAAGCGAGCCGGGTTCAAGCGCGATATGGTGTTCCGGGGATCAAGATCGCCGCGGTTGCGAACCCTATCGACCCGGCCGTGTGGAGTCCTCTCGATCGCCAAGCCGTGCGCGAGAAGCTTGGCATCCCGGCGACCGCGCGCGTGATCGTGTGGCATGGACGTGTGTCGATCTGGAAGAAGGGGCTGGACATTCTGCTGGACGCCTGGCGTCAGCTC
>JACDHR010000098.1 GCA_013820915.1 Gemmatimonadota bacterium
GGGGATACGCGCGCCCGTCTCGACGGTATAGCTTCCGCGGCCGCCGGCGCTCTCGCTCATCAGCAGCGAACCCTGCGCGCTTGCGGCGGGCGAACCGCCTACATCCGGGACCAGCGGAGTTGTCCAGAGCACCCCGCCGCGCAGCGAACGGGCATCGCCAATCGACGACACCTGCACCTCGAACCGCCCACCCGGCCGCAGGTACGGCGATACCTCGGCGGTCACGAGCACGGCCGCGACATTGCGCATGCGAAGAAACTCCGCCGGGACCTCGACATCGAAGCGCCGCAGCAGGTTCGCGACCGACTGCACCGTATGGCCGGCGCCGCGCCCGCCGATTGCACGATCGCCGGTGCCGTCCAGCCCGACCACGATCCCGTATCCGACCAGCCGCACCGGGACCATCTGGTCCTGTAGTGTGAGGTCCCGGATCCGGACGTCCTGCGCGGTGGCGTGCCCCGGGAGAAGCAGGAGCATCACCAGGGCCGCCACCGCTCCACGCAATGTGTTGGGCTTCATGGCCAGAACACCCCGATCAGCCGCGAGACGATTCCGCCGCGCGGCGTGCCCAGCCCGCCGCGGCTGAGATAGACCAGCTCGGCTTCGGCGATCCGCCACGAATCCACGGTATTCCGCGTCGTAACATCCTGCGGCCGTACCCAGCCGGTGAGCCGCAGCTCCTGCCGGTTCTTGTCCACATCCACCATCTTGCGGCCTTCCAGACGCAGGATACCGTTCTCGATCCCGACGACCCGCACGGTCATCTCGCCCTGGAAGTTGTTGCGGCGCACCGCCTCTCCACTCTGCCGCGACTCGGCGCTGTTCCCGCTGCCGAAGCCTGCGCCCGCCGAGCGTGGCGCATCCAGCACCACGTCCTGCCGCACAGAGACGCTCGCGTCGCGTCGCCGACGATCGGATGCATAGTTCCCCGTGGTAGCGGAGGCGAGCGTGTGCTCATCCACCAGCACGGTGATCACGTCGCCCTCGCTGAAAGCCCGCCGGTCGGCGGTCCACGACTGCCGGACGGGGCGCTGCACGGCGGTCGCGGCCGAGCCCTCCGCGGCGACAGCGGTCGCGGCGGCCTGAGCCTGAAGGTTTACGGGGGCCGTGGCGAGCAGTGCGCCAGCCGAAGCCAGAGCGAGCCACGGCGTTGTCCGGCAGCGGGTCTGGCGTTGGAGTGCTTTCATCATGTTCTTTATCGTGTTCTCCCGAGGCGTACGAGCGCGGGGCCGGCCGCGATCCGCCGCCGGCGCATCTGCCCACAGGACGGACGCCGCCACGAACAGGGCGGCGATCTCCTAGCGTACCATCGAGTTGGCGATCTCCGACATCTGCTCGACATTCTTGATCGCCTTCGAGTTGATCTCGTAAGCGCGCAGCGAGGTGATCATGTCGACCATCTCCTGCACGATCTCCACGTTGCTCCCCTCGAGGCTCCCCTGCAGAAGCCGGCCGAGCCCATCCTCCTGCGGGAAGCCGAGCACCGGCTCGCCCGAGGCGGGCGTTTCGGCGTAGATGTTCTCGCCCAGCGCGAGCAGACCCGCGGAGTTCGCGAACCGCGCCAGCTCGATACGTCCGACCTCCTCTTCATCCGCGCCATCGACGCCGCCCACGCTCACAATCCCGGTGCGCGAGATCGAGATCGCGGTCGACTCGGAGGGGATCCGGATTCCGGGCACCACGGTGTAGCCGGACTGGCTGACCAGCATCCCCTGATCGGAGATCGTGAAGCCGCCGTCGCGCGTATAGCCGATCGTGCCGTTCGGCAGCTGCACCTGGAACAGTCCCTCTCCTTCGATCGCGAGGTCGAGCGGCCGGCCGGTGTTCTCCACCGCGCCCTGCGCATGGAGTCGTTGAACGGAGGAGAGACGGGTGCCGCGACCGATCTGGATGGCCGGGTCGGTCTGCGCCTCTCCGGCACCCACGACGCCCCGCTCTGCACCGTCTGGTAAAGGAGGTCCTCGAAGTGGGCGCGGCTGCGCTTGAAGCCGGTCGTGTTCACGTTCGCCAGATTGTTGGCGATCACCTCGGTGCGGAGCTGCTGCGCCAGCATCCCGGAGGCAGCGGTACGAAGAGCGGGATTCATAACGGTTTCGTGGGTAGGCGCACGAGTCATCGCGCTCTCGGTTTGCGTGAGTAGTAAGGGCACGATTCATCGCGCCCTTACGGTTATACCGGCTTGCCGAGATCGTTCGAGATCGTGCCGCGCACCCCGCCCAAGGTGGTCACCACCTTCTGGACGGACGAGTAGGCGCGCTGGATCGAGATCATGTTGACGAGTGTGCCGACGGTGTTGACGTTGCTGTCCTCGAGGAAGCCCTGACGGACACCGCGCTGCTCCACCTCGGCAGGCTGGCGTGCGGGTTCGGGGAGGAAGAGGTTGCCGGAGTCGTGCTGAAGCCGCACCTCCTCGGGCACCGTCTCGACGCGGAGCCGATCGACCTCCTTGCCATCGACCCGCACCAACCCGCCACGGTCGACCGTGATCGCGCCCTGCGCGGCGCTGATCGGACCGCTCTCGCCGAGGAGCAGGTTGCCGTTGGCATCCGCAATGCGGCCGGCCTCGTCCAGGCTGAACGAGCCGCCGCGTGTCAGGCGCTCGCCCGCCGCGGTCTCGACCACGAAGAACCCGCCGCCCTCCAGCGCGAAGTCCAGCTCGGAGCCGGTCGGCTGCAGCGTGCCGACGCGCATGTCGGTCCTCGTGTCGATCACCGGCAGAGCATCGCCCATGACCCGCGCGAAGGTGCGTTCAGCCTTGAACCCGGTCGTCGTCGCGTTGGCGAGGTTGTTGAGGTATACTCGAAAGTTGTGGATCGCGGGTTGAGGGGATGAAAAAGGCGGCATATCCTTCCGCGTGGTTGAGAACCCATCACGCATACACCCGGTTTGGCGACCGGGGGAAAGGACACGCCACCGATGCTCACGGTAATCAAGGATGGACCGGAGGAGCAAGCCGCGCGGGTTCCGCTCGATCTGGATGAGCTCGCGCGAGAAGGTGCACGTCGGATGCTGGCTGCGGCGCTGGAGGCGGAGGCGGCCGCGTACATCGAGCGGTTTCGAGGCGAGCACGATGCCGAGGGCAGAGCGCTGGTCGTGCGCAACGGCAGGGCGCGAACCCGGCGCGTGACGGTAGGATCGGGCACGATGGAGATCTCGGCCCCACGGATCAACGACAGGAGATTGGATGCCGAAGGCGAGCGGAAGCGCTTCACGAGCGCGATCCTTCCCCCGTACATGAGGCGCTCGCCGAAGGTGGCCGAGGTGCTGCCTATCCTTTATCTGCGCGGGCTCTCCACGGGCGACTTCCGCGAGTCCTTGGAGTCGCTGCTCGGGGAGGATGCGGCGGGCCTCTCGCCGGCGAACATCTCGCGCCTGATCTCGGTGTGGGAGGAGGAGTACCGGCGCTTCCAGACACGCGACCTGAGCGACCGTGACTTCGTGTACATCTGGGTGGATGGGGTTCACTTCAACATCCGCCTGGAAGAGGACCGGCTCTGCACCCTGGTGATGATCGGCGCCCGGCCGGATGGCACCAAGGAGCTGATCGCCGTGGAGGACGGGTTCGGGGAGTCGAAGGACAGCTGGGCCAGCCTCATGCGCGATCTGGAACGGCGCGGCATGCGCGCCCCGGAACTGGCGATCGGAGACGGTGCGCTCGGCTTCTGGGCAGCGGTTCGCGATGTCTGGCCGGAGACCCGTGAGCAGCGCGACTGGATGCACCGCATCGGGAGTGTGCTCGGGCGTGCTGCCGAAACGACTCCAGCCTAAGGCCAAGGCGGCGCTGCACGAGATCATGAAGGCAGAGTCCCGGGAGGTGGCGATCGAGGAGATCGAGAGCTTCCGCGAAGAATTCGGCGCGAAGTATCCCAAGGCGGTGGAGACTCTGAGCCGCGGACATGACAAGCTCCTCACGTTCTTCGACTTCCCCGCCGAGCACTGGCTTCACATCCGCACCAGTAACCCGATCGAATCGGCGTTCTCAACTGTCCGGCTCAGACAGCGGGTCACGAAAGGTGCCGGCCCACGCCGCCGGGGATTGACTATGCCTTCAAACTCCTGGAGATGGCCCAGCAGCGCTGGCGACGGCTCAACGCCTCCGAGCTGCTTCCGTTGGTCAGGGCCGGGGTACCGTTCAAGGACGGAGTTCGAGTGGAGCGAGACGAACAAACGAGGGAAGCGTCAGCCGCGGAGATCGCTGCCTGATCATCCCAATCCACAACATTTAGCAATACCTCCGCGTCACCTCCCGTCAACCGCTGAATTAGAGACTGCTTTTAGGATCCTCCAAGCTTGACTTGGATACTCATCGGGCAGAGGGCGGTGGAACTGATGGTGCGCGTGTGACTGTTCCCGAGTGCGTCATAGAAGCACTGTCTCGTCATACCTGTGGTTCGCTCACCCGTTTTAAACGCGGTGACCGTACCCGGCTGTGTAGGTTGCGGGGAAGGAGGCGTCGGAGGACGCCCTGGGCTAAACTGGACTTGGATACTCATCGGGCACAGGGCGGTGGAGCTGATGGTGCGCGTGTGACCATTCCCGAGAGCATTATAGAAACACTGCTTCGTCATGCCTGTTGTCTGCTCCCCGTTCTTGAACGCCGTGACAGACTGAGCCGAAAGCGTGTTCGTCGCGCCTGTCGCAAGAGCCATTAGAAGCAGGACAGTTTTCGGAAGGCACATTACCGCTCCTAGCAGAGTGAAGGCTGGGTGCTGAAAGAAGGTCAACTCAAACCCGCGATTTGGCATATAAGCTGTCCATTGATTTCTCCCACGGAGTCGGGGGCCCAACTATTCCAGGGCCCAGAGGAGTTTTCGACACTGTGCTGAAATTGCCCTCGAAGATAGTACACGATGCTGTGTGTCCGCGCCCGACGGCCGCGACAGTCAAATTCATATCGGTTTTTTTCAGTGTCGTACGTCGCCCAAGATTCCCGTTGGACTACCGACCAATCGAACCGGATCCAACTCTCAACATAACCATTGGGGAGGCGCCGCACGCTTTCACGGTCAATATATGTCTGCATTCCACTATTACTATTATAGCCGCCGGGGATCCACCGACTGGCGGGGGGTGCGGCACTTTCTCCCATGAGAGTGGATCGCAGCTCGGCGGAAGAATCGCCTGACAGGACCATAAACCGGTATGCGCCGGTCGCCCCCACCCGAGAGGAGGAGACAGCAAATCCCACGGGTCCATCTCGCTGGAGCCGCACTACCAGCACAGGGTTGAGCCCAGCGGCATCATCATTATACCCCAATGACTCGGCGTTGCCCGCTGCGTTTAAGCCGTAGGCTGTGAGGTCCGCATCGAAATCCGAGGATACCACGAAGGCAGTGAATACGTCTCCCCGCCGTCCCGAGAACCCGTGCCCCTCTACGTAGTGGCCGGTCTCCAGCTCAATGCTGCTAGTGCTCAACTGTCTGTGCACTACCTGCGCTAGTGGTGCAGGGGGTAGACTCTCCAAGAACTCGCGATCAGTGGGCTGAGATGAAATCGTCGCTCTATCGTCCCCTCTGGAGGCTGCCGACGGAAACGCCAACCGCCCTGGAGGGCTACCGACAAGTGCCTGCACATCCCGCACGGGGACAGCGAAGTTGAGATTCTGTCCCTCCCGAAGCAACGCCACCGAGACCCCGACAACTTGACCAAGACCATTTACTACCGGTCCACCCGAGGATCCTTGGGAGATGGGGGCGGTGATCTGCATCCAGCGGACACCTTCTCGGTCGCGATATCCGCTTACGATACCGTTGGAGACCGTGTTAGTGAGACCCTGCGGTGCTCCAAAGACAGCGATTGCCTCTCCGACAGGCGGCTCTTGATTAGCGAGCGGGAGTACACCGGGAGCGGTGCCCATCCTAGGCAGCACAGCGAGGTCCACCCGTGCAGAGAGGCTGTGGGCGTGATCCGTCGTGCCGAGGATTCGGTCCATATTATCGTAAACTTCCACGCGTGCGGCTCCCTCGAGTACATGCGCGTTTGTGACCACACGGCCATCAGCGATAAGGAAGCCGCTCCCCTGACCAAGTGCCCTCCCAGCTGAGTCATAGCTGCGGAGGAGGACGATAGCGTTCTCAGCACGTCGGACGAGATCCGGCAGGGCGTTAGGAGTCTGCCCAGCCGCATCCCACGGCGATAAGAGGACCGCGAGGAGAACAGCGAGGAGAACAGCGAAGTGAAAACGCGGGGAAGAGGGGATCATTTCTGCCACTGCATGAAGGAGTGTAACGGATGTCGCTAGACGGGAAGCGATGTGGGAACAATACCAATCAGATCATTCTGTATGCAACGATTGCGGCCACTGCCGCGAAGGCACCTGCGGCACAGTGCTTTTCAGAACTATAAGGAGAGAGTCTGACAGTGCGCGCTGTCGGCCGCTTTGGGTAGGGGAGAACGACCCACAGCAACTCCGAGGATACGTCGGATAGTTGGCAAAACGCTCGCCACTTCTCACGGCGTGCGAGGTTCTCGCCTTCAACACGCCTCCGCTCACCAATGTGAAGGGTCGCCGGGGGATCCAAGGAAGGGGATTGACCATGGCCTGCAAACTCCTGGAGATTGCCCAGCAGCGCTGGCGACGGCTCAACGCCTCCGAGCTGCTTCCGTTGGTCAGGGCCGGGGTACCGTTCAAGGACGGAGTTCGAGTGGAGCGAGACGATCAAATGAGGGAAGCGTCAGCCGCGGAGATCAATGCCTGATCATCCCAATCCACAACATTTGACAATACCTCATCTTCAACAAGAGGTTGTTCGCCACCACCTCCTGACGCCGCTCCCACATGCGTAGCGCGCTGGCGGCGCTGGTCATCCCGTTGGTCTTCATTTCACCTCTGTGTGACGTCTGCAACCCGCCTGGGACAGCACTGGATAAGGCAACGCGTGTGCCGTCGGCGCATCGCAAGCCAGCACGCCCGTAGATCATTGCGGCACAAACTCTTGCATGCTTGCACCCTGCCCGGCCATGACTCCCCGGGAGAGCCTGCGGTCGGCAGATTGTGCCGCGCCCGGCAGATCCGGCCGGGGCCGATCACGCCACGCGCTCACGAAGAGGAGCCATTTCCACACGGAGCTTCGCGATCGCCTTCGACCGGATCTGTGAGACACGCGACTCGGTGAGCTCGAGGACGGTGGCGATCTGGTGCAGCTTGAGCTCCTCGAAGTAGTAGAGCGAGAGGACGACCCGCTCCTGCTCCTTCAGGTTTACGAGGGCGCGCCGCAGGATCTCCATCTCCTGCCCATGGTTGATCGGGCCCTCGATCGTTCGGTCCGTGTCTCCAGCCACGAGATCGGCAGGCGTGGCGCTGCGACCGTCCCCGTCGGGGAGCGGCTGGTCGAGGGAGACCTGGACCGTATCCTGAATCTCGGAATCCCAGCGCCAGAGCGTCTCGAGCTCGATCCCGAGATGTTCCGCAATCTCCCGGTGCTCCGGCGCGCGGACGAGCACCCGGGTGAGTGCCTCACGCGCGGCCGCGATGTCGCGGACCTTGCGGCGGATCGACCGGGGAACGTGGTCCTGGCGGCGGAGTTCGTCGAGGATGGCGCCGCGGATGCGCGGCGCCGCGAAGGTGCTGAAGGCCAACCCCCGCGAAGGGTCGAAGCTACCCATTGCGTTGATCAAGCCGATGGAGCCGGCGCTGACGAGCTCATCGAAATCGGCGTGGGCGGAAAGGCTGCGGGAGATCTGGCGGGCGACGTGGTGCACGAGGCCGAGGTGCTCGCTGAGGAGCTGGTCACGGGCATCAATGTCGCCGTTCTCGAGGTAGGCTTGCCAGAGGAATTCGGTAGCGGCAGTCATGGGGTTAGGACCTCCAGTCAGGGGAACGCGGGACGGTGCCGGCCAACGGCCCCGCCTTTACATCGAAAAGAATGCGGAGTGCTACTTCACGGAGCGCATCGGCGAGCGGGGATCCGTCCGCCGCGTCTCCCACAGTCATGCCGCCCGCGCAGCCGGATCGCAGGCAGGCGTCCTCGACGAGCGAGGTTCCCTGCGGCAGGTGGCGCCGCAGAAACCGACTGGCGGCGGTCTCGATCCGCTTGTGAACCGCTGTACCGGCGCGTGCGGTGCGTGCCGATGTCCAGCGCCTCCTTCAGCGGGTTCGCCGCCGACACACGCCCAATGAAACCGTACAGCATGGCAACTCCGACCCGGTGAGGTTCTGCGTTACGGGCGGGGGTAAAGGCAAGCGGTGTTCCACGCTTATCGGCGAGAGAAAATGGCAGGGGGCCAGGGGTGGCGCGACAACGATCAGACGCGCTAAACTCTAAGGTGGAAGCTATTTGCACGTGTGCCCACCTCGCGGAGTCGGGGAGAGCAGCGGCGGCGGGAAGGGTGCCGCGGATGCGGAAGAAACGGCTAATCCGGAAGGAAGTGCCGGCCACACGAGGAGAAAAGTTCCCCTTCGGACAGGTGGCTGGCCGGGCGGCGGCGCGGGGTGCGACAGAAAGGAACCAACGTCTGCGACTTCCCGATATCCCGCGGTACTGAAGGGGGGAGCCTGCGTGCCCGGGGTGAAGCGTTTAGAGCGGAGCCCTTCTGGAACAGAGGGAGAGCCGGGCCGGAAGGCGATCTCTACCTCTACAATTTCGTCCCCGCCTCCTCGCGCTCCGGGTTGTTGAGCTTGTTGCGAAGCGTGCGCACACTGATGCCCAGTAGCTCGGCAGCGCGCGTGCGGTTCTGGCCGGTGTTCTGCAGGGCGCGCTCGATAAGCACCTTCTCCGCCTCGCCGAGGTTGACGGAGTGCAGCACGATCGCGCCGTCCGGCGCCGAACCGCCCGAGACCGGCAGCGGCACGGGTGAATGCCGCGGCGCGGACTCGTCCCAGTGCGTGGCGAGGCCGAAGTTCTCCTGGTCGAAGGCGCGGAGCTGCAGCACGTCATCGGGGCCCAGGATCACCGCCCGCTCCAGCACGTGCTGCAGCTCGCGGACATTACCGGGCCACGGGTGGCGCTGCAGCATCTCGAGCGCCTCGGGCGCGATGCCGTGGATCTCCTTGCCGATCTCCGCGGCGGTACGGCGCGCGAAGCGGTAGGCGAGCAGCGGGATGTCTTCGGGGCGCTCCCGGAGCGGCGGGATCTGCACGGGGATCACGCTGAGCCGGTAGAAGAGGTCCTGGCGGAAGTTACCCGCCGCGGCCTCGGCGGCCAGGTTGCGGTTGGTGGTCGCGATGATCCGCACGTCTACCTTGATCGGCGACGTGCCGCCCACCCGCTCGAACTCCTGCTCCTGCAGCACGCGCAGCAACTTGGCCTGCAGGTCGAGCCGCATCTCCGAGATCTCGTCGAGCAGGAGCGTGCCCCGGTGCGCCCTTTCGAAGGCGCCCTCGACGCGCTTGATCGCGCCCGTGAACGCGCCCTTCTCGTGGCCGAAGAGCGCACTCTCGATCAGCCCCTCCGGTAGCGCGGCGCAGTTCAGCTTGATGAACGGCTTTTCGCGCCGGTCGCTCTGGTCGTGGATCGCGCGGGCGAAGAGCTCCTTCCCCGTCCCGGATTCGCCCTGCAGCAGCACCGTGGCGCGCGTGGGCGCCGCCATCGCGATCGTCTGCAGGACGCGGCGCGTCGCCACGCTGTCGCCGATGATCTGCCGCTCGCTGCGGAACTCCATCACCTCGCGGCGCAGCACCTCGTTCTCACGGCGGAGCCGGATGAACTCGAGCGCCTGGTCGACCGCCAGCTTCAGCTGTTCAGGCCGGATCGGCTTGGTGATGTAGTCGACCGCGCCGGCCTTGATCGCGGTTACCGCGTTCTCGATGCTCGCGTACCCGGTCAACATAATCAGCGGGATGTCGTACCCCTCGCGCGAGAGCAGCGAGAGGAACTCCAGCCCGGTGAGCCCCGGCATCCGGTAGTCGGAGATGATGAGGTCGATGCCGCCACGCGCGAGCACCTGAAGCGCCTCGGGCACGCTGCGCGCACCGGTTGGCTTGTGGCCCGCTCGCTCGAGCGTGTCCTCCAGGATCAGCCCAATCGAAGGCTCGTCGTCGACGTGTAGAATGGTTGCCATACGATAGGGAGCGGAAGGGTTGCCGCTAAAGGTCAACGGGCCCGTGCCCGATATTTATGTTCGTACGCTTCGATCCGGTGGGTGGGACGCGTGAACTTATGGCCATCTCGGTGCCCCGGCAACAATCCGCCTCTCGCGGGCGGGAGAGAAACCCGGATCCGATGCGAATCACGAACTCGATCACCGTCAAACAAAGCCTTGCCAATATCCAGGCCGGCACGCGCGGCATGGCGAAGGCGCAGGCCGAGCTCAGCAGCGGCCTGCGCGTGCAAAGGGTCTCGGAAGATCCGAGTGCCGCGGCATCGGTGCTGCGGCTGGACGGATCGCTGCGCGCCATGGACCAGTACCGACGGAACCTCACCTCCGCGTCGGCACGCCTGACGGCGGAGGAAGGGGCGCTCGGCGAGGTCGGCGGACGCTACAACCTGGTCGAGGGCACCCGCGCAAACTTCGACTCTCTGGAGCTCGGGATGCGCACCGCGAAGGCCGAGCTGCAGGAAGCCGACATGGAGCGCGTCATGATCGAGCTCGTCACGCGCCAGACCTCGCTCCAGCCCGCCCTTCTCGCCACATCCCGCATCATGGGCCTCAACCTTGCCGACTAGCTGAGATGAGCACCAACACCGCCTGCGCTCTCGCGCTGCAACCCGTGATGACCATCGAATCGGAGCTGCTCGGAACGCTGGAGATCCCAGTCGACGAGCTGATCACCTTCCCCGCCGGGCTGCTCGGCCTCCCCGACTGCCGGACGTTCGGCCTGGCGCTGCCGCGCGCAACGGGATGTTCTGGCTGCAATCCGCCGAGAAGTCCGCGCTCGCATTCCTCCTGATCGATCCCTTTATGTTCTTTGCGGACTACACGGTAGAGCTGAGCGCCGCCGACCGGCGGGAGCTCCAGGTGGAGGATCGATCGGACGTCGCGGTGCTGGCGATCGCCACGCTACCGCATCGGCAGGGCGCGCCCTGCACGGTAAACCTGCAGGGCCCGGTTGCTCTCAACCTCGCCTCACGCCTCGCTCGGCAGATCGTGAACTCGGGCCCGGAGCTCGGCACCCGCCGACCGATCGACCTTACCACAGCCCGGCACGGCTGAACCCGTTGGCGGCAGGCTTGGCTGTATTCGCATACCCGCGGGCCCCGCTCCAGTCTGAGCGGGGCTCGTTTTTTCGGCGCCCCGCTTACCCGTCCCCGCCCGTGTTCCGAGCTCCTGAAAATCCATTGTCTTCATCGCTGTAAAGTTTTTTCGGCCCCGGACAAGAATTATTCTCAGCGGCCGGCGTACAATCGCCCGCACCGGAGCAAGGAAGCTCCACCTTCAGTTCAAGGAGGAACAGAACCATGAAGATCAAAACCAACGTCTCGGCCCTCAACGCGCACCGCAACCTCTCGGACACACAGCGCGCCGCCAGCGACTCGATGGCCAAGCTGTCGTCTGGCTTCCGGATCAACCGCGCCTCCGATG
>JACDHR010000421.1 GCA_013820915.1 Gemmatimonadota bacterium
TCGGCGCCACGGGCGTGCCCGTGGACGGCGATCCGGGGTGGGAGTCCGCCCTCGCCGCGGGCACCATCAACGACCGCCGCGACGCCTACGCCGATCGCGCCGCGGAACCGATGGGGCTGCTCGATCGGGCACCGGAGTCCGGTCGCAAGCGGGTACGCTGGCGCGCGGAGGACGTGATCCACTTCGCCTGGAGCGCTGACCCCGAGTTCGTATACGAAGGAGGGATGTGGCGCGATATCCCCGTCCACGTGCTCTACCAGCGCGCCGCCGCCGCCGAGTGGGGGAACGGCGTGGCGCTCCAGCGCACCTACGACGCGATGGAGTGGACGGACACGATCTTCGGCCGCTACGTCTACCCGCAGATCACGAACCTGCACCGCATCGAGCCGGGCGGCACCGAGTTCCCGATGCTGATCATGGACGGTTCGGCGTCGCAGGGGCTGATCGTGCACGAGATCCTGCACCAGTACGCGCACGCGATTCTGGCGAACAACGAGTGGCGCGAGGGGTGGCTGGACGAGGGGCTGGCCTCCTTCCTCACGACCTGGTACGCCGAGGCGCAGGGCGAGCCGGGCGTCTGGGACCGCTCACTCGAGGCCGCGCGGACACGCGAGCGCATGCTGCAGACGCAGCCGATCGCCACACCCGGCGCGGAGTTCGTGGATTTCGCCACCTACCAGGCGATGACCTACACGAAGCCGTCGCTGGTCTTCCGGATGCTGCGCGAGATGCTGGGCGAGCCGACGATGCGGCAGGTCCTGCGCACCTACCACGAGCAGAACACACTGCAGCACGTCACCGAGCAGGACTTCCGTGCGGCCGTAAACCAGGTCACCGGCCGCGACTACGGCTGGTTCTTCGACCAGTGGCTGCACACCCGGAACCGGCTGGACTACGGGATCGCGGACGCCCGCACCCGCCAACTCGCCGACGGCCGCTGGAGCACGCGCGTGGAGGTGCTGCGGCTCGGCCAAGCCTGGATGCCCGTGGAGCTGCAGGTGGGCGAGACACTCCGCACGCTGGACTCGCGCGAGCAGCGGCAGGCGGTGGAGCTCGTCACCCGCGAGCGTCCGCGCGAGGCCATGCTGGACCCCCGCAGCGTGCTCCTGGACATGGACCCGACGACGCATCGGGCGGCGATCCGCTAGCCGGCCGGGGGGGTGCTTCGGCCCGCACTCACAGGATCCCGCGGTGCGCACTCCAGGCGACGACCAGCGCGAGCGCCCACACGTAGAACGAGAAGTAGCGGAACCGCGCACGGTAGAGCAGCTTGAGCACCAGGTACAGCGCGAAGACCCCGACGATGGCGGCCACCACGAAGCCGACTAGGATCGGAGCCCAGTGCAGCGTCATCGGCTCGGGCGCGCGCGCGACCTCGAGCCCCTGAAGGGCCGAAGCGCCCAGGATCGTGGGGAAAGCGATGAAGAAGCTGTACTCCGCCGCCCAGCGCCGCTTGAGCCCGGCGAAGAGCGCGAAGGCGATGGTCGTCCCGCTGCGCGAGAGCCCGGGCATCAGGGCGAGCCCCTGCCCTACGCCGATGGCGAGCGCCACCCGGGTGTTGATCTTCCGCAGCCCGATAGGGCGGCGCGAGAGCACGTCCGTCCACCAGAGCAGGATCCCGGTGACCGTGAGCGTTCCGCTCATCACCAGCGGTGAGGCGAAGATCGTCTCGAACGCCGCCTTGAGCGGGAACCCGATGAGCCCCGTAGCCGCCACGGAGAGCAGCCCGTACGCGGCGAGTTTCAGGTACAGCCGCTCGTATCCGCTCTCCGTCTCCGCGAAGCGCGAGCGGACACCGGCCGCCAGGTGCCCGATGAACTCGCGCAGGCTCTTCCGGAACACCACGGCCATGGAGACCAGCGTGCCGACGTGCACGATCAGGTCGAAGAAGATCATCTCCGGCGAGTCGGGCGACGGGATCTCGGAGCCGCGCGAGATCAGCCAATGCTGCGTGAGCGCCAGGTGACTGGTGGAGCTCACCGGAAAGAACATGAAAATTCCCTGTATGATCCCCAGCAGGATGGCTTCCCAGACCGTCATCGGCTCGCTCTTTCCGCGGTAAAGTGTTCGGAGGTGCCGGGCAAGAGCCCGCCCGCGCATCGACGCGGCCGCTGCGCACGTAGCGCGCCACCGCGCCCGCGGCCCCAACATTTTTCATCCCCCGGCTGTACACATCTTTTGTCTACTCACGCGGCCCGCTCTCGCGGTCCGCGGCCGGGCTCCGGATCCTTCTACCGACATGACCATGCTCGCGCGCGCCGTCCTTCGCCCCCTGCTGATCGTTGCATTGTTCCTGGCCGCGCCGGGAGCGCTGCTCGCCCAGGCCGGCTCCACCACCGACATCATCACCGGCCGCGTGCTGGGCCCCGCGGGCATGCCCGTCGCCGGAGCGCAGGTGGAGGCCGTCTCGCTGGAAACGCAGACGCGCCGCCGCACGATCACCAACAATCAGGGCCGCTACACCATCATCTTCCCCGACGGCGGCGGACGCTTCGCCATCCAGGTGAACTTCATCGGGATGTCGCCCAGCCAGTTCGTGCTGGCCCGCCAGGCGGATGAGGAAGTGCTGGTCGCGGACGTGCAACTGCAGACCGACGCGATCGAGATCCAGGGGATCGAGGTCACCGCGCGCCGCACCCCCGGCGACCGTATCCAGCGCGAGCCGGGTGGGCAGGAGCGCGTGCTCTCGGGCGAGGCGCTGAACCGCCTGCCCATCGACCCGGAGGATTTCGCCGCGATCGCCGGGCTGACGCCCGGGGTCGTGGGGCTCGAAGGCGCCGACACACTGGGGCTCGGGGCCGGCTTCTCGATCATGGGCCAGCGCCCCGACCTCAACTCCATCACGATGGACGGGATGTCGTTCGGCTCGATGATGGGAGGCGGGATGGACGGCGGCGTACCGCAGGAAGCCGTCCGCATGACCCGTGTCATCACCAACACGTATGATGTGGCGCGCGGCCAATTCGCCGGCGGGCAGATCGCCACGACCACCCGCCGCGGCACCAACCGGACGCAGGGCTCCTTCAGCTACCTGCTGCGCGACCCCGCACTGCAGTGGTCCATGCCGGGCACGATCGGTGAGGGGACGGCGCAGCACCGATTCAGTGGCGGTGGTGGCGGCCCTATCGTCCGCGACCGGCTCTTCTACTTCGGCTCGGTATCGGCGACCCGGCGCACCAGCCCGTTTCAGACACTGAACACACTGGACCCCACCTCACTGGAGCGGCTTGGGCTGTCGCCCGACGCGCGCACGAGCTTCTTCGACATCGTCCAGGACCGCCACGGCATCCCGCTCACACTGGGCCCCACGCTGACCGACCGGACGACCGACTCGTACGTCCTGCTCGGCCGGCTCGACATGCGGCTCAACGACCGCCACACGCTGATGGTGCGCGGCGACGGCCGCATTTCGCAGCAGGACGGCCTGCGGGCGGGGCCGCTGGGGCTGCCGCAGAACGGCGGCGAGATGGAATCGCAGGGCGTCGGCGCGATGGCCATGCTCACCTCGCACCTGGGCACGGGGTGGATCAACGAGTTCCGCGCCTATCTCTCGCAGCAGGACCGCTCGAGCGAGCCTTACGTCTACCTGCCCGAGGGGCGGGTGCGGATCTCTTCCGAGCTGGCGGATGGCGCGCGCGGTA
>JACDHR010000422.1 GCA_013820915.1 Gemmatimonadota bacterium
AGCTGGGCGCCGCAGGCGAGCAGCGGCCGGTCGGCGGCGACGGGAAGCGCCAGCGGCCCGGGAACGAACCCCCGCGAACGGCGCAGCATCAGCGGCCGCCGCTGCCCCCCGAGCGTCACCACCCGCATTACGGAGTCGTCAGTGCGCGTTTCAATCGGGCGGTCGTGGAGCAGGAAGAGGTCGGCGATCCCGGCCAGGCGCTCGAGGGCTTCGTCGTCCCGATAGCAGATTGGGTCGTCGGACACGTTGCCGCTGGTCATCACCAGTGCCGTGCACGCGTCGGCCAGCAGCAGGTGGTGCAGCGGGGTGTACGGCAGCATCACGCCGAGGTCGCGGTGCCCCGGAGCGACCTCATGCGCTACGGGAGCGTTCGGCCGCCGCCGCGCGAGCAGGATCGGGCGCTCCCGGCCGGCGAGGATCCGCTCCTCCTCGCCGTCGAGGCAGACCAGCCGCCGACCGGCCGCGAGGTCTCGAAACATGAGTGCGAACGGCTTCGCCTCCCGACGCTTTCGGCGGCGGAGTCTCGCAACGGCCGACTCATCGTCAGCCCGGCACGCGAGGTGGAACCCGCCCAGCCCTTTCACCGCCACGATCATGCCCACCCGCAACGCCGCCGCCGCGGCCTCTACGGGATCGCGTGCGCCGGAGAGCGGGACCGGCGCACCGGCCGGATCCAGCAGCCGCACCGACGGCCCGCAGATGGGGCAGGCGTTCGGCTGGGCGTGGAAGCGGCGATCCGTGGGATCATTGTATTCAGCCCGGCACAGCTCGCACAGGGGAAACCCGGCCATGGTCGTGAGCGGACGGTCGTACGGGAAGCCGCACACGATCGTGAAGCGCGGGCCGCAGTTGGTGCAGTTGATGAACGGATAGCGATAGCGGCGGTTGCCCGGCTCGAAGAGCTCCGCCAGGCACTCCGGGCAGGTGGCGGTATCGGCGGGGATGAGCGCGGACGGCTGCTCCCCGCCCTCGCTCCGCAGGATCGCGAACGCCTGTGCTCCGGTGGGCGGCAGTTCCTCCGCGACCAAGCGTTCGACAGATGCGAGCGGAGGCGCCTCGGCGGGGAGCCGGTTGAGAAACTTCTCTACCGGGATAGGATCACCCTCGACTTCGAGGAGCACCCCACAGGCGTCGTTGCGCACGTAACCGCGAAGATGGAGCGAGGCGGCAAGGTTATACACGTATGGCCGGAACCCGACGCCCTGAACGGTTCCCGTGACCCGCACGCGAACCCGCCGCTGCGGCTTGTCCCGAGAGTCCGGCACCGAAATGGCTCGTCCCTTCCGCTCAGTCCGCCAGAGCGCCCAGCACCGCTCCGAAGACGATATGCGCCGCTACCATGCTCGGCTGCCGGCCGGGCCGATCGTTCCGGGGCCAGGGCATGATGTGCAGGGCTGGTATCCAGCCTTCGTAGCTCACGGTGTAGACCAACAGTCCGTAAGCGATCCCCTGCGCCACCGGCGGGAGCGGCAGCTCGACCCGGTGGCGCAGCAGCCCGAAGAGGGCACCGGCAACGAAGCCGAACCCCAGATGCGCCACGCTGGTCGCCACGTTGTCGACCGTCTCGCTCGGCCGTACACCCACCGCCTCGAACGCCTTCTCGGCAACGAGCTTCGGGGGCTCCTTGCCCATCAGCCCCGCGGCCTGCGCGGCAAGCATCACGACGCTCATGGGTAGGGTTGCCACGGTACCGGCCGCCGCGCCGTGCAACGCTGCGCTCAAGTTCGGGTGCATCGTCAGACCTCATGGCCCGGGTGTTTCGGTACGCCTGGTTTCGGCGCCAATACCAATACAACGTGCATAATTCGTTCCCGGTGGCGGATCCAAGAACGTCGCGGCGACCGGACAGGTGAGGAGCGGCGCTGCTGACGGTCCTGCCGGTGATCGGTGCGGGCGCGCTGGTACAGAGCGTGCTCTAGCTCCGCTGCGTCGCACCGCGGTTTCGGTGCCGCGGCTGAATACTCTGAATTGCGGGAACATTCATGGGCAGAGAGATCGCTCCCGTTCTCCTCCGGGGCGTCGCCGCCGGGGTGGCTGCCAGCATCGTGCAGGCGATGATCGGCAAAACCGAGGAGAAGCTGCTTCTGCCACCGCGGGAGAACTCGAACATCGCGCCCCGTCTGATGGCACGTCTGGCCGCCGACCTCGGCCAGACGCTATCCGTGGTGGAGCGGTGGACACTCGGCACTGGCTTTCATCTCGGTTACGGCGCCTTGTGGGGCATGAGCTACGCACTGGTCCGGGAGCACCATTCGGTACACCCATTGATGGGAGGGACACTGCTCGCGGGGTTGATCTACGCCATCACCTTCTCGAGCTGGGGCGGTGCGGTACAGACACGGACGGAGCGGCCGCCGGGAGAACGCACCCGCCGCATGACCTTCGTTACCGCATCGGTGACCCTCGGGTTCGCGATTCCCACCGCGCTCCTCTACGAAAGATTTCGAGGCGAGGCGCCATGAGCGCGGCCTTGCGAAGGCGGCGCCGATGAGTTCCTACGATGTGGTCGTCGTAGGCTCGGGGCCCAACGGACTCTCTGCCGCGATTACCATGGCCCGGGAGGGCCGCTCGGTTGTAGTTCTGGAAGCGAAGGATGAGATCGGTGGCGGTGCGAAATCGGCGGAGTTGACGCTGCCCGGATTCATCCACGATCCGTTCTCGGCTGTTCATCCGCTCGGGATCGGCTCGCCATTCTTCCGTACGCTTCCACTGGCCGATCACGGACTGGAATGGATCCACCCGCCCGTCCCGCTCGCGCACCCGCTGGACGACGCACCAACGGTGATGCTGGAGCGCTCCATCCAGGCCACGGGCGCAGCCATGGGCGCCGATGCCGCGGCGTACCGGAAGCTGGCGGAGCCGTTCGTGTCGGAGTGGGACCGTCTGGCGGCGGATGCGCTCGGCCCTCTCCGTGTTCCGCGTCACCCGATACTTCTCTCGCGCTTCGGGTTCAAAGCTCTCCAATCGGCGCATGGGTTCGCGGAACGGACCTTCCAGACAGAACCGACCCGGGCGCTCTTCGCCGGAATTGCCGCACACGCCACCGTCCCTCTCACCAAGGCCGCAACCGCCGCGTTCGGCCTGATCCTTCTCACCGCTGGCCACGCGGTGGGCTGGCCGATCGCACGCGGCGGCTCAGGCGCCATCACGCAGGCGCTTGCCTCATACCTTCGCTCCCTCGGCGGAACAATCGTAACCGGCCGGCGGGTGCGCTCGTTCCACGAACTACCCGCCGCGCGAGCGGTGCTCCTGGATATTACGCCACGCCAGCTCATCGAGATCGGAGGGACTGATCTACCGTCCTCCTACCGGCGACGCCTGGAGCGCTTCCAATATGGGCCCGGTGTCTTCAAGATCGATTGGGCTCTCTCCCAGCCGATCCCCTGGAAGGATCCGGAGTGCGCGCGTGCGGGAACGCTGCACCTGGGGGGAACGCTGCAGGAGATCGCGGAGGCAACGCAGCGAGTGTGGGTAGGCAAGCCGCCGCAGAATCCGTACGTGCTGCTGGCGCAGCCGAGCCTGTTCGATTCGACGCGCGTGCCGGAGGGGAAGCACACCGCCTGGGCTTACTGCCACGTTCCGCACGGCTCGACCGCGGATATGACGGAGAAGATCGAGGCGCAGGTGGAGCGCTATGCG
>JACDHR010000423.1 GCA_013820915.1 Gemmatimonadota bacterium
CGCACCGGGCTGGGTTCCGCCTGCTCGGCTGTCCAAGGGCAATGCTCCGCCTGCGGAGATAGCAGAAGCGATTGTGAAGTGCCTCGCAGCAGAGCTGCGCCGTGGCGGTGGATTCCCGCGGATAGCCGAGCTTCGTGACCTACACAGAAATGTGGCAGACGGACAGATCGACGTGCGAACGGGTTTCGAGCAACTCCAGGTGCTGGAGCGTAGGTCGGGCGGGGCTCTACACCTCAGTGTCGGCTGCCAAGCGGCCCGAGCGATTCTCGTACGCTTTGCGGAACGCCAGCCCGCGGCTGCCGAGTTCGTGCGAGATCTCGCCGCGGAGTACTGTCGCCACTTGGTGCAACATCGGCTGTTCGGCCGCGTCCGCGCGGTGCTGGTGGGGGAGTGCTTCACGGATGCCGACGCCGCTCAGGCATGGGAAGAGGAGGTGTTGCTCGCCCTTGAACCCAACCTGATCCGGCTGGCGGACAGGCTGGTAGCCGATCCCACTGCCCACAAGCTCCGTGCCCCGCACCGACGGGTAGCGCGTCGCAACACCGCTGACCTGCTCAACCAGCCGATCTTTGGGGAGGTGCCCGAATGAGCTCTGAGGCGGGACGGACGTCGGGGTACCGCTATCGTTTCACGGCGGAACAGCAGATCGTTCTCGATGAAGGTGGTAGTCGTGCCGGGCTGGTCAGCGGCTTCCATATCGGAGATGAGCGCATCGCCCAGGCCTTCGGCTCGGTGCTTCCCGTGAAACTGGCCGACTTCACCGATGTGCTTGCCGCCGTTCATATGGCAGATCGGATCTCGCCGCGATCGCGGTCTGCCGGCAGGAGTGCGCGGGATAACTGGTGTCGGCGTCTTCACCTGGAAATTCCCGTACGGAATCCGGCCTTGTGGCAGGACCCGGCTATCCGGGAGGCATTGTGGGATACGCTCGGGTATCTGACGGATGACGAGTGGGAGTTCGACTTCGTGGCTCGAGCGGGGAAGGCAAGGGTCTCCGAGTCCCAGCACTTCCTGTTTCGTAATCCACCTGAGCCGCCGGTTTCCGCGGCTCTCTTCAGCGGCGGATTGGATTCCCTGGCCGGTTTGTGCCAGGAGTTGGCTGCGCGGCCACGCGATTCGTTCGTACTGCTCTCCGCAGCGACGAGCAGCCGCCTCGGTCAGCGCCAGCGAGAGTTGGTGCGCCAGCTGTCCGAACGCTCAGGCCGCCGTCTCCGCACCGTGGTGGTTCCCCTCGGGTTGCACCAGCGGGGGGAACGCCGCCGAGACGAGCGATCTCAGCGCACGCGCGGCTTTGCCTTTACGGGCCTCGGCGCAGTGACCGCGATCGCAGCGGGTGCGGCGGAGCTGGCAGTGTACGAGAACGGCATCGGCGCGATCAACCTCCCGTACACGGCGGCACAGATCGGCACCCATAGCACGCGTTCGAGTCACCCGCTCTTCCTGCGCAGGATGGAACACCTCATTGAGAATGTGACCGGACGGTCCATACGGCTGCGCCTCCCCTTTCTCCTGCAGACCAAAGCCGAACTCTGCGCGTTACTCCGCGGCTCCGGCTGGGAGGAGCTGATCCCGGAAACAGTCTCCTGTGACGGCTTTCCCCAGCGCGTGCCTGGAAAGCCGCAGTGCGGGGTTTGTACGTCCTGCGTGCTCCGGCGGCAGGCGTTGGCCGCTGCGGGCCTGACGGCATGGGATCCGCCAGACAGGTACCGCTGGGATGTGCTGAGTCCTGCCGCTGAGGTGCCCGGAGCGAAGCTATTGGGCCTGCATGCGATGTTGGATCAGGCGAACCGGCTTCTACGGCTCACTCAGCACGACGATTCGTATCGCGCACTCGCTAGGCAGTACCCGCAGATTGCGGAACTCGTTTGCATGCTGGTGAGAGAGCCTGCGGAGGCTGACCGCCTTGCCCATGAGCTGGCCGGCATGTACGAGCGCTATGTCCACGAGTGGAACGGTTTTCCTTACGTCAGCCCGCGGAATCAGGCACCCAGAGCCGCTTGAGGACGCCGATGGAGAACCCTCTGCCGCAGTCGGTCAACCCCGTCGAGCTGGGAGCACGCTTGCAGCAGGCGCGCAAGGCCGCTGGCATCACTCAACAGGCGGCAGCCGATCACCTCGAGATGGCCCGGACCACCATCACCGCCATCGAGAAAGGTACCCGCCGAGTACAGCCGAGTGAGCTGGCGCGGCTCGTGGGTCTGTATGGCCGCGAGGTAGGAGAGTTGCTGCGTCCGGGAAAGCCTGTCGAGCCGCTGATCGTTCAGCTGCGCTCTACCCTCGCGCCCGGGCGGGAGGTTCTCCCCGGGTTGGAGGAGCATGCCGGTGAGATGCAGCGGTTGGCGGAAGATTACGTGGAGCTGGAGCGGATCTGCGGCGCTTCCTTACCGCGGCGCTATCCGCCGCCGTACGAGATCGGTGGGGTGACGCCCGAACTCGCCGCGGAAGATGTCGCCACGGCCGAGCGCAACCGGTTGGGATTGGGCGACGGACCGATCCTGAACCTGCGCGAGTTGCTGGAGAGCGAGGTAGGGCTGCGGATCTTCTACCTGAAGCTGCCCTCGCGCATCGCGGCGATGTACGCCTTCAACGATGCGCTCGGTGGTTGTGTGGTGGTGAACTCGGATCATCCGCCAGAGCGGCGCCGGATGTCGCTCGCGCACGACTATGCTCACTTCCTGACGAACCGCTACCAGCCCGAGGTGTCGGTACTCGGCGGGTACGAGCGGAGGCCGCAGCATGAGCGCTTCGCGGAGGCCTTCGCGCGCGCTTTCCTGATGCCCGCCGCGGCGTTGAGCCGCCGTTACCATGAGCTGCACCGCGCGCGCAAGGGAGGGATCACTCCGGCAGATCTTTGCATGCTTGCCGACTTCTACCGGGCATCGTGGCAGGCGCTCACCCGGCGGATGGAAGAGCTGGAGTTGATTCCGTCAGGCACGTACGACCGTCTCCAGCAGGCCGGGTTCCGCGTCGGCGAAGCCCGTGTCCTGCTCGACCTGCCGGAACGTCCGTCGTCCAGCGAATTGCTCCCGACGCGCTATCGGTTGCTGGCCGTGGAGGCATACGAGCGCGGGGACCTGAGCGAAGGTCAGCTCGCGCGCTTTCTTCGCGTGGATCGGGTGGAAGCGCGCCGCATCGTCGCCGAACTCTCCAGCCGCGTCACGGTGTCGGAAGAGGGTGACATCGGTACCACCACTCTCGATTTCGGCCGTCCTCTCTCCGGGGCGGAAGCGTAGCCGGGCAGGGTCAAGTGGCGGTAGAACCCGAACCGAGCCGACCGCTCCTGCTCGACGCCTGCTGCCTGATCAACCTCGCAGCCACGGGCCGCGTGGAGGAGCTGCTCCGTAGCATTCCGACGCCCATCTGGGTGGCTGATCTGGTCTTTGGGACGGAGGCGCTGTACCTGCGACGCGGAGGCGGAGGCGAGGACGCGGAGGAGCGCGACCGGATCGACCTCACGTCCCTGCGTGATGCCGGTTTGCTGCAGGTCGCAGGAGCCGAGGCGGACGCGGAACTCGCTACCTTCATCACCCTCGCCATGGATCTGGATAATGGAGAGGCGGTGACGGGCGCCCTCGCCCTCCACCGCGGAGCCGACGTGGCGACCGATGACCGGAAGGCGATCCGGGTGCTCAGT
>JACDHR010000424.1 GCA_013820915.1 Gemmatimonadota bacterium
GCCTCGTCGTCCAGCGTGCTGGACTGCGTCGCCTTCACGAAGTGCAGCTCCACCCCCTCGGGCGGCTGCTCCACGACCTCCCACAGATCGGTACGGAAGAAGTCGCGCAGCATCTGCTCCACGCCGTCGAAGTCGAGCCGCCAGCGATAGCGTCCTTCCGCCGGCTGCAGGTTCATCGCCATCCACTGCGCTACACCGGTCGAATACCCGTGGCGCTCGATCCCCTCGATCGCCTCCTGGCGCGAGCCGAACTCCTCCGGGAGCGAGCGTGCCGCTTCGATCATGCGCCACGCGCTCCCGGACGGTTCCCGCACCGCGGGCGTGGAGTCCATCACCCACACCTGGCGCAGCCCCTCCGGATGCTGCCGCGCGTACATCAGCGCCACCTTCCCGCCGAAGGAGTGGCCGAGCACCGCCGCGGCGTTGAAATCGAGGTGCTCCACCAGGGCGTCCACGTCGGCAGCGCTCGCGGCAAGTGTGTGCGGGGGCTCGAAGCCCTGCGAGCCCCCGTGCAGCCGCAGATCTACCAGTAGCGCACCCCATTCCGGACGCGCCTCCACCAGCCGGCGGACGATGGTGCCCCAGTTGCGGCCGGTGCCGTAGATGCCGTGCAGAACGAGCAGCCAGCGTTCGGGCTCGCGGTCCGAAGCTGTGACGCGCGAGTGATTCAGGATCGGAGTCATGGATAGGACGGGCTAAGTTGGAGAAATCTTACCTGAGTACGAGCATCGCGCGGGAAGGTACGTCCCCGCGTGCGCTTCCGCACCCGAGCCACCGGCGCCACATCCGCGACGCGGGGATTACACATCGTCTTCGTAAGGCACGCCGGGAACCTCACGCGCCTTCCCGTCGGGCCCGATGAACTGGATCTGCCGGCGCGGGAAGACGGAGACAATTCGGGCTGCGTGCTCCGGTCTGTTCAGCTCGATCATCACCGCCTTGGCGAGCAGGCTCTTCCACTTCCGGCGCTCCCGCGCGCCCACGAGGTAGCGGATCGTGAGATTAATCCACGACTCGTCCAGCGATACGAACACCTGTGGCTTGTCGGCGATCGACGCTTCGAGGCGGGCCACCCGCAGGATCGCCTCGTACTGATGGGCGGGGCTCGCCATCTGTTCGCCCAACGTGGCCTGCGCGACCTCGCGAAGCACGTTTGCGGCATAGTTCAGATCGGAGCGATTTCCCACCGGCACCTCCATCTCGTCCCACACGAACGGGAAATCCCGCGTGAAGTTGACGATGGAGCCGCGCAGCACTTCGTAGTTCGGGAAGGTGATCAACCGGCCCGTCGGCTGCTCGGCGGTGACAAAGGTCGCGCGGTCGGGGCCGCCGATCTCCCACACCGTGGTGGTCAGGACGTCGATCCGGTACACGTCTCCGACCACCTCGCCGACCGCTACGCGGTCCCCCACACGGTAGTAGCCCTGAAAGGAGTTGAGCAGCCAGCCGGTGAAGCTCTCGATGGGGGTCTGCAATGCCCAGGAGAGCGCGAGACCCGCCAGACCGAGCGAGCCGACCAGCGCGCGGATGTCGCCCACCAGCACGCTGACCGCGACTCCGAAGGCGAACAGCCAAATCGCGAACCCGAAGAGTGCAATCAGCGCGTTGGAGCGCTCCCAACCCCACAGCACGCGTCGCAGCACTGGCCGCAGCACGCGGAGCAGCCCCCAGGCGAGGAAGAGCACGCCGATCGCCACCATGTACTTGGGGAGGTTTCGCTGGAAACCGATCCACAGGTCGCGCAGTGCGCGGCTCGCCTCCTCGGCTCCGAGGCGAGCGAGGGTGTCGGGGCGGACGCTCTCCTCCTCAGCCGCCCGGGGACGCTGCAGATCCTCGACCGGCACCTGGCGGATGATCGCGACGGTGTCGGGGATCTCCGCCGCCTCCACGACGGCGGTGTCCGCCACGGTATCCACGGCGGTTGGCTCCTGCGCGTCGGTCTCCTGACCGGGATCGAACAGAAGGAGGAAGAATGCCGTGATCGCCACAGCGACGATGGTGGCTTGCCGGAATCCGCGGAGCCGAGCGCGCGCGCCGGTCGCGGCCACGCCGGCGCCACCCCGCCTCCGCCGCTGGGTTGCGGTACGCGTGCCCCGCGCCGCACGTCCGCGCGGCATGCGCTGACGCGGGGCACGCCGAGCGTTCCGGTTGGGCTGCCTTGTATCGGGTGTTCGTTGCATCCAGGGCTCTCAGGTCGGTGCCGGGTCAGTGCAGAGGAGACGCAGAGGGCTACGTCGCGACCGGCGAATCCCGATCCAGATCCTTCTCCACCCGCTCGATCTCCGGTTGCCGCTCCTGGAAGAAACGGACCGCTTCGATCCCCAGTGCACAGACCATTGCCCACGCGGCGCCGATGATGAAGCCCGCGATCACATCCGTGGGGTAGTGCACGCCGAGATAAGGGCGGGAGAGGCCGATGAGCAGGATGAGCAGCAGCGCGAACGCCCGGGTGATGCGCCTCAGCTGCAGCGTAGGCTCCAGCCTCCCGATGAGATACGCGAGCGTACCGTACAGCACCACCGCATTGGTCGCGTGGCCGGACGGGAAGGACGTATGGGTGGCGTGCGTGAGCCACTCGAATACGTCCGGCCGCGGACGCTCGAAGAAGTACTTGAGGATGACGTTGAGCACCGCACCGCCCGACACCGCGATTCCGAGCAGCACCGCCGAGTACCGGTGGCGCGTCAGCCAGAGGAAGGTGCCCGCGACCAGCAACATGAGCCCAACCACGGTGCCGGAGCCGAGCGCCGTGATCTCCATCATGATGAAGTCGAGGCGCCCGGTGCGGCTGGCGTCCAGCCAGCGAAGCACCGTGTTGTCCACTCCCTGCGCGGTGTCGGTGCGGATCCAGCGGGCGATCAGCGCGAGCACAGCCGCGGCGGCGACCACGATCACGAAGCCGAGGAGCAGGAACACTCCTATCGCGCTGTGAAAGCCGCTGGTATAGCGTTCGATCCAGCGGAACGTGCCGCGCAGAGCGGCGCTGTCGGGCTCGTGCCGGTGCCGCCCGCCCCCTTCGCGAGGGCGCTGCCTGGGAGCTTGCATGCCGGGCCGAGGTGCAGAAATCGTACCCCGCCCGACATCCGGGGAGAGCAGAGAACGCGGGCTCCCGAGATCTTCGTCTCTTGCGCCGGTTCGCCGGCAGCGGTAGCCTCTCCCCATGATTCGGCTCGACGCAGTGGTGAAAGAATACTCGGGACCCCTCGGCGGGATGCTCGGCGGACGAGTGCGCGCGCTGGACGGTGTGACGCTGCAGGTAGCGCCCGGCACCGCGCTGGGGATCGTGGGGCCGAACGGCGCGGGGAAGAGCACGCTGATCCGCCTGCTGCTCGGCTATCTGCGCCCCACCCGCGGCGAGGTGACGGTGGGCGGGCTGGCGCCGCGCACCTACGCGGAGCGGGCGGGGGTCGGCTACGTCCCGGAGCGGCCGGAGATCCCGCCCCGCTGGACGGTGAGCGGAGCGATGCGGGCCTTCGCCGCGCTTGGCGAGGTCGAGCCCGCGGCGGAGCGCGTCGCGGAGGAGATGCGGCGCCTGGGGCTCGAGGGGGTGCGGGACCGTAGGGTAGGCACGCTCTCGAAGGGCAACCTGCAGCGGCTTGCGCTCGCCCAGGCACTGCTGGGC
>JACDHR010000099.1 GCA_013820915.1 Gemmatimonadota bacterium
GTCCTCGCGCGTCAGGCGGTCCCGGTCGCCAGCGGTCCAGGTGCCGGAGACCGCGAGCTTCCAGCTCCCGAACGCTCCCGAAATCGGCGGATCGGCGTGCAACACGTACCAGGCGTTCCGGCTCCCGCGGCGGTCGCCTTCCACGTGGAAGCGGTGCAGCGCGCCGTCCGCAACGATCGGAGCGGAGGTCACAAGCCCGGCGGCCGCCATTGCATTACGGAATGCGGGCTCAGGGTCGGCGGCGCCGTGGCGCACGCCGGGCCGCGGTGTTAGATTTCCGGTCGAGTCGGTGTCGTCTGCCCCGGTGGCGTTCCAGCGCTGCCGGGGCTTTTCGGTGTGAATCATTCCGCCGGCTCCTTCCGCCAGCCGCCGGGGAGCGCGCTGCCGCCGCCGGCAATCCACCGATCAATCGCTCCCGGATCGAACGCAAGCGCCCGCCCCAGCCTGACGCACGGGAGCAAATTCTCGCGGGCCATTTCGTACACGCGCGCCTTCGTCCGCCCCAAGCGTACCGCGACCTGCTCCGCGCTGATTAGCGGTGTCTGGTTGCTCATCGCATTCATGCCTCCCCCAGGGATTGTTGAAAACAGTGCAGCCTTGCCAAGGCTCGCCGTGTTGTTCTAAGTTACCCGTGAACATCCTACACGAACTTTGTTCACGGGGGGCGGCAATGGACGCCAAGGAGTTTCGTGCGACGGTCGAGCGATTCGGTGCAGCCCTCCCGCCGAAGGAGGTCGCGGAGGCAGTGCGGTGGGGCCTCCAGAAAGGCGGCCTTCTCAACCAGGCGGCGGTCCGAGAGTGTGTCGAGCTCGCGGGCTTCCTTGTCGAGCTTCGGGAGAACACCGCGCCGGAGACGGATTCCATGCCGCGGCGTTCGCCTTTCGCGGAGGCTACGGCGCGCCAGACGCTCGCGGCGGTGGACGCATGGGTCCGGCAGATCCGAAGCTCGGCGTTCGGCGCCGCCGATGCGCCGTTCGCGGAGGACCGATACCCGGACGCGATCGCATGGCTCGAAGCCGAAGCCGAGCGCACGCGCAACCCGCCGACACCGAAGGAACTCGAGCGGTTGAAGGAGATAGACGAGCAGATCCGTGCGCTCGGGCTCGAGGCTTCCGCTCTGGACGGCGCCGCGCATTCCCATGTAGAGAAGGCGGCTTATGTCCTGTACTGGCGGCCCGACGGCGGCACGGGCTTCCTCTCCGTCGGGCGGGGGCGGCCGGCGCTGAACGCTCTGGTGCGCGGCGCGGTGGCGATCGCGGAAGCGACCGGGTTCTCGCAGCCCGGCGTGATGGGATACATCCTATGCGGAATTCCGCCACTTCTGCCGCGGCTCCGATTCAACAGACGGCGGCACGGTCACAATCTGCCCACCGGGGGCGGATTGCTTCGGGAGCGGCTGGTGATCGAGCTGGAAACGTTCAGCCCTTCGGAAGCGGAGCTTCGTGCGATCATGCGGGCGGTGCGGGAGTCGCAACCGGAGAAGCCGGAAGACGAGGCGCTGCGGCGGATCGTCGCAGCGTGCGGCGGGGTTCCCGATCCCGCGCACCGGGGCTTCTGGGAAGGAATCTTCGCCCGGTGGACGGAGGAGCGGTTGCCGGGCGGCTCCCCGGATGCGCTGCGGATGCGCTTCTCCCGCATGCCTCCGGAGGTGCGGGAGAAGCTCCGGAGGCGTGCCGATTAGCGGCGCCCGGACTACGCTTTCAACCCTCCGTTTTGTGTGCCAACTGTGTGCCAACTCAGCCAAACAGGACGGAAACCGAACGCACTCCGAAGGGTTGAAGCAGCCCCGGAAACCCTACGGGCGCAACACTTCTCGGCACTTATCCACACTCCGGCGAACTCCGCGAAACACCGCCTTTTCGGCCTCCGGAGCCAAAGGTCAGAGGTTCGAATCCTCTCGGGCGCACTGAAGTAATTAGCGACCACACCGTAGATTCGGTGTGGTCGTTTTTTTGTTGCTTACCGCTTTTCCCTGTGCGGTTCAGCTCGCCCCGATGCTCTTCAGCGTCTGGAGGAAGTGTACGAACCTCCGCAGAGTCGCGAGTTCATCCTCCACTATCTCGTCCGGGTCGAAGTGCACCACGTCGTTGCGGATCTCGCGGACCCGGTCCAGCTGCTCCACGAAGCTGGCGCGATCGACCTGAAGAGAGAGCTTCTCCCACATGGTCGGGTTCTCCAGAAGCCGCAGATACTCACCAAAGGTCAGATCTGTCACGCTCTCGACCTTGCGCTCGGGGTCATCCCCTAAATCCCGGAACTCCCTCACCTCCTCCAGAGTGAATTTGCCGTCGATCAGCCGACGGATGTGGTTCTCGATCTCCCCGAGCAGGAGGAACGGCTCGGCAAGCTGAAGGAACCGGAGGCTCAGATCGCTGGTGGTGACGATTCCGGCGATTCTCTGCTGCGCATCGCGGATCAGGACGTACTGGCGATCCACGATCGTGCGAATCGCACCGAAGAGCGATGCGTCCGCGCTGATCTCCGCCGCGGCGTCCATGAAGTCTCGGACGCTTTCACCGCCGCACCTGAGCGCCAGGCGCGAGCCGATCGACTGCCAGCTGATCACCCCCTTCACCGTGCGCTCCCCCTGCATCACGGGGAGCTGTGAGAAGTCGTGCAGCATCATCAATGTCACGGCTTCGTGCAGTGATTTGTCCGGAGCAATGGAGACGGGGACGCGATTGGCGGCGGCGAGCTTCGCGATCCGATAGGTGGGATCTGCCACGCCTCCGCCGAGAAGAGGGCGCATTGGAGTAGCCGTGTCTACGGAAACGGATCCGGCGGGAGAGCCGGCCGCCCAACTCAGGGACGGCTGCAGGTCGTCGGCATCTTCGGCGGAGTTCGGGGCCAGGGAAAAGGTGATCTCCGACCCGATGTAGGCGCCCTCGAAGTCCGGCTCGGTAACGAGTTCGGCTGAGCGCAGCGCGTCGCGGATACGTTGCGCCCGGCCGTAGCCGCGACGCTGCGCACCGAACCACGTCAGGAACTCACGGACCGTGACCGGGTGAGCGGGCTCGCCGCTCCTGAGAGCTTCGGCGATCTCTCGCAGCGTCTCTGCCGCGTCTGGCATTGAAAACTCCCCTGTGGTTAAGCCCCCGGCGTGCACCTTCGCGGGGATTGACGGTACTCTTCAGAAATTGCGCCACGGGTGACGGTCAGGGCTCCTCCACGCCGCATTCCACCCGCTTCTTGCATCCATCTTTCCTGTGCTACAGGAGGAGATCGGAGGGAGAGTAGCACGGATCCTCTGCCGTCGCATGCGATCCAGCCAGCGGCGATCTGCCATCGGTGGAGGGGCCGTGCGGTCGCGGTTCCGGCGTCCGTCGGCCGGCGTGCTCCGTCGCGGGGCGCGCCGGGGATCGTCTCGATACGGGTGCGCTACCCCGGTCGGGATTCCGGCGGGTCGGAACGGGGCAAGATCCTTGCGGAACTACAAGGCCGACGGTGGTCGGGCAAACTGGCCCGCGAATTTCCACCCTGAACCCGAAGAAAATATGATCACGAAACAGGATCTCGAACGCATCATGGATAGACCCACCGGGGAGCATCCGGTGCTCTCGCTCTTTCTCGACCTGTCCGTCAACTCGGATAATAAACGAACCCACCACATCTTCCTGAGCCAGAAGCGCGGTCAGTTCAACGAGCTGGACAGCGACCGTACTCCGCACCATCGGGAGGCGATTGGCGAGGTGTTCTCCCGCGTGGACCAGTGGCTGGAGGAGGAGTTCGAGGAGGAGAACCGGGGCGTCGCAATTTACGCGGAGATCGGAGGCGAGTGGTTCGAGGCGGTGCAGTTTCCGATAGCGATTCAGAACCGGATGGTGATGAATGATCGCCCGGTGATCACGCCTCTTGCGCAGGTGATCGAGAGCTATCATCATCACGGGGTCATTCTCCTGGATCGGGAGCATGCGAGGATCCTGAGTGTCTATCTTGGCTCGCTACTCGATGAGATCGAGGTCCGGGGAACCCCCCACCCGGCAGCGCACAGTATTCAGGCCGGCGGTTACTCCCAGGGTCGCTATCAGCGGCGTAAGGCCGAGGAGATGCGGCACTTTTTCAAGGAATTTGCGCGGGAGGCCGAGGAGTTCGTCAACCGCTACAAGCCCAAGGACCTGGTGATCCTGGGCACGGAGGAGAACGTCGCTAATTTCCGCGAGTTCCTCTCGGAGCGGCTGCAAAAGATGGTGATTCACACCGGTTCGATGCGTGTGGACGAACCCGCGGGCGAGGTCATGCAGAAGCTGCAGCCCTACCTGGATGCCGAACGGGAACGGGAAGGACAGGAGTTGGTCGAGATGCTACGCAACCGCGTGGAGCAGGACTATCTGGCTACCGCGGGGCTGCAGAGCACGCTCATTGCTCTGCAGGAGGGTAAGGTGGATACGCTCGTCGTGGCGCGAGACCAGGAGCGTGAGGGCGTGCGCTGCGGTACGTGCGAGTTCGTGTTTGCCCGCGAGATCGCGGCATGCCCCTACTGCGGCTCGAAGGAGACCGAGGAAGTCGACGCCTTCGAGGAGATGATTCGGATGGCGGAAGGCCAGGGGGCTGCGGTGGAGTTCGTCGCTCCGGATGTTCTGGGAGATATGCGGGGCGTTGGTTCGCTCCTCCGCTTCTAACTCCTACCACACGACAAATGGAGTCCCTCTCCTTGGAGGAGAAAAACCGCGCCGAGCTCCGCGAGACGTTGGAAGCGATCTCCGGGGTTCGGCGCGCGTTGGTGGACGGCCCCCCATGGACCGTCTTTCTGGTGTGCGAGGCTGCGGCTACGCTCCCGGAACCGGTCGAAGCACGCGTGCGCGCAGCGATGGAGATTGCAGGGCTGCACGGGCTTGACGTGCAGCTTCACGTCAGCTATCTGAGCGCTCCGGAACCGCGGCGGCGCGTCGCGTTCGTAGGCGCGCACCTGAGTTATCCACAGGTGGGGCACGCCCGCGCGCAGGTATCGCTGGAGTGGCAGGATAGAGTCGTGGCCGGTGAGGCGGAGGGGGCAAGCGGGCCGGCGGCGGATCTCCGGCTCTGCGCACTCGCTGCGGTGCGAGCGTTGGAGCAGGTGCTGCCCGACACTCCCGTTGCCCAACTGGTTGGCGTGAAGTCTGTGCGCGTCTTCGATCATGACCTCGTGATCGTGCTGCTCCGCTCAGCCACGAACTCAAACCAGCCGGTGGTCGGTGCCTGTCTGGACACGTCCGGGCCGGCACGCTCAGCCTCACTTGCGGTGCTGAACGCGACGAACCGGGTACTCGGCAACTACCTCGTCGTAGGCGACTGAGCTCCGTCGGCCGTCCACGTTCCGCTGCGGCCGCCCTCCTTCCGGAGCAGGCGCACCCCCCCGATCGTCATTTCGCGGTCTCGTGCCTTGCACATATCGTAGACGGTCAGCAGCGCTCCCATGACGGCGGTGAGCGCCTCCATCTCAACGCCCGTCCGCGCCTCTACGCGCGCGGAAGCGCGGGCGCGAACGCCGGGCAGAGAACGGTCGAGTTCGAGATCTACCTCGATCGAGCTCAACGAAAGCGGATGACAGAGGGGGATCAGGTCCGCAGTGCGTTTGGCGGCCATGATGCCGGCGAGTTGAGCGACGAGGAGCACATTGCCTTTTTCGGTCCGCTCCTCATCGATCGCGGCAAGCGTCTCGGGGGAGGTGCGAATATAACCTTCTGCAATTGCCAGCCGGTTTGTGGCGCTTTTGCCGCCCACATCCACCATATGAGGCTCGCCACGGGGGTTCAGGTGCGTAAAAGCGGGTTCCGTCATACGTGCGGAGCGGCGTGGATATCGGAGTGGACGCCGCGGAGCAGATCCGCGAGAATGAGCTGCGGGTTAACGTTCCCCTCTGCCATCTCGCGCGCTGCATCGATGCGGCGGAGGGCGTCGGCGATTCCCAAGGGGTGCAGGCCGGGGCGCTGAGCCGCTCGGTGCAGAAGGTCCGCTTCGCCTCCGTGGAGGAGATGCTCGGGTGCGCCTGAGACGACCGCCAGAAGGTCTCGGAGCCAGACGGAGAACGAATCCATGAGCCCGAGGAACTCGCCGCGCGCGCCTGCGGGTGCTGTCGCATGGGCCGCGGCGAACCGAACCGGAGCGGCGCTCGAGAGCACCGTCTCGAGGAGCGTGCGTCCCTGCTGCCGCTGCCGCTCCAGCGGGGACGCCGAACCCGCTGCGGGGAGGAGGCGGAGAGCCCTGCCAATGGCTCCCGCCGATGCGGCGGCGATGCGGTCGGCCTCAGGCGCGTCCTGAACCGCGCCGCTCTCCAGGAGGAATGCCGAAACCTCGGCCGAGGACAGCGGACGCACGCGTACCGGAAGAACACGCGAAACGATGGTGGGGAGGAGCGCCCCGGGCCGTTCCGCGGTCAGGATCAATGTCGTGTCCGCGGGCGGCTCTTCAAGGAGTTTTAGGAATGCGTTGGCGGCTTCCGGGCTGGATTCCTGCGGCACCATCAGCTCGGCCTCTCCGACGACGAACACCTTGCGCCGGCCCATGGCGGGCCGCGACCCGGCGAGCCGCTGCAAAGTCTGGATCGCCGCCAGGTAGTGGGCGGGTGTTCGCTCGTAGGCCGGTACGTGGAGCCGGTCTGCCCGGCGCGCCTCCAACTCGGTGGCGCGGACGCCCTCGAGCTTCTCCCGCAGCCTCTCCGGCGAGGTCCCCTCGGGGCGGGGAAGGGGAAAGAACCAGTGCACATCGGGATGCTGCAGCCGCGCCGCCATCTGGCAGGGCTGGCACCCGCCGCACGGTTCCGCCGCGTGGGTCGGTTTTTGACAGACGAGGAGCTGGGCGAGCCAGAGCCCCATCCGCTGCTTCCCTACTCCCGCCGGGCCGTGTAGCAGGATCGATTGCGGTAGCGTGCCCGCCACCGCTCTCCGGCCGAGTACCGCACGGATCTCCGCGTGCCCCGCCAGTGGGAGCATTCCCATCAGCCTCCGCGTGCGCGCAGCCAGACCAGCGGATCGACCGCTTCGCCGCCGGGAGCACGGATCTGGAACTCGATGTGCGCGCCCTCCGCCCGGTCGCTCCCGCCTATGGTGCCGACCGTCTGACCGCGGGTGATCTCCGCACCCTCCTTGACCGAGATGGTGCGCAGGTACAGGTAGAGCGAGTAGTAGCCGCCGCCGTGGCTGATCACTACCGTCGGGCCATAGCCTTCGAAGGGACCCGCGAGCATCACTGTTCCCGCCTCCACCGAGCGCACGGCGGCTCCACCGGCGCCCGCGATCCCGATCCCGTTCATCCGAACCGCGGTGCCATTCGGCTGCACCACACGGCCGAAGCGGTAGAGGATTCTCCCGTCTACAGGCCACGGGAGCGAGCCGCGTGCCGCAGCGGTGATCGTCGGGCCGGAGGGTGCCGCCGGTGCGGGACGGCCGGCTGCGGCCGCGCGCCTCCGCTCGGCCTCGCGCCGAGCCGCGGCCTCCCGCTCGGCCTCGCGTCGCTTCCGCTCGAGCTCGGCGATCAGGCTGGTGAGCCGCCTTTCATCCTGCGCGAGCTTCTGCTCCTGCTGCTGCACGGTGCGCTCGCGTGTCTGGAACCCGCTGAGAGCTCGCTTCCTCTGCTGTTCGAGGTTCGCGAGATCCCCGTGTTCCTGCGCGCGCTCCTCCCTCAGCGTCTCGAGCTGAGCCATATTCCGCTGGAGCGCCCGGTCGCGGGTGATCAGCTGATTGCGGATGTCGGAGACCTCGTGCACCAGTGCGCGATCGCGCCGCGCCAGCAGGTAGAGGTACTTGTAGCGGCTCAGCAGATCGCCGAAGCTTTCCGCGGCGAGCAGCACCTGAGGGGTGTGGAGCGGACCGCGCTTGTAGATGTCGCTCAGCCGGAGATTCAGCACCTGCTTCCTGTGAGCCAGCCTCTGCTGCATCTCCGTCAACTCCCTGGACGTGCGCTCGATCTGGTACTGGGTTTCCGAGATCTGGAACTCCATCTCGTGGAGCAGGTCTGCCGAGGTGGAGACCTGCCCTTCCAGGTTGCGCAGCTCGCTGGAGATGTCGTGCACACTGGAACGGATCTGCGTCAGCTCCGTGCGTAGCCGCGCACGCTCGCGGCGAATCTGCTCCAACCGCTGCTGGCTCTCCGCGATCTCCGAGCGCCCCTGCTGCGCCCCTAACGGTGCAGGCGTGATCCCGGGAAGGAGCACGCATAGTACGGCGGCAGTTGCAAGGATGCGGAGCCGCCGGGGTGAATGCCCCCTGGTCATACCGCCCCGAGGTGGCGGCGTACGGCGACCGCGCTGGAGAGGAAGCCGAGGCAAGCGCCGACGGCGACACCGGCGACGGCCCAGAGCGGCGGCAGCCATGCGAGCCGGAAGAGCGCAGCGTTGACCAGCGTGAATGCGGTGTAGGTGAGCCCCACCGCGAGCACACCGCCGAGAACGCCGGCGAACAGCCCCTCCAGCAGGAACGGACGGCGGATGAAACCGTTGGTGGCGCCTACCAGCCGCATGATCGAGATCTCCTCCCGCCGCGCGAACACCGCGATGCGGATCGCTGCGGCGATAATGATGGCAGCTACGGCCGCGAACGCGCCGCCGAGGATCCCCGCGCCGCCCGCGGCGATGCGCCGCAGCGCGACGATCTTGTCCAGCCATTCGCGCCCGAAGCGTACATCCTCCACGAACGGGAACGCGAGGAGCTGCTGTGCAAGACGCTCTACCACGTCCGGCCGCCGGTTGCCGGGGCGCAGGCCGACCTCGAACGAGGCCGGAAGCGGGTTCGCGTCCAGGTCCGCGTACACCTCCCGGAACTCTTCGAGATCGCGGACGGCGGTGGCGAGTGCCTCAGTCTTCGAGACGTAGCGCAGTGTGGAGACCTCCGACAGCGCGCGGATCTCCTGCTGCGCGCGCTGGATCTGCTCCTCCGTCACCCCGTCACGCAGGTAGGCGACCACCTCGACGCGGTCCTCAATCTGATCGATCGCGAGCCGGATATTGTACGCTGCCAGGCCGAAGAGCCCCACCACGAAGAGGCTGAGTGCGATGGAGACGACGGACAGAACCATGAGAAGCGGTGCCCGGCGGAATGCGGCCAGGGCTTCACGAAACACGTATGGCACAGGTCAGCTCCGTTCAGCTACGGGTTCAGCGGCGGAATCGAAAACGAGCTCGCCCTCTCCGATTTCCAGGACACGGTAGTCGGGGCAGGAGCGGATCAGGTCCTGATCGTGGGTCGCCATCAGCACGGTCATTCCCGAAGCGTTGATTTCCTGGAAGAGCTGGAAGATGCCGCGGGTAGACCAGTCGTCGAGATTGCCGGTGGGCTCGTCGGCGAGCAGGACCAGCGGTTCGTTCGCCAGCGCGCGCGCGACCGCGACGCGCTGCCGTTCCCCGCCGGAGAGCTCGTCCGGATGCGCTCGGGATTTGTGCGCGAGCCCCACCTGAGCCAGGAGCCGGCCAACGCGCGGAGTGATGCTGGAGCGCTTCGCTCCCGTGACTTCCAGGGCGAACGCTACGTTCTCCTCCGCCGTGCGGTCGTGGAGCAGGCGGAAGTCCTGGAAGACGACCCCGAGCTTACGGCGCAACTGCGGCAGATCGCGCGGACGAATCCGTACGGAAGAGAACCCCGAGACGCGGACCTCGCCTTCCGAGGGGAGCTCCGCCATCTGGATCAGCCGCAGCAGCGTCGTCTTTCCGGCCCCGGAATGGCCCGTCAAAAACGCGAACTCACCCTTGCGGATGTGGAACGAGACGTCCTTGAGGACGAAGCCCGAGCGCGGATACTGTTTCGAGACTGAGGTGAGCTTGATCACGCCGGAACAGCGAAGAGAGAACTACTGGAATGTGAAGAGTGGACGGAATTTAGTGGAAGAGGCGCTTCGTGTCAAAGCTCCGGGCGAGGCGCAGTGCGAGGCGGATCGCCTCGATCATGGAAGCCGGATCCGCGACTCCGCGGCCGGCGATGTCGATTGCGGTGCCGTGGTCCGGCGAGGTGCGGGGGAAGGGAAGCCCGAGTGTCACATTCACCCCATGCCCGAACGCAGCGGTTTTGAATGCTGCCATCCCAACATCGTGGTACGGAGCGATGACGGCGTCCCACTCGCCGCGAAGCGCGCGGGTGAACACGGTGTCTGCGGGGATGGGTCCATCTACGAAAAATCCCGCACTCCTGAGCCTTGCGACCGCGGGCGCGATCACGCGTGCCTCTTCGTCACCGAAGAGCCCTCCGTCACCCGCATGCGGGTTGAGGGCGCAGAGGACAATCCGCGGCTGCTTGATCTGCCACCAATCGCGCAGGGCGGTATCCGTCAGCCGCGCCTGCTCCACGAGCATCTCGGGAGTCAGGGCGTTGAAAACCTCATGCAGCGCCATATGCGTGGTGGCGAGCACCACCCGCAGCCCACCCCCGAGCAGCGTCGTTTCCGCTGCCATCATCATCCCGACCGCCGGCACTCCGCACAGCTTCTGCAGCATCTCGGTATGGCCGGGATAGTGCCAGCCGCCCGCGCGAAAGGCGGCTTTGTCGATCGGCGCGGTGACGACCGCGTCCACATCGCCGCGGAGCGCGAACTCGACCGCGATCCGAACGGCCTCGCCCGCCACACGTCCGGCAGCCGATACCTCTGCAGTCGGATGCCATGATGCGATGGCAAAGGTCTCGATCCCTTCGGCAGCGGGCGGCATCGACGCTTCGGGCCCGATCACCACAAAATCCGCCTCATCGCTCAGCTCCCGGAGCGCCAGCGCCTTAGCGGCAACCTCGGGACCGATCCCGCGCGGGTCACCGAGCGTGATCGCCACGCGCGGCCGCGTCCGGCGAGCGGGGGGGGGATCATACATCGGTGCGACCGGAGACCTGCTCATCGCGCAGCACCGTGTAGAGCTCACGAACAGCCTGCTTCGAAATTGATTTCCCAGGGGACTCAAGCAACTCGATCTCCAGCAGCCGGTGCGGAAAGCACACCTCGATCCGCTGCCCCGGCTCTACGGTGTGGCTGGCGCGCACGGCGTTCCGGTCCACGAGAACGGCCCCGACATCACACGCAGCTTTGGCTTCGCTGCGGCTGCGTGTGATGCGGAGCCGGTGCAGGAGTACGTCCACCCGGAGGGCGTCGGGCATTAGAGCATGATGTTTACATACGTGGTGCGGCGCAGGTCGGCGACGAGCTGCTCCATCATCTTCTGCTCCTGGATGCGCTCACGGATCTGCTCGCGAACGTCGTCCAGCGTGTAGGTGCCGGCATCGAGCCGCTCGTTAAGCCGGGCGACGATCCAGCGTGCGCCGGTGGGGCCCGCCTCTTCGAACGGGCCGGCGATCTCGCCCGCGGTTACGTCGGCGAGTGTGGTGGCGTACACCGGGGGCAGCCGGTCCAGAGGGATTCGCTCCACGCGGTTCTCGCCGGTCGTGGGGTAGCGGCGGATGAGCTCGGCG
>JACDHR010000100.1 GCA_013820915.1 Gemmatimonadota bacterium
GCCGCGCGAGTTGAAGACGAGGCGATTGCCGGGCTCCTGGTTGTGGGAGAGGCAGACGCCCGCGGCAGCGGAGCCGAGGTCGACGTTCTTCACTACCCGCTCCTGCGCCGCGAGGACGACCACCGCGTAGCGGGTGACGCAGGCGTGCTTCTGGTTGGGGTCGAAGCGCACTTCCACGCGGTCGCCGGCGCGGACCGCCACCGCACGCGCGTAGTTGATGTCGCCGCGCAACGCCTCGAGCGTTGCGTTCATCCGGGCGCGGCCGACGTGCGCGTGGAGCGAGGGCGCGGCGAGCGCGAGCAGGATACCGAGCACGACGAGGACGAAGAGGAGCTCGATGAGCGTTACGCCGGAACGGGCGGCCGGGAACGGGAAGCCGAAGACGCGCATGAGGCCTGCACCCGCGACGAGGGGGAGCCGGAGGGGGTGAAGAGGCGCGGAACCGGCTGCCTCTTCACGGCTTACGCGCGCTCCGTCTGCAACCTCTATTCCAACCCGTAATCGCGGATCTTGTAGGAGAGCGCGCGCACGGAGAGCTCGAGCACGTCCGCGGCACGGGTGCGGTTCCCCTCCGTCTGTGCAAGCGCGCGCATGATCAGCTCGCGCTCGAGCGCGGGGAGGCGGCGCTTGACGGAGAGGTCGCCGTCGTCGCCCGCGAGGGAGAACGGGAGCGTGCCCTCGCGCACATGAGGCGGCAGATGCTCCGTCTCGGGCGAACCGCCCGAGAGGATCATCGTGCGCTCGAGCACGTTCTCTAGCTCGCGCACGTTGCCGGGCCACGAGTAGCGCAGCAGCGCGGTAAGGAGCGTAGGGGAGAGGGCGGGCACCTCCATGCCGAGCCACTCGGCGTGGCGGCGGAGGAAGTGCTCGGCGAGGAGCGGGATGTCCTCGGCGCGCGCGCGCAGCGGCGGGATCGGGATGTGGACGACGTTGATGCGGAAGAAGAGATCCTCGCGGAAGCGGCCGCCGCGCACCTCGTCCTCGAGGTCACGCGCGGTGGCGGTGACGACGCGCACGTCGATCGGCCGCTCGGCGGGCCCACCCACGCGGCGGATCCGCCGCTCCTGCAGCACGCGCAGCAGCTTGACCTGCAGGGTGAGCGGCAGCTCGCCGATCTCGTCGAGGAAGAGCGTACCGCCATTGGCCTCCTCGACGAGCCCCTCGCGCGCGCGGTCGGCGCCGGTGAAGGCACCCTTCTCGTGCCCGAACAGCTCGGATTCCAGCAGGTTCTCGGGGATCGCGCCGCAGTTCACCGCCACGAAAGCGAGATCGCGGCGCGGCGAAAGGTTGTGGATCGCGCGCGCGATCGCCTCCTTCCCCGTTCCGCTCTCCCCCGTGATCAGCACGGTCGAGGGGTAAGGAGCGACGCGGCCCGTGAGGTCCATCACCTCGCGCATCGCGGACGAGCGGCCGACGACCTCCGCGAACCCCGCGCGCTCCTGCACCTTCTTGCGCAGGCGGTGCACCTCGCGGCGGAGGTTCTCGCGCTCCTGCGCCTTGCGGATGGTGAGGATGACCTCGTCGGCGTTGAACGGCTTCGAGATGTAGTCGTACGCGCCGCGGCGCATCGCCTCCACGGCGGTATCGAGCGTGCCGTAGGCGCTCATCATAATGACGAGCGCGGTGCCGCCCGCCTCCGAAAAGCGCTCGAGGAAGCCGAGCCCGTCCAGGCGCGGCATGCGGATGTCGCAGAGAACGAGATCCGGCGGATCGGCGGCGGCCATCCTCAGCCCCGCCTCGCCGTCCTCGGCGGTGACAACCTCGTAGCCCTCCTCCCGCAGGATCAGCGAGAGGGTGTGACGCAGCCCCGCCTCGTCGTCGATGACCAGCAGACGTCCGGCATTCACGCGGCTTCCTCCTGGATGGGGAATGAGACCACGAAGGTCGCACCCCGCACTTCCCCGTTGGCGATCTCGATCCGCCCGCCGAGCTCGGCGATGGTACTCGCGACGATCGCCAACCCCAGCCCGGTGCCCTCGCCGGGTGGCTTGGTGGTGAAGAAGGGATCGAAGATCTTGTCCATGTGCGCCTCCGCAATGCCGGGGCCGGAGTCCGATACGGTGACCTCCAGAACCTCGGTGCCATGCTCCAGGCGGCTCGGGTGCTGGCCCGCCGGCGTGCGCGCGCGGCGCAGGTGCGAGTAGTTGATCCCCGGCGGGTCGTCCGAGCGGCGCACGGGCATCATGGGGCCCGCATCGTAGTGCGTGCGGCGAGTGGAGATCCGCAGCGTGCCCTCCCCCTGCATCGCGGCCTCGGCGTTGGTGAAGAGGTTCACCCACAGCTGGTCCACCACATGACGCGACGCGGCGACGCCGGGGAGCTCTGCGGCGAGGTCCAGATCCACCTCCAGCCGCGCCAGGCGCCCCTGCTCGCGGAGCAGTGTCAGCACCCCGAGGACGGATTCGTTGAGGTCGATCCGCTCCTCCGAAGCGGGCACGGGGCGCGCATAGTCGAGCAGGCCGCGGATGATGAGGTCGATGCGGCGCGCCTCGCGGTCGATCCCGCCCACCAGCTCCGGGTCCACACCGCGGCGGCGCAGCACCGATGAATAGCCGAGCACCGCACCCAGCGGGTTGCCGATCTCGTGCGCCACGCCCGCGGCGAGCCGGCCGATGGCGGCGAGCTTCTCGGCCTGCACGAGGTCGCGCTGCATATCGACCAGCAGGCGATTCGTGCGATCGAGAGAGGTGACGTTGTCCGCCAGACGCACCTGGTTCTGCAGCAACTGGTCCGTGAGGCGGTTGACGGAGCTGGAGAGCGCATCCATTTCGCGGGTCTGCGCGCGCGGTACGCGCCGCTCGTGATCGCCGCCCGCGATCGCCTCGGCGGCCGCGGCCGTAGCGGTGAGCGGCCGCATCACGAACCGGTCGATCAGGTAGCGGCCGAGCAGCACGAAGAGGAGGAGGTCGACCCCGATGAAGAGGAAGAGCCAGGCGATGCCGGCGCGCTCGAAGACCGGCAGTTGCAGGAGCAGCACCGTCCACAGCGCGAGCAAGACCGCCGCCGCGCCGAGGCAGGCGAGCTGGAAGAGGAGCTCTGCGCGGAGGGAGCTCCGGCCGAGGCCGGAACTCCCCCGTGATCGGGTTCTGAAATGCGACAGCGTGGTGAGCAAAAGATGGCCGGCGCGATGCGCCAAGCAGAGGTGAAGCGGGGCCGGGTCAGCTATCCAGTGCCTCCAGCACCTCGGGTACCAGCGGGTTGACAGCGCGAACCGTATCGCGCGAGACCGGCTTCTTCCGTCCCGAGGTGTAGGAGCTCTTTTCCAGTTCGTGCCAGATCTTGTCCACCACCGTACCCGTAGGGTGCTCCCAGGCGAGAATGCCTTCCTTGCGGACACGCTCGATCGCGCGGCGGAGGCCATGTTTGCTGATGGGTTTTCTCATCATCACTCCTTTGCTGGGGTACGTCGATCCCCCCTCCGATGGACTCCCCCGCCCCGCCGGAGACCGAAGCCTCCGCCGTGCGGGACGGAGAGTGAGGGGGTGAGGCGTAACATAAGCGCCTCGGGCGACTCGTGCAAAGCGGGGGCGGCAACGGAGCCGTACCGGGCGCGCATTCCGCCCATCCGCCAGGGGCTTCGCTTCCCCCTTCACATTCCGCGCCGGCGCCGCGCCTGGCCGCGCGGCAACCACGTTATGGGGAAGAGCGTCGCGCGCATCGGGCAGCGCGGCGATCCGGCGGGAGCGGCTCTACTTACCAGCCCCGGTCGTACCTGCCCCGACCGATCGCGTGGCGGACTCCGCGGCTGACGCGGTCCCACCCGCCGCGCAGCTGATCCGTGAAGCTGGCGTCGTAGCCCGGGGCGTGGTACGTGCCCCTGCGCTCGTCCCGGGAGTCCCCACCATAGCCTCCAGCCTGCGCGCGCCGGTAACTCTCATCGTACCCGGTGTTGTACTCCAGGTTGTATCTTCCCCGATTCCCCCCGCCCGCTCCCCGGTGCATCTGCCGGCCGAGCTGTCCGGAGTCTTCCGCGTACCGTGCCATAGGTTCCTCCCACATTCGACTGGCCGTCCGGCGTGGTGGTTACCGCGCCGGCAGGGCACGCGCGAGTATGCAAATTATGATCCGCTGGAGGAGACCGCACGTCTTCTTCAAAGAGTCCGGTTCTTTAAAGAGTCCGGGCTCCGCGGCGCCGCGGACAGCTACGCAGCGCTCGGCTCGGGCTCGGGCTCGGCTCGGCAAGGACCGGCGATCGAGAGGCGCAACACGAACGCCCAGCGGTCCTCCTGGTTGCCGGGGATCGGCAGGAGCGGGCGTCCTTCGCGCGAGTAGGTCGTGGCGATGAGCTTGTCCCCACCCCGCGATTCACTCAGTCCATCGATCTGACGGTCCAGGAAGCGGCGTGCCGCGCCATCGCTGGTGACACCGGCCATCATCCGCAGCCGGGTCAATGCCATCTCCTCCTGCCCGGCGTGGCGTGCGGCTCGGGTGTAGTCGGTAATATCACGCATGAAGGTGGCGGAGTACCCGCCGCGCAACGACAGGAAGGCGAGCGTGCAGCGCGCGCGAACCACGCCGGGGGATACGCGGATCACCTCGCGGCAGAGCTCGGCAGCCTCACCGTACTGCTCGGCGAACAGGTGATCGTCGATCCCGCGCCCGTAATAGCTCAGCGCACGGCCTGTTTCGCCGTGCTTGAGGCAGAAGCGCGCGGTGCCGGCCCACTGGATCGCGCGCCTGCCCGGGGCTGCCGCCGCGGCACGCTGGTGCAGCTCGGCGATCCTACGCTCGACCCGCTCCGCGGCGGCGCCGGTCACCCAGCCGAAGGGAAAGAAGAGGTTCATCGGGGTTTCTCGGTTGAAGACGACTCCTGCACGAGTAGTTTCGGCCGGGCGGGTGAGATTGTTCACTCCCGCGGGCGCGATGTCGCCCGCCAGCGCGGCGATCCGCGGCGTGCGGATCGATTGCGGGTCTTCCGGGGGGTCTCGGCTCGGTGGCGCGGAATCTGCAAAAGCTGTAGCTCCTCAAACATCCTGAACCAGAGGGAGTTACCATGGATCGACAGGAGAACGGATGGGATCGAGAGCGAGCCTCGCACGACACTCGGGAGCCGCGCGGCGTGCTGGAGCGGGCGAAGGATGGCGTCGTCGCCGGGGCAAGCAGCGTGGCCGGGTTCACGAAAACCATCGCGAGCGAAACGGTGGAGAAAGCCACCCGCGCCGCGGATTTCGTGCGTGAGTCAGAAACGGATGCGGAGCTGAAGAGCATGGTGGCGAGCACGACGGAGCAGAAGCTGCACCAGGCGGGCGACCGGCTGAGCGGTGCCGCGCCCGCGATCGGCCGAGGCGCCGAGCGTGCCGCCGAGGCGGTGGGCGCGGCGCTCCACTTGGTCGCCGCACCGCTGGCGACGATCCTCGGTGCCATTGCGGGTGTGCTCGGCGGGTGGTGGAACAAGGCTGCCGCGGCCGGTCCGGAGCTGCCCGAGGCAGAGGAAGATGCGTGCCGAGCACATTTCGCCACGATCACCGTCATTCCCGCGGAGATGACCTACGATCGCGCACGCACGGGCTACGCCCTCGGCTACATCGCAGCCCGCAACCCGGCGTATCGGGGTCGCGGCTTCGACGATGTCGAGCCGGACCTGCGCCAGGGATTCCGCGATGTCCGCACTGCCGAGTACGACTCGCTGCGCGACTTCGCGCGCTTCGGGTACGGGCGCGGGGCTGGCACCGGTCTGTGATACGGAAGTACGAGAGTACGAGAGTACGGCAGGGGACGAGCACCGTAGCTCGTCCCCTTCGATTTGCGGAGTTGCTACCCCGCAAGCTACCGCTCGACGCGGTTACTTACCTCAGCGGGGCCGGGAGTTGATGTTCTCCTCGCGACGCACATCCGCATGCTCCTTGCGCAGATCGGCCTCTACGATCTCCGAGTCCGTGACCTGATGCTTCTTGACCACCAGCTCCTCCTTCGCGACGGTCCGCTTCTCCGCGACCAGCTTCTCCTCCGTCACCGGGATCCGGATATCCTCCTCTCCGATCTGCGCCCGGCCCTCCATGCCGCCCTGCACGGGCCGGCGCTCCACGGTGACCTCTTCACGCGTGACCGGAATGTCCTCGCGAACATGCTCCGTTTCCACATGCTTGCTGACGTTCACCGCGCCCTGGTTCTGGCGCTTACCGACCGCAAGCTGCTCCTCGGATAGCGTGACGTGCTCCTCGCGCTCCGTACGCCCAGTGTCGTCGGTACGGCTCAGTGGGACCTCGCGGTCCATGTCTCGGTTTGTCATTCGTTTTCTCCTTCTGTGAGTAGCGCGCGATGCCTTCTTCATTAGTGCGGCATCCGGCGCGGTTGCATCTCTACACGCGTGAACTACCTAATCAGACGTGCCCTAGTCAGGGGGATAACGAGTGTTGCAATACCCGTTCCGGTAACTCGGTGTCCCGCACTGTGCAGGGCATTGCGCTAGAAGCCATTTCCCGATTAGCCCGCGGCAGGGGCGCTGGTCCGGAACCTGCAACGGCTTAGAATCCCTGATTCCCACCAATAAGGAGACGACCCGATGAGCAATCGTGACGAAATGAACCGGAACCTCGACAGCTCGAGGCGCGATCTCGATCGCGCCTCGCAGGACCTCGGCCGAGCCGCGGACCACACGGGTGACGCACTGCACCACACGAAGGAGGCGCTGGAGGCGGGGGCGAGCGCCACGATCGACGGCGCGAAAGAGGTGGCAAGCACCACCGCGCGTGCGGCCGGCAAGGTAGCGCAGGGCGTTCGCAACGCGGAGATCAACACCACCGTGGAGGGCCGCGTGAGCGGCGGGACCGCGAAGGTGCTCGATACCACGGCAAACGCGGTGCGCGGTGCGGCGCCGGTGGTGGGGCGCGGAGTAGAGGCGACGCTGAAGGCCACCGGCACGGCACTTCACGCGGTCGGCGGGCCGCTCGGCTGGATCACGGGCAAGATTGCCGGCACGGTGGGCGGCTGGTGGAACTCCGCCTCCGAGGCGGTCGCCGAGCTGCCCGAAACGGATGAGCAGGCGTGCCGAATCCACTTCGAAGCGTACGCCGTCCGCCCGAGCGGGATGACGTGGGATACGGCGCGCACCGCGTACACCATCGGGTACATCGCCGCGGCCAACCCCGCATACAGTGGGCGCGGCTTCGACGATGTCGAGCCGGACCTCCGGCATGGGTTCGACGAGGAAACGAGCGGCGTCTACGACTCGTTGCGCGACTTCGCGCGCTACGGCTACGAGCGCCGCACGACCCCTCCTTTCCCGTCCACCGACCCGTCGAGTGTCCGGTAGACGGTGCGGGACACGGCCTGATAAGATGAAGCAAGCAGGGCAGAGGGGAATCAACCCTCTGCCCTGCTCTTTTCATCCAGTGACCGACGTACGACGCCGACCCGTTCGGCTGTGTGATCCCGGCGAAGCGGGCAGCGTTAACCTGAACCGAGCCTTAGCGTTGGGTGCATGTCCGCCGTTCATCCCTGCTGCCCCTCCGCGTACGGGAACGCCAGGCAGAACGTGCTCCCTTCGGCATCACTGAACTCCGCCCACGCCCGCCCTCCCACCGCCTGAATCGTCTCACGGACGATGGAGAGGCCGAGGCCGGTGCCCTCCTCGCCGGTGACCGTCCCCTCGTGGGCGCGGAAGAACCGCTCGAACAACTTCTCGCGCGCTTCCTCGGGAACGCCGAGCCCGTTGTCGCGCACCCGGACGACCACCTCCGACGCGATCTCGCCATCGCCTCCTTTTTTTTCCCCCTCCACCCGCACCCACCGCTCGGCTTTCGCGGGGTCGCGGTACTTCACCGCGTTGGAGATGTAGTTGGAGAGGCACAGCTCCACCGCGGCGGCGGGAACCTCGATCTCCGGCAGATCCTCCGCGAGGGTGACCTCGACAGCACGAGCCTCCGCGAAGTCACGCAGCTGCCGCACCACCTCCCACGCGGCCTCGTGCAGCATCACGTTGCGTGCGCCGCCTCCCGCTTCGCCATCCGTGCGCGAGAGCTCGATCAGGTCCTTGAGCAGCGCCTGCATTCCATCGGTGTTCCGGGCGATGATGGCGGTGAACTTCTCCCGCTGCACCGGGTCGCTGCCGATCCACTCCTCGCGCAGCATCTCGTTCGCACTCAGCACCGCCCCGATCCGGTTCTTCATCTCGTGCGAGACTGCCCGGTTGAAGCCGCGCAGCCGGTCTTCGCGCTCCTTCACCTTCTCGTCCGTCAGCCGGAGGTAGTGCATCGCGGTCGCCTGCTGGATGACCGCGACCGCGCGGAACACCCGGTGAGCACAGACCAGCACGTCGCCCGGCTCGCAGTCTTGATCCAGACTATCGACCTGACGGATGAGGAACTCGAAGAGGATGCCGCCGAGGATCTCGTATTCCTTCAGGAGCTGGTGCGCCTCGAACCCCTGCTGATGCCGGAGCTCGCCCAGCTCCATCGCTTTGGCGACCACGGACATGTCCGCAGTGATCTCGTCCGCCGGGTCTTCCATGTAATCGGCGATCCCGTCGATCAGCAACGGCACGTGGTCCAGCAGATCCTCGGTGGGAAAGACGTGGTTGCGGTGCAGGGTGACGCGCTCCGCGATACGGTCCAGCCACCGCTTCACCAGCCCCTCGCGCGCGGCACGCAGCGCCGTCGCCAGCGGTTTCGCGATCGTGCACTCCGCGGATGTGCTCACCGCGACCCCCGCCCGGGCAGCGCCCCGCGACCGCGGGCATTCCATGCACCGCGCGCGTCCGTTTTCCGACGTCCCGCTCCAGGTTCTTCCATTCCGTTCCTTCGCGTCTGGGTTGGCTGCTCTCGCACAGCTCCTGTCCTCCGTGCAGCGCGGCTCGCCGCCCCTACGGCGATGCAGTACTCATCCGCCGGCACCGGAGCAAAGCAACCTCTGTTCCACCTTACGGCCGGACCTCTGCTCGGCGATATCTACTCAGCGCGCGGGCTCGAGCCGTAGCAGAGGCGCGTTCGGCGAGTCGACCAGTACGTAGATGTGCCCGTCGGGCCCGTCGCGTACGTCGCGGATGCGGTGCCCGGCATTGCTCAGCAACTGCTCCTGTTCGACGAAACGAGTGCCGTCGAAGCTCACCCGCGCCAGGTGCTGACCCGCCAACGCGCCTATGAAGAGGTTGCCGCGCCATGCCGGGAACGCGTCGCCGGTGTAGAACGCCGTTCCCGAGGGTGCGATCGACGGGGTCCAATGCAGCAGCGGCGGCTCGATCCCCGGAGCCTCGGTAAGCTCGGTGATGCGCGTCCGATCGTAGCCGATGCCGTGCGTTACCAGGGGCCAGCCATAGTTGCTGCCCGCGCGGATCAGGTTGACCTCGTCACCGCCACGGGGTCCGTGCTCGGTCTGCCAGACCTCGCCCGTCTGCGGGTGCAGCGCCATCCCCTGTGCATTGCGGTTGCCGTAGGTGTAGATCTCGGGCAGCACACCCGTCTGGCCGACGAAGGGGTTGTCCCGCGGCACGCGGCCGTCGTCGTGCAGCCGGAGAGTCGTGCCGGCGTGGTCGCCGCGCTCCTGCGCGCGATCCATCGTCCCGCGGTCCCCGATGGTCACGTAAAGGTATCCCTCGCGGTCGAAGAGCAGGCGAGAGCCGAAGTGCGCGCCGGTCTCCGCCCATGCGTTCGCCTCGAAGACCTCCACGACATCGCTGAGCCGGTCACCCTCGAAGCGGCCACGCACCACGGCGGTCGTCGCGCCGTTGGGCCCCGGCTTGGAGTAGCTGAGGTATACGAGCCGGTTCTGCTCGAACCGGGGATGCAGCACGACGTCCAGCAGCCCGCCCTGCCGTTGTGCGACAACCTCCGGCACACCGCTGACGGGCTGCGGATCGAGCGTACCGTTGCGGATCACGCGCAGCCGCCCGGGTCGCTCCGTGACCAGCAGGTCGCCGTTGGGCAGAAACGCCACGCTCCACGGGTGCTCCAACCCTTCGGCCACCGTGGCCACGCGGTACGAGTGGTGCTCGGATTCATGGACCTGGCCGTGCGCGATCGTCGGCTGCTGAGTGCAGGCCGCCAGTCCGAAGATGGCGATCGCGCCGAGCAGGCGCGGCGGCCACGGGGTGCGGGAGGTGCGGGGCCGACGGGTACTCGATGCCTTCGCGGCTTGGGTCATCTTTCGTCTCCATTCGTCTGGCTCTTCTTCGTGGCGGAGCGGGCGCCCCACATGATCTCGTAAACCAAAGTAAGAAGCAAGGTTCACACCGGGCGTATCGGATCGCGCGGGTTCAGCGCAATCTCCGCCGCCAATCTCCACACCGTCTACTCCTGCGGCGACGGCGGCAGGCGGCATGATCCGACCTCGGTACGGTGCCGAGTCCACCTTCGGCCGGATCCGTGTGCCGCCCGCACGGACGTGAAATGTTGACACAGCCTCTGTTCAGCGATACCAACAGGGGATGAAACGTCATGACTTCACGGGACGGATCGAGCGGTGGGCGCTTCAGCATCCTCTCAACGTCGGGGGTGTACGGCTGAGCCTGCTCGTCGTGCGGGTGGCGCGGCAGTTCCTCGATGTCCGGGTGATGGGCCTCGCGGCGGAGATGACGTACTACACGCTGCTCTCCGTATTCCCGCTGATCGGCGCGCTGGGAGCGGGGCTGGGCTTCCTCGAGCGCTTTATCGGAGCGGCAGCGGCAGAAGACGTGGAAGCCACGGTCATCCTCTCGCTGGACACGGTGTTCAGCGCCGAGGTCACTCAGGACGTGATCGCTCCGTTGGTGCAGGGCCTTCTGCAACAGGAGCGGGCGGGGTTCGCCGTGGGCAGCTTCCTCCTGTCCCTCTTTCTCGCCAGCCGCGTCTTCCGCTCCGCCATCCACGTCCTCGACCTCGCCTACCGGGTGGAGGAACGGCGCGGCGTGCTCGCGCTGTGGACGCTCGGCTTCCTGTTCGCACTCGGTGCGATCGTCACGGCTACGACGGTGCTCAGCATGGTCGTCGTAGGTCCACTGCTGGGCGGAGGACGCGTGATCGCGGAGTGGCTCGGCCTCGGCATAGCCTTCGAGGTCGCCTGGGCACTCGCCCGCTGGCCGTTCGTATTCATGGTCGCCACCGGCTTCCTGGCCGTTCTCTACCGCACCGGCCCCAACGTGAGGAACACGTGGGTGCAGAGCGTTCCGGGCGCCGTGTTCGGGATGATCGCGCTCCTCCTGGTCGCGGTCGGGTTCCGCGCATACCTCGCGGTCGCCGGCCTCGAGAGCCCGGAGATCCTGGACGCCGAGGAGGCGGTCGTCGTCGGCGCCCAGCTTGTCGGCGCCATCCTGGCGGCGCTACTCTGGCTCTGGCTCAGCGCTACCGTCATTCTCACCGGCGGCGTCGTCAACGCGGAGCTGAGCCGGCTCCGCCACGATATGCCAGCCCCGCAGGTTTAGATCGTGCCCGTCCGAAGAAT
>JACDHR010000101.1 GCA_013820915.1 Gemmatimonadota bacterium
TATGTGCCGCGGAACAGGCGCCTTATTTGAAGCATCTCGCTGTCGCACACAAAACATACAGCGAAGAACCGAACATCGGTTTCTCTCCAGACCCTCCTTTGTAGATTGTCATGGCGGTAGACCCTCCTGCTGAGGGGACATCCCCGGCGGAAGATCCGCTCCCCGTGGTCTTTCCGATCCGGATCAGCGCAGCCGCTCTTCGACGCTTCCGCCCGAGGCAGCAGATTGTTTACAGTAATACCTTTATACCACTTCAACACCGCACCGTCAAGGAGGCAGGATCAGTGCCCTGAGCGTGTCGTTACTGAGCCGCGCTCATACTGATCTGCCACCCTCAGCCCTGCCCTGCTCAACGCATAATACCGGCGTATATCTCCGGGTCGGGCGTTTCGTTCGGGTATTACGAAGGCGGCTTGATGATCACGCCGAGGGCAGAGCACGCAAATCGCCCGGAAGGTTCTGTGAACCTTCCGGGCGGTGACCTGGAAAACCCGAACTTCTGCCCCGGGCGATCAGAACATGGGCGATCAGAACAGCGTGATCCCCAGAAGCACCTGATCCCGCGAGAAATCGATATCCTGGTCCGCCTGCAGTGACGTGCTCACCCGGCGGTACTGGACATCCAGGCCGAGCAGCGAGGTGAGCTGAAAGCGGAGCCCGAGTTGATAGCCGAGCTGCCGCAGGTTGTCGTCCCGCACGTCTACTGACGGGTTTTCCACGTCCGCTCCGGAGTAGCGGCCCAGCCCCGCGTGCACCCCGGCGTACGGGGCGAGAGGCAGTAGCGGGAGCCTCAGGAAGTAGTTCGCCTCGGCGAGTACGGTAAACCTGCTGGCATCGCGGTCGAACTCCGAGAGCGTACCCCCGGTGTAGCCCGATACCCCGAGGCCGAAGCCCATCGGCAGCACGAACTCGGCACCCATTCCGAACCCGCTCGCGGCCGGCACTTCACGCGTTTCTCTCGCGTCCTCGACGGTGGCGTGATTGTAGATGTAGCTGCCCTTCAGAGCGAACCCGCTCTGCGCCGCCGCGGGCGCCGCCACTACCCCGACGAACGCGGCCCCGAGGAGGAGAGAGCGTAGCATCGGCTTCATCATTTCGTATACTCCTGTCAGCTGAACAAATCATCGGAACCGGTACAGCGGCCCCCTTCCACTATTTAACTTCGACACGCTGAACCCGCAACTGAAGCCACGCCGATCATGGAGCAGACCCGCCGCTGCGTTCAGGTGCGCACCTGCCATTCCGAGCGGTTTCATGTTACTGTATAGCGCTCTCTTCCATCTCTCTTCCGCACGATGGTTCGTCATGAAGCGCGCGTTCCTGATCACACTCGGGTCCATCTTCCTGTATGCCGGCCCGCTCCACGCCGGGGACCGCATCTACCACGGCTCACAGCACCAGCTTGCGGTCGATATCCCGCGCGTCGCGGAGGCGACGATCACGCTGGACGGCGACCTCTCCGAGCCGCACTGGGCATACGCGGCGGTCCTCACCGGCTTCACGCAGGCAGAACCCGTAGAGGGAGCGTCGGCGTCCGAGCGTACGGAAGTGCTGATCTTCTACACCCCGGCCGCGCTCTACATCGGGGTGCGTGCGCACGTCTCCAACCCCTCGCGCCTGCGCGCCACTCTGGCCGAGCGCGACAAGATTCTGCGAGACGACCACATCCAGATCCTGCTGGATACCTTTTACGACCGCCGGCAAGCATACGCGCTGTACGTGAACCCGCTGGGCATCCAGCAGGACGGGATCCACAGCGAGGGGGCGGGGCGCCGTCGCGAAGAGAGGGTCGACTTCAGCCCCGACTTCCTCTTCCAATCGCGCGGCCGCGTGACCAGCGAGGGATACACCGTCGAGATCCGTGTTCCCTTCAAAAGCCTGAAGTACGGAACCGCCGATCCGAAGTCGTGGGGGATCAACGTCATCCGCAGCATCGCGGCGACGGGGGCGGAGGAATCGTGGGCGCCGCTTTCGCGCGGCAACCCGTCGCGCCTGGCGCAGAGCGGCACTCTGGTGGGGATCCGCGATCTGCGGCCGGGCACTCTCCTGGAGCTCAACCCGACCCTCACCGGCAAACGGGACGGCAACCTTCAGGATGGACGATTCCAGCACGGCGGCTTCGAGCCCGATGCCGGGCTCAACCTGCGCTGGGGGCTGACCAGCAACCTGATGCTGGACGCGACCCTCAACCCGGACTTCTCCCAGATCGAGGCGGACGCAGGTCAGATCACCACCAATGAGCGGTTCGCGATCTCGTTTCCCGAGAAGCGTCCCTTCTTCCTGGAGGGAACGGAGATCTTCGCCACCGCCGAGCCGCTCGTCTACACGCGTACCATCATCAACCCGTTGGCCGGCGCGAAGCTGACCGGGAAGATGGGCGGGCTGGCGATCGGCTACCTGGGTGCCCTGGATGAGAGCACGCTCACCGGCGGGACGCTCTCGTACGCGCCCGCTCCCCAGCGGGCGCTGTTCAACCTGGTCCGGCTGCAGCAGGACATCGGCTCGGGATCCAGCGTGGGGCTCCTGGTCACGGACCGGGAGGCGGGCGACGAGTACAACCGGGTCTCCGGCGTGGACACCCGGGTGCGCTTCGGCGGCGTCTACACCTTACAGCTGCAGGCGGCGGGGAGCGCCACCCGGATGTGGGTACCGGAGGAAGGTGCACGCGATACGGCGAGGATCGGCGAGAGCATCGTCGCCGTGGCGCCACGCGAACTCGCCGGCCACCTGCTGCACACGTCCGTGGACCGAACGGGGCGCCGTTGGGGCTTCCGGCTGCAGATGAAGGACATCCCCCATGACTTCCGCGCGCAGAGCGGATTCCTCCGCAGGACGGATGTGACGGACTTCTTCTGGGCGCAGCGGCTCAGCTTCTTCGGCCCGCCCGGCTCGGTGCTGGAGGGCACGACGACCTTCGTCACCGGCAACCGGATCTATACCGGCCGAAGCTTCTGGGCCGGCGGCGAAGCCGACGAAGGGTCGATCGGCAGCCGCACAGCGTTCAGCCTGCGCGGCAACAACCGCATCAGCGTCGGGTATTCCAACCGCTTCTTCGTGCTGGACCCGGTGCGCTACGCCGCCTACCAGTTCACCGACAGCGAGGGCGTTGTGCGGACGGGGGAGAGCGCCGTGCGCCCGAATCGCGAGATGAGGGGGCTGGACGGGTTCTCAGTGGATCTCAACTCCTCGTATTTCAAGACCGTCTCCGTGGGTGCCGAGGCGAAGTGGGAGGAGGTCCCGATCTTCGCCGAGGGAACACGGGGCGAGGAATGGTCGGCGCGCGGCGAGCTCGGACTTCGTCCGACGGATGCCCTGCGGGTGGAGGCCAGCCTCAGCCACTCACGCCTCTTCCGGAGTGAAAGCGGTTCTCTCTACTCCCGGGCGACGCTCCCGCGCCTCCGTTTGGAGTATCAGCTGACCCGCGCGATTTTCCTCCGCACAATCGGGCAGTACAACCTCGCAGAGACGGACCTGCTCCGCGCGCCAGACGCCACTGTATATCTCCTCTCCGGTGAACCGTTCCGCATCCGCCGCGGCCGCTTCGCCGCGGCCGACGCTCCGCAGACGAACCCGCTGCGGATGGACCTGCTCTTCGGCTACCAGCCCTCGCCCGGTACCGTGGTCTTCGTGGGCTATGGACGCGAGATGGAGGACCGGGAGGCGTTCCGCTTCTCACCGCTCGAGCCCCGTGCCGACGGGCTCTTTGTGAAGCTCAGCTATCTTTTCCGGAATGGATGAGCGGATGATGGACGAGGGGGATTGAAGAGGGATTCGCGCGGCTCCGCCGTCGGGACCCGCGCCCATCCCTCTTTTTTACCCCCGGTTCTCGAGGATGCGCAGCGCCGGTATGTCCGGGGCTGCGGCCGGGGCCGTTCCGGACTTCAGCGCCGCGACGGCACGGACCGGTGCACCCGGCACCGGATTGCACAGCCCGTTTAGCGCGAGATAGTAGATCGTCTCGACACGTGGGGCGGAAAGGCTGAGCAACTCGCCATAGAGCTGTACCGCACCGGCGTACGACGATCCCGGATCCAGTATCCGGATGACGCGGAGCGCGTTTTTGACGTGCACCTCGAGCAGCGCGACCTCCGCCCTTCCGGTGTGCAGCTCCACCCAGCGACGCAGCTCCTGATTGGTGCGGCCGCGCAGCCGCCGATGTATACGGTGGAATACCGAGTTCGGCGAATCCCAGAGCGCGTCCGCGTTCTGGTTCGCCGCGGCCATACGTTCGGCCGATTCCGCCTCCACGACCCGCCGCCCCAGCGCCACGAACACCCGGTGTGTCAGCGTCGCGGCATCGGTGGGGGAGACGCTGTGCAACCGCATGTAGATACTCAGCACCCGTGGCGCGGCGATGTCGGCGCGAGCGTGCTCCACGAATTCCATCACGTACGCGAAGTGCGTGTCCAGCAGGCATTCGCGCGCGACCGCGGCGGCGAGTTCTATTTCGCGGCGCACCGGCTCGGCAATCTGGGCCGGGGAGGGACCGGTCATGACTTCTACTCCATGTCGGAAGGTGTATTCGGCGTGGTGCTCAAAAGAGGACCACGCTGCATTCACCCTGCCTTTCCGGGCGAATGCTCCTGTGCCTTCGGAGTATCGGTCAGGCCAACAAGAAACTGTTTCACCTCCTCCACTTCATAGGTCCCTCCCACAGCCGAATGCACCGGGGGTTTCGGAGCGGCATTCTCACCGGTTGTGCGTTCGCCGGGAGGCGCCCACCCGTCCGCCTCAGTCCCCCGCCTCCCCCAGCGCGGTCGCGGGCGGTACGGCACGCTCGCTGCCGAGCGCACTCGCCCGCGCGCCTGCCCACACCGTGGCCATCCACACGCCGATATCGTCGACCCAGGCGTAGAGCACCGGGGTGAGCGTGAGGGTCAGCAGCATGGAGGTGGTCAGGCCGCCGATCACCGCGCGCCCGATCGGCGCGAACATCTGCCCCATCCCTTCACCCGCCAGGAACGCCATCGGCACCATGCCGATCAGCGTGGTGAGGCTGGTCATGAGCACGGGCCGCAGGCGGGCCTGGCAGCCATCCAGAAGTGCATTGCGGCGGGCTATCCCCCGTGCGCGCATCTGATTAACCAGGTCGATCATCACGATCGAGTTGTTCACCACGATGCCCACGGTGATCAGGATCCCCAGGAATGAGAGGATGGAGAGGCTCGTGCCGGTGAGCAAAAAGATCAACCCCAGGCCGGGCACCGCGAAGAAGATCGAGAAGTAGATGATCACCGGGAGCAGCAGGCTCTCGAAGAGCGCGGCGAGCAGGATGTAAATCAGGATCAGCGCCAGCACGGCGGCGAAGCCCATCTCGCCGAACTGCTGCTGTTCCTCGCGGAACTGCCGCCCCAGGTCCCAGTTGTAGCCCATCGGCAGCTCCATTTCCTCCATCACCGCCCGTACTTCGGCGATCGCCGCCTCGCGGTTGGAGCCCGGAGCGATTTCGCCGGATACGGTGACCGAGGTGCGCCGGTTCTCGCGCTGGATGTCCTGCGGGCCGCCTACAACCTGCAGATCCGCCACAGTGGCGAGCGGGATGTTGGTGCCGTCCGGCGTGCCGATGGCGAGGTTGCCAAGCTGCCCGATCGAGACGCGGTCCTCCTCGCGGAGCTGCGCCAGGATGTCGATCTCGCGGTCGCCGGTTCGGAAGCGGGTCGCGACACTGCCGCGCAGCGCGCCGGAGACCGCCTGCGCGACCTGTTCGCTGGTCAGCCCCTGCCGCTCCGCCGCCTGCCGGTCCACCCGGATCCGGACCTCCTCGTTCCCCGCCTGAAGCGCGTTCTCCAGGTTGACTACGCCCGCCACCTCGTTGCCAAGCCGCCACTCCACCTGCTCGGCGAGCACGGCGAGCATGTCCGTGCTCTCGCCGATCAGCCGCACCTGCACGCGCCCGCCGGAGCCCCATGCGCGGCGCTGCCGCCACTCCACGCCCGGCGTGACCGGGAGCATGTTCTCGATACGAGTGCTGATCTCACCCGACGACAGCTGCCCACCGTCGGAGTAGCTCTTCACCGAGATGAAGATGTTGTTCCAATTCGGCCCCGAGAACGCGTTGACGTTCTCGATCTCGAGCTGCTCTCGGTTCTGGAGCAGCAGGGTCTCCACGCGGCCGAAGAGCACGTTTCGCTCCTCGAACGTCATGCTCCGCGGGGTGTTCACCGACAGCCGGATGAAGCGTTGATCCTCCTCCGGCATCAACTCCATCGGGAGCGTGGAAAGGATGTAGCCGCCGGCGCCGAATACGCCGAGTGCGACCGCCGCCGTGAGCACCCGGTGGTCCAGGATCCGATCCAGGAAACGGCGGTAGCCGCGCGCGAGACCGCCGAAGATGCGCCCGTCCGCCGGCATCCGCCCGCGCAGCAGCCAGACGGCGAGCAGCGGCACCAGCGTGAAGGCGATGCCCAGCGACGCGATCATCGCGAAGGAGATCGACATCCCGAACTCGCGCAGCTGGGTGCCCATCTCGTTCGGGGTCATGAAGAAGAGCGGCGCGAAGACGATAATGGTTGTTAATGTACCCGCCACGACTGCCAGCCCCACCTCCGCGGCGCCGTTGATCGCCGCGTCGGTCGCCTCGTCACCCCTCTCCCTATGGCGGAAAATGTTCTCCACCACCACCACCGCGTTATCGATCAGCATCCCCACGGCCAGCATCAGCCCCGAAAGCGTGATCACGTTGATGCTCGCGCCCGTGATGTACAGGATCGCGATCGTGAAGATCAGCGACACCGGGATTGCCGCTGCCACGATGAGCGTGGGAGTGAGACGGCGCAGGAAGGCGAACAGGATGATCACCGCCAGCCCACCGCCCACCAGCCCCGCCATGGCGAGCGAGCGCAGCGCCTCCAGGATCCCCTGCGACTGGTCCTGCCAGAAGCGGAACCCGATCCCCTCCAGACCCGGCTGCGTCTGCAGGTCCTCCAGCGTGGCCTGCACCGCGCGTGCGACCTCTACGATATTCGCGTCCGAGTCTTTGAAGACCTGCGCCTGCCGTGCATTGGAGCCGTTGAGCCGGAAGAAGAAATCGCGGTCCGGGAAGTCGTATCGCACGTCGGCCACATCGCCAAGCCGCACGCCGGCGCTCCCGACGGGGAGCGTCTCCAGCTCCTCGACCCTGCGGATCTGGCCCTCGGCACGAACCAGGAACCGGTTACCCGAGAGCTCGATCTCACCGGCGGATATATCCTGGTTGCCGCGCGCCAGCGCCTGATTGACCTCCTGGATGGTGATGCCGGCGGAACGCATGCGGTCCTGGTCCAGCTCCACCGTGACCTCCCGCTGCTCCAGCCCGCTGAACTCCACCGCAGCCACACCGGGCACCTGCAGGATCGCGGGCTCCACGCGCCGCTCGATCAGCTCGCTGAGCAGCCCCGGATCTCCGGACCAGGAGACGGCGCCGCGAAGCACGGGCTGGGCATCGGAGGCGAAGCGGCGCATGTCGATCCGGTCCACGTCCGCGGGGAGCCGCCGCCGCGCGAGTTCCGCGCGCTCGCGAACCTCCAGCGCGGCCAGGTCCATGTCCGTACCCGGCTGAAATTCCAGCTCGATCCGCGCCTGGTTCTGTCCCGCCGTGGAGCGTACGGACTCCAGCCGCCGCACCGTGCCCAGCTCCTCCTCGAGCGGACGCACAATCCGGCGCTCGACCTCCGACGGGCTGGCGTTCGGGTACGGGACCGTCACACGCAGTACCGGCCGCTCGAACGAGGGCCAGAGGTCCAGGTTGATGCCGTACAGCGAGATCAGCCCGGCGATGACGACGCTGAGAATCAGCATCCCCGTGGTGACCGGGCGGCGGACGGCGAAGCGAGGTAAACTCATGATGGTCTTTCAACTCCTCAACGCAGACTGACCTATAGTAGTTTCTTGAACTCCGAAACGGTCAGTCCAACCTGACGGATGATCGCGCGCAGCGTGCCCTTGGCCACCTCCCGGTGGTCGGGAACGACAACACGCCGGTGTGGCGGCTCTTCATGCCTGAGTACGATTGACTGCCGCGCTGGCGGTCCTGAACATAGCCGCGGCGTTGCAGTGCTTTGACGACCTCACGTCGCGAAACGCGAGGGATCTCGCTCACAACCGGACCTCGACGACTTCCTCCGTGATCGGCGGCGGGACGGGATCTCCATGCGCTTCCAGACTCTCCAGGTAAGCTGCGATGGCCTCACGAATGTTTCGGATGCACTCGTCACGGGTCTCTCCCTGAGCAATACAACCGGGCAGCGCAGGGACCTCGGCGATGTACACACCATCTTCATCCTGCTCGATCAACACGCGGTATTTCATGAATACCTCCTTCGTGGGTGACAACGCGCAGGGCCGTCATCAATCTCCGGGCACAAGCTGTGGCTCAGGCTGCGGAGCGGAGTTCCGCTGGCGGGCACGAGCCTCGGCCCGTCGCAGGCCCCACCGCTCCGTCATCCGGTACAGAACCGGTACCACGAGCAACGTCAGCGCCGTGGCGACCAGTAGCCCGCCGATCACGGGGATGGCGAGCGGCGCACGCAGCTCCACCCCCTCGCCGCGGAAGAGCGCCAGCGGCAGCAGGCCCAGCACCGTGGTGAGCGTCGACATCACGATGGGGCGCAGGCGCAGCTTCCCGGCGCGCACCAGCGCCGCGTCGAGCGTCAGCCCCTCGTCGCGGCGGAGCTGGTTGACGGTGTCGATCAACACGATCGCGTTGTTCACCACGATTCCGGCCAGCATCACGACCCCGATCAGCGCGACGACCGAGATCGGCGTCCGCGTAATCCAGAGCGCCAGCACCGCGCCGACGGCGGCCAGCGGGATGGAGACCAGGATCACGAACGGCTGACGAAAGCTCTCGAACTGACTGGCCATCACCAGGTAGACGAGGAACACGGCCAGCAGGAGTGCGAACTGCATGGAGCGGATCGAGTTGCGTAGCTCTTGCGACTGGCCCGCCACCACGATAGCCACGTCGCCGGGGCGGGGAATGTCGCGCACCTCCTGCTCGATACGGCCGATCGCCCCGGCGAGGTCGCGGCCCGCGGGCTGTGCCGCGATCAACGCGACCCGCGAGCCGTTGCGGCGCACGATCTCCGCCGGCCCCTCACCGAACCCGAGCGTCGCGATGGACCCCAGCGCCACATTGCCGCTCGGCGTCTCGATGCGCAGGTCGCCGATATTGCGCAGCGTCTGTCGCTGCTCCTCCTGCGCACGGACCAGCACGCTCAGCTCCCGATCGCGCTCGGTGAACTCGGTGGCACTGGCGCCCTGCACCCGCGACCGTACGGCTTCCGCGGCGTCCGCGATGGTCAGCCCCGCACGGGCGACCCTCTCGCGGTCGAACTGGATGGTGACTTCGGGGTTCCCCTGGCGCCGCTCCTCGCCCACGGCACCTACGTCCGGCATGGCTCTCAACTCCGAGCGCACATCCCCGGCGATCTGGCTCAGCATCCCGAGGTTGTAGCCACGGATCTCCACCTCCACCGGCGCCGCCATGGTGAACAGGCTGGGCCGGTCTACCCGGTACGCCACACCGGGAAGCACGGCCAGCCCGTCCGAGAGCTGGTCCGCGACTCGCGACTCGTCCACGCCCAGCCCCTCCAGGCGCACCAGCAGCGTCGCGGCGTGGCGCTCGATGTCGCCGCTGCCACCCATCGATCCGGAAGCACCGCGCATCCCCACCGTGGAGAAGACCTCGCGCACCCCGTCGATCCGCATCGCCACCGACTCGGCCTGCCGTGCCAACTCCTCCATGCGCGTGAGGCTGGTGCCGGGCGCGGCCTCCATCTCCACGATCAGCTCGCCCTGGCGGAACTCGGGGATCAGTTCCATCCCGAGCCGCGGAATCAGAAGGAGCGAGAGCAGCACCGCCACCGCCGCGCCCCCCAGCACCCGCCCGGGCCGCCGCAGTGAGCTGCGCAGCCAGATGGGATAGCGGCGATCGATCCAGGTGTAGCCCCGGTCGAACCCGTTCACGATAGGGGAGACCGCCCGCCCGACCCCGCGACCCAGCCAGCCCACTGTGCGCATCCCGTACCCCGCACCGCTGGCCAGCGCCCGGCCGACGCGGGCACCCCGGCGATCCCCGTCGAGGTACCGCGGCATCGCTGTGACCCCCGCTCCGCGAGCCGCGAGCATCGGGATCAGCGTGAGCGCCACCACCAGTGCGGAGACCAGCGCAAAGCTGACCGTCCACGCCTGGTCGCCGAACAGCTGGCCCGCGATCCCCTCCACGAACACGATCGGGAGGAACACCGCCACCGTGGTCAGCGTGGATGCGATCACCGCCCGGGCGACACGGTCGGTGCCGACGCCAGCGGCTTCCACGGAGGAGAGCCCACGCTCGCGCTCGCGCGCGATCGACTCCAACACCACGATCGCGCTGTCCACCAGCATGCCGACGCCGAGCGCGAGACCGCCCAACGACATGATGTTCAGGGTGATACCGCGGCCGAACATCAGCACGAAGGTGGCGATCACCGAGATCGGGATCGCCGTGGCGATGATGAGTGTGGTGGGGATGTGGCGCAGGAAGAGCAGCAGCACCAGGATCGCGAGCAGCCCGCCAACGATGGCGGCCTGCTGCACGTCCTCCACGGCGCGGCGGATGAAGACCGACTCGTCGCGTACCAGCGTAAAGCGGATTCCCGGCGGCAGAGTGGCCTCGAGCGCGTCCACCCGCTCGCGCACCGTCTCCGCGACGCGGACGATGTTCGCGGTCGACTCGCGCAGGATTGCCAGCTCCACGGCCTCCGCGCCGCCGACGCGCGAGATGGTCTCCCGCTCCGCGGCATCGCGGCGAACTTGGGCGACGTCGCGCAGCAGCACCGGCTGGCCGTCCACGGTGCCTACGATCACGTTCTGGATCTCGTCCACGTCGGCAAACTCGTTGACGGTGCGGACGACGTACTCCGCGCCCGCCTCCTCGACGATGCCGCCGGCGAGGTTGATGTTTTCCGCCTCCAGCCGACGGGTCACCTGCTGGAATGGAATGCCGAGCGCGGCGAGGCGCGCCTCGTCCACCTCGACGTGGATTTCCTCGACCAAGCCCCCGGTAACGCGGACGCCGGCTACACCCTCCACACCCTCCAGCCCGCGGCGCACATTCTCCTCGGCTAGGTGGCGCAGCGCGATCAGCTCGCGCCGGTCCGCGGCGATCGTGGGATCGAGAGGGCGCGCCGGGGTGAGCGCGAAGCGGAGCACCGGCTCCGCGTTCGGGTCATAGCGGGCGATAGTCGGGCGGGTCGCGGCGGTCGGCAGGTTCAGCAGGTCCAACCGCTCCCGTACGTCCAGCCCGGCGAAGTCCATGTCCGTGCCCCACCGGAAGGTGAGCGTCACGTCCGAACGGCCGGGGCGCGAGCGACTGGTCACCTGCTGTAC
>JACDHR010000425.1 GCA_013820915.1 Gemmatimonadota bacterium
AGCTGGGCGCGGAGGAGGCCCTGGAGGTCACCGCGATCCACTCGGTGGCCGGGTTGCTCGCGCCGGACACTCCGCTGTTCACCACGCCGCCGTTCGTGGCCCCGCACCACACCAGCTCGATGACCGCGCTGATCGGCGGCGGTTCGGGACTGGCTCGGCCGGGCGCGGTGAGCCGGCCCACCGCGGAGCCCCCCGCTGGAGGAGGCGAGCGAACCGCTATCCACCCCCGACGTTGCCCGTTCTACCTCTGTGTAGAAATGATTATCAGGCATCGAAGAGGGCAAATCGAGGAGAGGACTACTCGCGTCAAGAAGCGGCCAGTTCTGCCCATTCCTAAGATTCCGGCACCTCACATTTCGGCACCCGACATTCCGCCTGCCACGCTATCCGATCACCGGCCAGCAGGTGTATGAGGACTCAGACTGCTCTTGTCGTAGCGACTTGGCGAGCCATCTGTGCCAGCTGCTGGCAATCACTGCCGGGTCGAGCCTCCAGCGCATCAGCTAGCGGTAGGAGCCGTTCGCGAGCACGCATGGAGCGCAGTAGCGCCACGGCGTCGATCGCGGACTTGGCCATGAGGAGTCCGCGCGGTTCTCCGGTCTGCACATGGAGCGTGGCGCGTAGGACATTCGCGAAGACGCCCACTGGCCGATGCCGCCCGGCACCATTGAGCGATGCTGTCAGCCGTTCAGCGGCCTCTAGGTTGCCTAGTTTGACCTGAACGAGTGCGGTCTGGTAGTCCCAGTCCGCGACCTCGAAGGCGTTAGCTGGCTCCCAGCTATCCCGCGCCCTGGTTAGGTGATCAAGTGCCTTTTCGTACCCCATGGCAGCCAGTGCATCAGCCGAGAGTGCATCCAGCCAGGCAGCTAGCTTGGCATCGCCACGAGGCCCCAGCTTGAACTGTGCCATCTGGTAGTGCTTCACGGCTTCGTTCGGCTGGCCACTCCACCAGTCCACCACGATCCCGATGTAGCGGTGCGCGCTCGCCATGTAGTAGTCATCGCGCACGCGGCGAGCTAGGTCGGCAGCTTCGCGGTAGTGCCACATAGCGTGTCGGTACAGACCGGAGTCGAAGCAGCACCACCCGGCGAACTCGTGCAGTCCGGCCAGCTCTGATCCCATCGCCTTCGCCACGGTCTCCGTTGCTGGTACCTGCGTGAGGGCTCTGTAGTGCCCAGCAGCCGCTACGGCGTTACGAGCTTGTCCACCGGCAGCCCTCGCGGCGGTGCGGAGCCGTTCGGTCTCGGCCGCGATCTCGGCTACGTCGGTCATACCGAGGCGAGACGGGAGCGGACCCCTTCCCGGATGCGGGATCTTCCCTGCCAGCGTCCCAACGACCACCTGACCGAACGCAGCAAGACTACCGAGCGCCAGTGCATCTCTACGCAACACGTCGTCGGTCACCTCCTGTACTTCCCGCGACTGCGGTGCCTTCTGTCCAGGGTAGGCGCCGCCATCGGGGGCGTGCTCCAGGATGCGCATCAGCTCCCGGCGCACCCCGAGCCCGTCCGCGATGCGCTCGAGCACCTTCACGTCCCGCACCTGGCGGCCCTGGATGATCTCGGAGACCTCGGATTGGCTCTGGCCGGTGCGCCGGGCGATCTCGCGCTGGGTCACTCCGTCCTGCTTCAGCAGCTTGTACACCCGGCCGATGTCGCGCTGGGCGAGCGCTGCCCGCATCTCGGGTCGCTCCCAAACCTCCGGACGGATCGGTGGTGGGGTGTCTGCTTGCTTGGCAAGCCACTCAGCGTGTCCGTAGCCCACGGGGCATCACTCTCCTCAGCTTCCCTCAGCTTCGTCCTTGACAGGAGGGGCACTATAGCGCCTCTCCACCATATTCATGATCCACACTGATCCCTACCGGTGTCCGGTGTCCTGACAAGTGCTGTCTCTTGCAGGTTCCGCCGTCGCGCTGCCCGCGCGAGGGCCGCCATAGCCGAGCAGCGAACTGAGGCTCAGGTCGTACAATCCAACCATGGAACCTACTGAAGCTCTGCGCTCTGTTGAAACGATCTTGCGATTGTCTATAGCGCAGATCCTCTCACACTGGAAAGAAGCGCTCTACAATGAGGCCCTGGAGAAGATCGAAGAGAAGCGCACAGAGGAAGGCAAAAGGCGCGATGGAGCGGTAGTTTCTGACGATCTGCTCGATTACCTGGAGTTCCACCAGCTGACATCGATCATCAATAAGAGATGGGAGCAGTTTGCGGAAGTGTTCCAAGATAAGGGACGTACAAGAGTCTACTTCGATTTTCTTGAGGACGTGCGCAACTCTATCGCACACAGCAGAGATCTACTCCCGTTCGAGCGTGATTTGCTGTCAGGAATCTCTGGTCAACTTAGGAATCAAGTCACCATCTATCGCAGCAATGTCACAGATTCTGCGCGATACTACCCGCAGATCGAGTCGGTCACTGACTCGTTTGGCTGGCGCATGCCCAAAGGCGCTGCGCACCAAAAGATATCTGGGCCGGACCAGTTCCGTGTTGGGACACGCCTGGAGGTAGGCCAAACGGTTCAATTCGATTGTCGGGGCTGGGACGCCAGGGACCGGACTCTTTATTGGCGATTGTTTCGTATGCCGACGTATCGGGCGACGACGCAGAAAAGGTTGATGTCGTCTGCAGAGGGAACGGAGGCTCTGCTGACTTGGCAGGTCACAGATGAGGATGTCGGGGAGTACGGTCACGTTTATATTGAAATAATTAGTGCAGGCAAGTTCCATTTGCATAAAGACTACGATGATCACCTCCTATTCACCTATGCGGTAAACCCACCACTGGACTGAGTCGAAGGAAATAACTTGGCGGCCTCAAATGGTCATGCCGACACTCTGTGATCACCTTTGTCCCGCTGCTCAGCAGAGAGCAGATGGAGCGGCCGCCCGAGCGCGCCAGGGAAGTTGTCGAGTACCGCAAGAGCGCTTCGGTCGTGGTGGCCGGAGCACGCGGTTGTCCCCAACCCGTTGGTTGTCCACAGGCCCGACCAGGAGTCCTGGTGCAGCGCAGTGGCTTCGCGGCACCGTGGTCCCGTCAGCGGTGCGGGTGACGGGGAGGCACGATGGCGGGATCGACGCGCGACGAGCTGGGGCGACACGGCGAGGACGTAGCCGCGCAGTACCTGGCTGAACGCGGCATGGTGGTGCTCTCCCGGAACTGGCGGTGCCGCGAGGGCGAGCTGGACCTGGTGGCCACCGACCGGAAGCGGCTGGTGGTGTGCGAGGTGAAGACCCGCTCCGGTCTCGGGTTCGGAGCGCCGGCGGAGGCGGTGACCCCGGCGAAGGCGGCCCGGATCCGCCGGCTCGCAGCCAGCTGGCTCACCTCGCACCGCGCCGGGTGGTGTGAGGTGCGCTTCGACGTCGTCGCGGTGCTGTGCCCCCCGCAGGGACCGACCACCGTGACGCACTTGCCGGGAGCGTTCTGATGTCCCTGGCGAGTGCCTGGTCGGTGGCGCTGCTGGGGGTGGACGGCGTGCTGGTCGAGATCGAGGCCGATATCGGTGCCGGCCTGCCCGGCCTGCAACTGGTGGGATTGCCCGACGCCGTGCTGTCTGAGGCGCGGGACCGGATCCGCGCGGCGGTGCTCAACTCCGGGGAGAGCTGGCCGT
>JACDHR010000426.1 GCA_013820915.1 Gemmatimonadota bacterium
TGAACCACACCGCGAAAGATGCAGCCTCAGGTGCGCGAGGTCGCTACGCTTGATCGGTGGCGAACCGAAAGTAGGTGGGGATGCTCCGGGATCTGCCCTGCCGCGCTAGCGGCTTACTTGAACAACACCATTGAGACGCCGACGCTCGAGAACACGATGCTCGAGGTCACGACTCAAGGCGATTCGATCACCTCGGTCGGCATTACCTTTCTGGCAACGTCGCAGCTGGATAGCCGCCGGCAAGCCTTTCTCCGCGATGTATTGCTGTGGATCGATCCGTTAGCGTCCACTGATGGCGTTCTCCCCCGTCTCAATTCAGGAGTTACCCGGCGGGTGGACCAAATTAGTCGTGCCTCCGCTGTTCGGGTGGGAAAGGCCACTGTCCGAGCCGGTAACGTCGGCGGAGACGCCGTCATCAGCATTGAAGTTGATTAGCGGATTCCGAGTGGCCTAGCCCTTCGTTGCATCAGACGAGCAGATCAATAACGGCGTTCAGCCCCCTGAAAGCGGCAGGCGGCATGTAGGCCGCGGCTCCTTGATGGGCTCGCAGCTGACCTCCATTACGTTAGACGCCCCAGCGGTTCCGTTGCTCATACACGAGCGTTCTGATGGACAGAGGGGCCCGGCAGATCGTTCATCTTCGTCCGGAGTTCTCGATGAATCTCAAGCCACGGCAATCCACCTGGCGAATGGGCCAACCCCGGTATACCGTAGGGGTGATGGTGGCGTGCTTCTCAACGATCCTCATCGCCTGCGGCGGCGGTGGAAGTGCGCCGGCGAGTGAAGCCAGGCAAGATCCGGCGATCGTCGCTCATCTGAGCGAACCTGCACCTATCCTATTCGATGTTCCATTCCTGATCGGAAAGTCGATTGATGAAGTGCGAGAAGCTCTAGGGCGGCCGCAGGACAGAAGTGTCGAGCCGACCGAGCTACAGCTCGCTGTTGGCATCGGCGAGTGGAGCAACGTGTTCACGCGGAATGGCCAGGACTTGCTCGTTACCTTCAATCCGCGAACTCGCAAGGTGGTCGACCTTTTCCTTGACGGAACAGATCGAGCTACCTTGATGCGACGGGGGAATCTTACGGAGCAAAGTCATGAATACCAGATCGAGGTTGTCAGGGCGCTCCGCGATCCATCAACAATCACGGGTTTGAAGATCATTCCCACGGAGCCGGGGCTATGACCGTGTGCCTGCGTCTAACGTTCGACCGTTATCAGATCCGCCCCCTCATCTGTAGCTGAATGTCAAATCCCCCGGCCGCAGTGATCCGTAGGACGGTTTACGCCAGCGAACTGCTCTCCCCTCAGCGCTGGCGACGTGCTGCCGGGGAGTTGCTTGAGTCAGCACGGCTCCTCGAACCCTCAGTCCGCAACTGGTGGGAGGCTATTCGTGCTCGCTCTCGAGGAGAGCAGGTTCCGCTGCCGGAGTATGGCTTCCAAGGCGTGTACTTCATGCTGGTAGCATATGCGATGGAGAACTATCTAAAGGCTGCTCTCGTCCAGCGGCACGCACGTACTTGGAAGCCGGAGGTCGAGCGCTCGGGCAAGCTGCCGCAAGCCCTGAAGAACCACGACTTGGTCGAACTCGCTCAGCAAGTTGGCTTCACCCTCGACCTTCCGGAGGAAGATCTGTTGCGTCGCTTGGAACGCTGCTCGGTGTGGTTTGGCCGGTATCCGATTCCGCTGAACGCCCGTGACCTCGGTCCAAGGGCTTTCTCGGATGGGCAGCAGTACAACCTTAGCTGGTTCGGTGGCAACGATCTCGATTCGGTGCAGGCGTTGCTTCAGCGGTTTCGTACCTCGTTCGGCTAAATGGCCGGAGCTCGGCCTTGTTGCGCCGCAACCTCGGGCGTAAACTCACGCCAGGCTCCTTTGCGTACCTCGCCATTACCTCAAGTGCGATGTTCCTGATCCTTCTGCGCTCGTCCCGGATACGTTGTTTGACTACTGCCCTTGCACTCCTCGTCTTGGGTTGCTCTCCGGATCGCGCAGGAACGTTTGACCGCGAAGTGGCTGCCGGTGATACCGTTGTTCTCAGCTCAGCTTCGGGGCAGGTCGGGCTCTGGCTCATGTACGAGAGCAGGTGTGAGCCGGATATTACCTACAATTGGGTGGACTCCGGGACATCCGCGTCGCTCACTGGGGATGTCTGCAACATCGGCGCTGGGTACCTGAAGATCCAGCTTTCCGGTGCAGACCGAGAGCGATTCCAGATAACTGGTCACAACCTGTGGGTAGAGGCCGGAGACGTGGAGTTTCGCTGAGCGGAGGAGCAGATGCTCTCTCTACCGCATCGCGGTCGCAAGTCTGACTCCCTGTAGAGAGCCTTCACTCCGGACCGAGGCGGTCGCCGCCCGCTTCGCCCGCAGCAGGCCTGCTCGCCTGAGCCGTCGGCGTGCAGATCATACACACGCTGTCCTTGTGAAAGGGAGGAATCGTATGGGTTTTCGATTTCGGAAGTCGTTCAAGATCGCACGTGGTGTGCGGCTCAACGTCAGCAAGAGTGGGTTCGGCATTTCTATAGGTGGACGCGGCGGGCGTGTGGGCATCGGACCGCGCGGAGCGTATGCGAGCGCAGGCATTCCGGGGACCGGGATCTACATGCACGAGTACTTGGGTGCGAACCGGCACCGCAGCACACCCCAACGCCGTTCGCGCGGACTCGCCGGGTTCGGTGGCATGAGCGCTGAAGAGGTCGCGCGGCAACTCGGTGAGATCCAGGTTGCGCTTCAAGAGGACGGTTCACTCGTGTACACTGATGTGGCGGGGGAGCCGGTCCCTGCCGAGATCGTCCGCATCTTCGTGAAACAGAACCAACCGCGAATCCGCGAGTGGCTCGAAGAGCAATGTGCGAGAGTGAACGGCGGTACCGAGGCCATCCTCAATGTACACCTTACGACCCCGCAGCCCGGGAGCGCGCCTGGCTTCGCGCTCGTTCCATTCCAGCAACCGCCGCCTGCACAACCGGTCGAAGTTCAGGTCAGTTGGCTTGATCGGCTCATCTCCGGCCACCGGGCAAGGCTCGAGCACCGAAACGCGGTGGAGCAGGCCCGCCACGAGCAGGAGTATCAGGTGTGGGAGGAGGCACAGCGGCAACACGAAGAAGAGCAGGCACGAGCCAGCGCATTTCACAACCAGGTGCGCGGTGGCGATCGCGAGGCGATGCTTGCGTGGCTTGAACACCGCCTGTCGTGCATCGAGTGGCCTCGGGAAACGAATATCTCCCTGGAGATTCTCGAAGAGAAGAGCACAATCTACCTCGACGTTGATCTTCCTGAGCTGGAGGATATGCCGACACAGGAGGCCCGCCTAGGTGGGCGAGGAGACCGGCTAGTGGTCAAGGCTCGTTCGGAGACACAGCGGCGCAAAGAATACATGCTCCATGTTCATGCAGTGGCATTCCGCATGATCGGCGAAGTCTTCGCCGCCCTACCTTCGGTTGCGAGCGTGGTGATTTCGGGTTATTCACAGCGTCTCGACCCGAGCACGGGGAAGGTACGCGACGAGTACCTGTATAGCGTAGCCGTTGATCGTGCTGCGTGGCAGGCGATCAACTTCAATCGACTCGCTGACTTGGATGTTGTCCCGTGTCTTGAGGGCTTT
>JACDHR010000427.1 GCA_013820915.1 Gemmatimonadota bacterium
GTGGTCCACGCGCCGGGGGGTGCCTTCCAGCTGCGCCTCGGAATCATAGCCCGCCGCGCTGGCGATGTAGCGTCCGTAACTCCGGGTGGTACTTTCCCGGGTCGTGCCAGAGCCCGGCGGCACAATTTCTCGAAGTCCACTGCAACGGGCCCCCGGCATGATGCCGGGGGCCACTTTCCATGCGATCGAGCCACCGTTTCGCACTTGACGGGCGGCAGATTGCACCCCACATTGGCAATGTGCCTTTCACCGGAGGATGCACGATGAGCATGACACAGACAATCGATTCGCTGGGACTCCAAGAGGAGGTGCGCTCCGAACTCGAGTTCGTGCGGCTGATCGAGGAAGGGCTGCCACTCGCGACGGTCGACAAACTGAAGCAGCTCGGCGGTCTATCGGACACCGAGCTGGCGCGGATCATCCCGCGCCGCACGCTCGCGCACGCGCGGCAACAGCGGCAGCTCTCGCCCGAACAGTCTGACCGTGTCGCCCGCGCCGCTGGTGCCTTTACGCTCGCGCACGCGACCTTTCTCGACCGCCAGAAGGCGAATGACTGGATGCGTCAGCCCAATGGCGCGATCAATGGTCAGACGCCGCTCTCGCTGCTGCGCACCGGCAGCGGCGCGGAGCTGGTCGGCACCGTGCTCGGACGGATCGCCTACGGCGTATACGACTGATGCTCGCGGTCCGACTCGCACCGGCGCGTCACCCGCCATTTGATGGCGAGGGCGCGCGGCTCTTCGGGGGACGCTGGAACTCGGCCGGCGTCCCTCTCGTGTATCTGTCGGAGCACCTGTCGCTCGCGGTGCTCGAATCGCTGGTCTATCAGGACCGCCGCCACCTGCCTAATGACCTGGTCGCCTACACAGTCAAGATTCCCGACGTGCTCATCGAGCACTCTGGAGAGGTGCCCCCGGCCTGGTTTGCGGACCCATTGCGGCGCCAGGCGCGTCGCTTCGGCGATATGTGGGCGAGGGAGTTGCGCAGTCTGGCGCTCCGGGTGCCCTCCGCGGTGATCCCTTCGGAATTCAACCTGTTGCTGAACCCCAGGCACGCAGAGATCGAACAGCTCGAGCGCGTCGACGAACAGCCGTTCGCATTCGATCCGCGTCTACGCGTGGGCTGATCTCTACTGCCACTGCGGGGACTGCGCAACGGCGGGAGAAAGAGGAGAGCGCAGGACGTTTCAATCCACGCTCCCGCGCGGGGTCACGGTCTGAACCGTGCAGCCGCGGTGCTCCAGCAGCCGCGTGATCGTTTCGGCCGCCACGCCCCCCTGCAAGGTGTCCGTGCCGACGGGAAAGTGCAGGTCCCGAGCGAGCCGTCCAGCCGGTCTTCGTAAATGCCGTAGATGCCATTGAGCTCGGCGCTGGCGCGGCGAACTGCGGGGGCGCCGGCTTCCGTGGGCAACGCTGCCAATGCCCGATCCGCCAACCGCCTCAGCAGGCGTTGGACTTCCTCCGGGCAGTCGTCTTCGGCGGCGTTGGCGTGCCGGCTCAGCACTTTTCGCTCCTCGCCGTTAGCCTGATTGATGAGCAAGCTGGTCCCGACGGGGGACAGTACAAGACGGGGGCGAATGGGAGGTGTGGGTCTGTTCAACGGATCCGGGTGGTGATAGGGATTCAGCGGGCTAATCCGCCGCATTCGATTGCGGAAAGCGCGGAATTTTACCTTCCGCAATGCCGGCCTCGAGCAGCAGCGCCACGGTCGGGCGGAGCAGCGCTTCGTAGGTGTTGCGGCTCACCGGTTGAAAGCCGTGCGCCAGAATGGACTGGTTGCGGGCGGCAAGCGGCGAGCCCTTCGTGGCATCGTGCGGCAGCCCGTGTTCGCGAAAGGCGCGGCCCAGCGGGTCCCCGAGCAGTTCCAGCAGCCGGTAATCGTCCTGCAGCGCCGGCTTCACCGTGCCTTTGGCGTCCGCGCGAGCTTGGAGCTCGGTACGCATCGGCTCCGGGACTCGCTGCAGCGGCGCGCGGGCAGTATCGGGCACGTTCCAACCCTCGGCGAGGCGCACCTGCGCCAGCGCCTCCCGGGTGCGGTACAGGCGCGCGACCGCGTCGTCGTAGCGTTGCTCGGCCGCGCGCCGAGGCAGGCGGCCAGGTCGTTGTGCCTGGCATGGAGCATATTCAGCCTTTTCAGCGCAACGCCGGGTTGAAAGCGGTCCCATGCATCCAACATTTCGCACAGCGTGTGAAAGGCGAGTAGTTCCTGCTTGGGGCGCTTGTCGGCGGTTCGCGATTCCGCCTCCATCAGAATGCTCGCGGCGGCGGCATAGGCGTGCCGGTTGAAGAGCAGGATCGCTTCTTCCACTGCCTGGTAGCCCAGCGCGTTCCAGGGATTGTCGGTATAGAGCACTCTCTCCTTTTCGGAGACGACTATGCCCACCCCATCCTTGGTGCGATCCGTGCCGCCGATGTAGGAGAAGGTGCAGTTCCACTGCCGCGCCGCCAGGGACAGGGCGGCGGTCATGGCCTTGGTCCCGCCCGTGATGTCTACCACCACGCGGTAGTCGTCTCCGCGCCGCAGCCACTCCCGCACGGTGGCGCCGCGCTCGCGGATGCAGCGGATGCCGGCGGCGACATCTTCGGCGGGCACCGTGACGGTAACATCCGCGCCGGGTGGCAGGCGGAAGCCGAAGCGTTCTTCCGCCATGTCGAGTGCCTTCGGCACGAACCCCGTAGACGCGGGCGAGGCGATGAACAGCGCGCGCGCCGGCCGCCAGTGCGCCAGCGACACGGCGATCGGGTCCGGTGTGCCACCCACGGTGGCGACGAGCAGGGTATGGAAATTACTCATCACCGCATCGCCTATATGGGGTGCGGTCGATATTCGCTGACCGACGCCTTGACAGCCTGTCGTATGTTGTCCATCTTGAGTAGGCCAACATGGGAGGAGTCATGAGCAAAGCGACACGAGGGGGTGGGCACCATTCCGCGCATGGGCCGGTTGAAGTGCCCGCCAGCGAGGTCAAAAACGCCTGGCATCAGTTTGTGGACCGGGTAGTGCGCACGCGCGAGGAGATCGTGGTGACCCGGTACGGCAAGCCGGTTATGAAGCTGTCGCCGGTCGAGCAGCCGGCAGAGGCGCCGGGGATCCTCGGCTGTATGGCCGGAACCATCACCTTTCATGGCGACGTGGTCGCACCGACCGGCGAGGTTTGGGAAGCCGATGGCTGAACCGGGGCCGCTGCTGCTGGATACGCACGTGTGGCTGTGGGTGGTGCACGGGGAGCGCGGGCAGCTTTCGGCAGGAGCGCTTTCCGAAATCGAGGATGCGAGCCGCCGCGGCGATGTGCTGGTGTCGGCCATTTCCGTCTGGGAAGTGGCCATGCTCGAAGCGAAGGGGCGGATCAGTATGTCGCGGCCGGTGGAAGACTGGGTCGTGGCGGCACTGGGGGCACCCGGAACGCGCCTGCTGGAGCTGTCTCCCGAGATCGCGATCCAGTCCACCCGGCTCCCCGGCACCGTCCAAGGCGACCCGGCCGACCGCATTCTGCTGGCGAGCGCGCGCGTGACCGGCGCCCGCCTCGCCACGCGCGACCGTGGCATCGTTGCGTACGCACAAGCCGGGCACATGGTGGTGCTGGATGTGGGTTCA
>JACDHR010000102.1 GCA_013820915.1 Gemmatimonadota bacterium
GCCCACGCGCTGCTCATGCAAGCTGCATCGTCCCCTCTTGAATGGAAGCGCTCGCTCCGCGTGGCGCCGATCCGTGGATCGCCGTCCAGCCGCGCGGCTAGGATCGCCAGATGGTCCGGCGCGAGCGCCACGTCCGGGTTCAGGATGATGGCGTACTCGCCCGTGCCGGCGTGCAGACCCGCGTTCGCATCGACCGGGAAGCGTCGGCTCATCCTGCAGCATTCCGGCTCATGATAGTCAGCCGCGCACTGTTGATTCTGCGGTACAAACCCGCACCGAATGCAGAGGAAATCAGCATAGCAGCACCTGCGGGCGAAAACCGATCGAGCTTGAGGGCGCGAACCAGCAATCGGCGACCCTCCGCAAAGGCATCCGCTGTCATCAGCGCGTGAGCCAGAGCACGGTGGAGAGCCGCGATATCGGCGGCGGTCGCGCCCGTGGCCTCCAACTTTCCGATCATGCGGTGCGAAGCGGCGATCAACCGGTCGGGGCTGCTGGAGATACTGCCGGCAGATTCATAGGAGCGAACAAGCACAGTCGGAACGTAAGCAAACCTCACCTCTCGGGCGAGCCGTATAGCGAGATCCCAATCCTGGAGACGGGGGAGTTTATCGTCAAATCCGCCAATTGAGTGAAGGACGTTGGTCCGTACCACCAGGCAAGAGGTGTCGATGAATGTTCGAGACAGCAGGACGCGCCATGCATCTTGCCCGGCAGCCGCTGGCGAACCGAACCGAGCGATACTTCCGTCCAATCCTACCCGCACGAAATCGCAGTAGCCCACGCACGCACGATCTGCACTCGCAATTGCTTCCAGCTGCGCATCGAGCTTGCCCGGGAGCCACTCTGCATCGTCATCCAGTAGAGCCGTGAACTCGCCACGAGCCGCGGCAATTCCGGCGTTGCGCGCTCCCGGTGCACCGTGCGGCACATCGAGAAGAACCGGCCGAACTCGGGGATCGTTTTCTGTGTAGGTCTGTAACACCGCCGCAGTATCGTCCGTGGAGGCATCACTGACCACCACCAGCTCCAAGTCCGCGAGTGACTGGCTGAGCACACTGTCGATTGCGCGTGGTAGTAGGTGAGCGCGATTCCGCGTGGCCATCACCGCCGATACCCTCGGCAGGCGTCCAGTGGAAGTCATGGCTTCCGGCACACTACCACCACATTCCCATCAGCAGGGCCCCTGCCCCGCACGTCAAGTGATGCGACAGAGTTCAGGATCGGTGCAGCGAGCCGATCCGTGAGGCGTCCCCCCGGGAGGGAACGAATGAGTTGCTGCATCTCCCACGCAGCTCGAGCAGCCTGGCCGAAAGTATATCTAGACTCGAGAACGCGGAAACCGATGGACTCCAATACCTGTTCGGTTTCATGAAGCGATCTCATCTCCCCGATATGCTCTTCGTCGGCCCATGCCCGGAATCCGCGCATGAATCTCCGGGGAAGGATGCTGGACCGTTCGCGATCGTACGGCATCGCAAGATAGAAAAGCCCACCAGGCTTGAGGGCACGGAAGAGGTTCTGCATGACCAAGGCATTGCCTGGGATATGCTCCAGCACATCGATGGAGTAGACGACGTCGAACTCTTCCGAAGCGTCGAGCCGCTTGAGATCGCCAACGCGGAAGTCCACCGCCGTTCCTCGGAGGTGGCGTCGAGCGCGCTCGGCATTCTTGGCATATGTGGCTCCCAGCGAGGAATCGATCCCCACAAGCCTCGCTTCGGGCACCCGCCGAGCCAGCCAGGCGAGGTGCTCCCCGGTACCACAACCGGCGTCGAGAACCGCCGGATGTCGTAGTCCCGCGACATAACGGTCAATGAACTGGGAAAAGTGCAGCAGCCGAACCCATGGACCCACGCCATAAAACAGCCAGGCTCGCGCTCTCACTGTTCTCCGTCACTCTTGGAAGGTAGTTGCGGCTGGAGGGCATCTGCTGCTCCATCAACAACCTCGGCATAGATTCGCCCCAGCTTCTTGCCCTGCTCCGCGGCACTGTACTCGGTCTGTACACGCGTGCGAATCGGTTCGAGTATCCGCTCCCACTCGGAGCGGTGATCGACGAGCCACATCAGTCGGCTCAGGAGGCCTTCTACATCGCGTTCATCCGCCAACAGCGGAGCACCCGCGGAACCGACAACCTCAGGGATGTCACAGTGCGTCGTGCTGACAACCGGCATTCCTGAAGCCGCCATCTCGATGATGGATATCGGAGCACCGCCTTCCGTGTCTCCATCCGCGGCAGTCACACTCGGTGACAGGAAGATGTGGTGGTTGTATGCCTCCTCAATCATCGAGGTATACGGCTGGTACCCCAGCAGGCGAACACGACTAGATGGACCCGCATCACTTACGGCAGCAAGGATGTGCTTTTTCTCCTCGCGGTTGCGCGGTTCACGGCCGGCATCGCCGATTACGGTGACCTCGAGATCCACGTGCCGACTAAGTATTCCCAGGGCACGTATCGCGTAGGGTATCCCCTTTTTCTCGCGAAAGCTTGCTGCGATGAGTACCCGGAGCGGGCCGTCGCCTGTCCAGAAGCGTGGCCGAAAGGGAAATCGCCCGATATCGATGCCAAGATGATGAACGCGCACCTTCTCTTCGGGGCACCCCAACCCCACGATGGAGCGGGCCATATGAGGACCCTCACAGAGGATCAGCGCCGCTTCGCGGAAGAGCCGCGTATAGCGGCGGCGCCAGCGTGGGATCTCCTGTGGAATTCGAGTTACGTCGTGGCCGTAGAAGGTAACGACGTGCCGCAGGTTGGCTCGTCTGGCGCTCCCGAGATTCCACCAGCCGACGTGCCCGAAGTGCGAGTGAAGCACCTTGGCATCGTACCGCCGCGCCTGCTCGACCAGGAAATTCAGGTGATTTCGGAGACGCAGCTTCCACAATCCCTTCTCCCACAGGAAGCGCAGCGGTGATCTCTCGCGTAGCACATGCAGTCGTGGGACCTGGAATTGATCCAGATTGGCAGTGTCTAGACAGACGACATGGCTCTCGACCTCAGGTGGTAGGTGTACGAACTGGGTGTGAAGCCAGGTTTCGGTCGCGCCGAGCCAAACAGGCGAGTAGTGCACGGCCGTAAGCCGCTGCGGACCGGGCGTGAGAGCCGAACGGGCCTGTCGTGAGGAGTGTGCGGCGTTACTCATTGAAGAGGCTGGCCTTCCACGCACCGTCGCCACCACAACGTAAGGGACATCAGGCGCCACAGGTGCTCTGGGTTCCGCGACCGAAGATACTCGAACTCGCTGCGCAGCTGGCGCAGATCTACGTACGGAATCTCACTGCCCGTACCCACCATCGAGAAGAAAGCATCGCGGGATTCGCCCAGCCAGGCTTGAAGCGGAAAAGGAAAGCCCATCTTCTGCCTACGCCATACGACATCCTCTGGGATGAATGGCTCCACGGTGCGCCGCAGAATCCACTTCAGCCAGCCATCGCGGATCAGGTACGAAAGCGGGAGGGAAAATGCTTGCTCGACCACCCGGTAATCGAGGAATGGCGCCCGCACCTCAATTGGCACCCCCATCATCGACTGGTTTCCGGAGCGGAGCCAGTAATTCATGCGCCAGGTCCCAACATTGTCGAGGAGCCGCTGTCCGATTTCCCAGGATGGGCCTTCATAGGGGGAAACCGCAGGGGCGCGGAACGGATCGCGCGCTGGATCCACGCGTGTCCTGGGGTTACGAATTTGCCGTCCGTGGATCGGGAGGAGCAGATACAGCCGGCGCAGGTAGTCCACCCCAAACCCGCCTGGGCGGTGCTCGCTGAATGAGGTGAACTCCCGAGCAAACCGGCCGAGGCGACCGCCGCGAAGGAGCGATCGAAGGTACGGGGCATGATAGTCGAAGGGATAGCCCGCCAGCACCTCGTCGCCGCCTGCCCCATTGAGGCTTACACGGATACCCGACCGCGCCATCCGCTGCCAGATAGCGTGGTTAGTCAGCAGGTTAGGCGAATGGAACGGCTCGTCCATGAGGTAGATGAACCGGTCGGCTTCCGCGAAGAATTCGTCAGCGGGAGGCTCGAAAATTGTCGGTTCGATGCGGTCGGCGTAGCGCTCGATGACCTTTCGCGCAAACGGCTCTTCATCCGCTGGCGTGCCGGGGAACGATACCGTGAAGGTGCGGAGCCCGCCCTGCTGCTGAGCCGCAAGTGCCAGGATGGAGGAGGAGTCCAAACCTCCGCTCAATTCGATTCCGACGGGCACGTCTGACCGCATCCGGATCCGAACGGCGTCAGTCAGAACGTTCCGAAAGTCCTCCACCGCATCGTCTACCGGGATGTCATTTTCGCTTCGGCGCTGCTCCGGAAGCGTCCAATACCGCACGGGTACAAAGGTGCCATCGGGTCGGATCCAGGCGTAGGAGGCGCTCGGGAAACTCTCGATGCCCCGGTAGAACGTCCGGTCATGGACATCGCGCCACCCGAAGCGAACGTAGTTCAGCACCGCGGCATCATCCACGGCTACCTGAACGGTGTCAGAGGCGCGGATCGCTTTTAGCTCCGAGGCCCAGAACAACCCCTCCGGAGTGCGGACGTGGTAGAGCGGGGCTTTCCCCAGGCGATCCCGCGCCAAGAGAACCTCGCCGCGGGCTGAATCGTACAGACTTATCGCCCAGAAGCCATTGAGGCGGTGGAAGCACTCGACTCCCCATTCCTGGTACGCGACGGTGAACACCTCAGTATCGGAATCCGTGCGGAAGCACCTGCCTCGCCGCTCAAGCTCACGCCGGACCTCTACGTAGTTGTAGACTTCACCGTTGAAGGTCAGACAGACCTGACCATCCGAAGACCAGAAGGGCTGATGGGCTCCCGCCGAGAGATCAATGATGGAGAACCGCCGGTGGCCGAACCCCACACGGTGCGGAAGGTTCGCCACCGCCTCGCGACGCAGGCAACCCTCGACTCCTCGGGCAGTAGCGCCAGTGGCAAGGCTCACAGCGTTTCCGGCCTCTGGAAGAAAGAGAGCCATTCCCTCGTCATCTGGCCCGCGGTGGGCCATGCAGGCGGTCATCCGCGTCAGCCTTTCTACATCCGATGTTGGGTGGACAAGCCAGTACCCCGAAATCCCACACATTACGACCCCCCAGCCAGCGTCATACGAACCGACCGCAAGAAAGGCCGGAAGAACACGGTTGCACCGACGAGGTACACCGCCGCACCGATGGCCACGAGCAGCACGAGATGGCCAGTCGGTGAACCGAGCGAGAAGATTTCATCGAACACGCGTACCACCACGCTCGCGGCGAGTGCCATACCCAGGAACGGCCCAAACGCGTTCACATACTCGCCCAACCTCATTCCGACCAGCCATCGGCGGATAGGGACCTCCAGCGGGAAGAGAATGAATGCCGAGCTGATGACCAGGGCCACGGCAACCCCGGAAATCCCCCACGACGCTCCGATGAAGACTGCAAACACATACACTATGAGTGCGGCCACGTGGAGCCAGAAGCCGACATCCGCACGTCCCTTCGCCAGGAGGAGACTTCCGAGCGGATTGCCGAGAGTGTAGAACAGCCCAAGGAGAGCTAGTACCTGTAGGACCGCCGCAGCCGGCTCCCAGCCGGGACCGAAGAGGGCGCGCACGAGTGGCTCCGCAGCAGCACTCATACCCAGGTACAGCGGCATGCCGACAAAAGCGAGAACACGGATCACCTCGAGATAGCCCTGCCGGAGACGAGCATTGTCATTCTGGATTCTTGCGAATATGGGGAACGCCACGCGGGTCACGACTGGGTTCAGTACAGAGACGGGGCGGATGACGAGCTGGTAAGCAATCTCGTAGTAGCCAAGCGCCTGAGTCCCTAGAAGCCGCCCGATCAGGATCTTGTCTGCATTCCAGGTGAAATAGCCGAGGACGCGCTCACCGAGCTGGTAGAGGCCGAAGCTGATGTACGCACTCAGGTCCGCGCGGCGGAACCGGAGGGAAGGGAGAAAGTCGCGAGCGCCGCCCGCAAGGAGCAGTAGCGCTCGGACGCAGGCGGTCACCAGCTGTCCCCAGACCACCGCGAGGATACCCTGGCCGCCGAGCACCGTCGCTACGGTTACGATTGTCCCTGCCGAAACGGAGGTTACATCCACGACAACCAGATACCCGAAACGCAGCTCCCGTTGCATGAGTGCGAAGTGAAGCTGTCCCGCCGCAGTCACCGGGAAAATAAGGGCGGCAAGCAGGAGTGGGGTCTGCAACCGCGGCTCCGCGAAAAACGACGCCGCAGCCGGTGCGCCAAGGGCTACCAAGCCCAGCAGCGTGAGACCGGCGGCAATGTTGAGCCAGAATAGTGACGAAAGCTGCTCGGCTGCCGTCTCCCGCCGCTGAATGATGGCATTGCTGGTACCCATGTCGGCGAAAGATTGGCCGAAGCTCACGGCGAGAAGGAGCAGACTGACCACGCCGAACTCGTCCGGAGCCAGCAGCCGTGCCAGCACGATTGCCTGCGTAAGCTGCAGGCCGGCTACGATTACGGAGGATATCCCGGTTCGTCGTACCGCGCGTCCGGCCCGATCCCGCAGCATCCCTTCCACGGAGCGGGGAGCCTCGTCTATCACGGCTGAACTACCCCGCCTGTTGGCAGCTGCCGCCCGACAACGCGCGGCGAGCTCACCGCATCACGCGAGTTTGTTGACTCCTTGGACAGGATGCGGACAAACAGGTTGACACTCGCTTCGCGACGGAAGGCGCCACCAACGAAAGCCCAGGTTCGATAGAGGAAGAAGGCATCGCTAACCAAATCGGGAAGTCCGGCCCGACGAACGGCGTCGGCAAAGCCAACCTGGTCGCCATTAACTACGATCAGCCGGCATCCCTCAGCCTTCTCGATCGCGGATAGCCAGCGCCGAATGCGTGGAGCCGTAACGTACTGGATCGAGTCGAGGCCGCGCGTTGGGCGGCTGAACGCACGCAGGTACGCCCGCGCTACAGCACGCGGAAAGTACGGAAGCCAGGGAAGTCGGTAATGGGCCTCAAAGGTACTCCGATAGTCAGGGCACCGGAGGTGAACTCCACCTCCAGGGCGCGTGACCCTTACCATTTCCGCCAATACTGCACCAGGGTCCTGGACATGCTCCAGCGTCTGGTAGCTGGAGACGCAGTCGAAGGTGTCGTCGGCAAAAGGAAGGGCCTCGCCGACGCCGCGAAGGAGTCGCTCACTCCAGGCGCGAGGACGGCCGGTCACCGCTAACTTGCGGGCAGCGAACCCTAGCTTCCAGACATCAGGCTCCACACCGTAGGCGTCGAAACCAGCTTCGAGCGCCCTGAAGACGAACTGGCCGTGGCCGCCTGCGAGATCGAGAACTCTTGCGGTACCCGGGCGGAATCCCCACCTGTAGAGATCAGCGACACGAGCGTCCTGGTGAGCCTCATTCCAGAAGTATTCTGCCGCGGACGCGACCCAGTCCGATTCGACATCACCGAAGTCGCGCCGGAACTCATCCCGCGTATGCTCGGTCAGCTCGTCGCGCAGTCGAGAGATCGCTGTAGTCAACTCACCTCCCGGCCGCTTTCGACGGTAAGCGAGGCGGGCTTTCGCGCGACGACCAGGTACATCCACGTCCACTGCTCCGTGCGGTCGAGGCGATCGAGTACGTAGAAGGAACCCTGGAGCGCCAGGCCGGTGGCGTCGACCAGACGTAACCAGCGTAATGGCCCCCGGTTAAACCGATAGAGGTTGTAAACCAGCAGCTGACCAAAGGTCACCCAAAACCCGGAAAGCGCTTTCAGCTCCACAATCTCGAACCCTACCTTCTCGAAGAGATGGTGCAGCCCGTACTTGCTATAGCGGAAGAAGTCCCTCGGCTCTTCGTGGAGGTGCCAGATGAAGGGAACGGTATACAGCGCCGATCCGCCCGGCCGAAGAACACGGTGACACTCCCGAATCGCGAGCTCAGGCTCCTCGAGGTGCTCGAGCACTGCCGTGCACAGCGCGGAGTCGAAGGACGCATCCGCTGCGGGGATCGAATACGCTGTGCCCCACAAATCGACCCTAGAACGATCGTGCGCGGTGCCCTCATGGTCCACACCGACATGCTCCCGCACGTAGGGCGCGACCATCTCACGGTACGGTTTGCTGCCGCACCCGATGTCGATCAACCTACCGCTCAAATGCGCAGCCACGCTTCGCCGCAGCTCCCGCTCCAGGATCCGGTTGATCAGTAGATTGCGAAGGTCTCTGCCCACGGTTTTCGTCCGAGTAACCTACATTTCACACGCCGACCAACAAAGACATGCGCGACAGCGCAGGATATCGCAGCTAGCGCGCCCGGCAGACCGCCACGACGAAATCACTCTCCAATTCACCGGCGGCGAGTGCGCAATCCTCGACGCCGAAGCACAGCTCCAGCCACTCCTGGGCCTCTGGCGTGTCGGCGAAATTGTGTGCGATCCCTCGCAGCAGCATGTGGAACACGGTCCCGCCGTAGGGTCGCAGTTCCACAATCTCGAACCGCTCGCGCAGCGCCGCCAGAATTCGGCCCGACTCCGCGGCTTCCGACGGATCGGCGGCGATCATCCGCAATCGGCCAGGGCGATGCTCCCGCCGCTTGACCCTACCGTCACGCTGCCTGCGGAGATGCTCCGGAAGAATCGCAAGCAGGCCATTGATCACCTCCAGCTGTCGGTCGGTCCACTGGAACCGCGTCGGTCCGACGTACTCGTTGAGGATCAACAGGCCATCGGGCTTGAGGAGTTGCGCCGTACGCTCGAGCACTTTCTCCAGCGGGGAGAAGTGGTGGAGTGCCTGCTCAAAAGGCACGACGTCGTAGCGCGCGCCGGCATCTAGATCAAGCGCGTCGGCGACCTCAAATCGCAGGATATCGTAGAGCCCTTCCGCGGTCGCCGCGTCTCGGGCCCGCTGGATCGCAGCCGGGGAGAGATCGTACCCTCGGATGCATGCGAATCCCCCCAGCCCCGCCCACACCCGCTCGTTGTCCCCTGCACCGCATCCGATCGAGACGACGGTCAAATCTCTCCGTCCGGCCAGGTAGCGGCGGTGCAGATATGTGTGGTAAGTAACCTCCACGTCACCGGAAATGAGATGGTTCCAGCGGGGCTGCACGCACTGTAGGCTCCACCCCAGGTCCGACCCGTCGTCGGAGTAGTCCCATTGCATCTCGACCCGTGCCTGCGCTCCGCGGCCCAGCTTGGCGGCCTCTTTCCGCCAGCGGGAGGTGCGGAAGCGTGCAACCAGTTCGACCCAGTCGTGGCAATTGATCAGATAGTTGATCATTTCATCAGCAGAGCCTTTAGGTCTCGCCAGGTGGGCAGGCAGATTCTCAGGTTAGGGCAGGGTCAGGGGCAGCTGGATCAAGGGGAGCAGGCACTTCCAGCGCCAATTCACGAAGCTTCCGGGCAGGTACGCCGCCGTAGACGGCGCGCGGCTCCGCATTGTCGCGCATCAGCGCACCAGCGGCGATCACCGTCCGCTCGCCGATTCGAACACCCGCTGTAACGATCGCGCCGAACCCGATCCACGCGCCGGCTCCCACCACAACGGGTTCGCAGCGACGGGGAAACTGCTCCGCCAGGTAGGGGGAACGGTTGCAGTCCGCGTGCGTCAGCACCGAAACACGGCCTGAGATGACAACTTGGTCCCCGATCACGACCTGGTTGGCAAGGTCCAGGTATACCCCATCGCCGATGTAGCAGTCTCGCCCGACGTGCAGGTGACGGAAATCGCGGGCTGAGTTTCGGTCTTCGTACGCGTTGTCGATATAGAGGCTCCGCTTGAACGTGCTCGCCTCGCCAATCTCTGCTCCGAACGCACGCAGCAGCCGCGGAGTCGCTAATGGGTGTGGGTTTCTGAGGTAGCGGACAACCGGGCCGAGTCCACACACCCGACCACAGGCATAGACGAGGAGGAACTCCGCGAGGCCGGCGAGCGCGCTCGCGATCTTACGTACGTTGGTCATCAGCCCCGGTCAAGAATGCCGCTCACCGCAGTGACCACATCCTGCACATCATCGTCGGTGAGCTTCGGTGAGAGTGGCAAGCTCACAGTTTGCCTGCCGATGCGCATGGCGTGCGGGTAGTCTTCCGGGCGCCAGGCAAAGGTCTCCTGATAGTACGGGTGCTCAGGGACGCTGAGGTAGTGGACACCCACCCCGATGTTGTGACCGTGCATGGCGTCTAGGAACGCGTCGCGCCCGATATCCGCGTCCTCCTCGTCCACGAGGATCGTGTACAGATGGTACGCGTGCCGTGTGTCCGGTTCCGGGGCGGCTGGGAGCTCCAGCGGAAGCGACGCGAACGCCTCGTTGTAGTGGTTCCAGATCTCCTGCCGCCGGACCCAGTTGGTTTCTACGCGGCGGAGCTGATGGAGCCCGATAGCGGCCTGCAGGTCCATCATGTTGTACTTGAATCCGCACTCGACCACCTGGTAGTGCTTGTAGCCCTCGTCGCCGAAGCGCTTCCAGGCGTCCTTGCTCATCCCGTGCAGCGCAAGGACCTTGAGGCGGGCCGCGTCCGCTTCCGTCCGAGCGAGGATCATCCCACCTTCACCGGTGACCACGTTCTTGGTCACATAAAAACTAAAGCAGCCGAAATCGCCAATCGTCCCAACCTTCACGCCGCGGTATTCCGTCTCAATGGCGTGTGCACAGTCCTCGATCAGCTTTAGCTCGTAGCGCGCGGCCAGATCGCATAGGGCGTCCATATCGCAGGGACGCCCTGCGAAGTGGACGGGGAGGACGGCACGCGTTCGGGAGGTGATCTTTGCCTCGACTTGGTTGGGGTCAAGGTTCATGGTCACGGGATCCACATCTGCCAGCACTGGCGTCGCACCGGCATGGATGATCGCGTTCACCGTGGCGCAGAAGGTCAAAGCGGTGGTAATCACCTCATCACCCGGACCGAGCCCTGCTGCCAGCATGCTGAGGTGCAGCGCCGCGGTGCACGAGTTCACCGCGACCGCATGCCGCGCACCCTTATAGGCGCGGAATTCCTCCTCGAAGCTGGCAACTTTGGGTCCCGTGCCGAGCCAACCGGTCTTGAGGCTTGCAACTACCTCGCGGATCTCCGCCTCCTCAATGGCCGGAGCTCCGAAGACCAGGAATTGAGAGCTACTGCGAACAGGAGCCGTCCTTGCCGCACGACCCGAAATCATTTCGTAATACGCTCCAAAGGCGCCGATCGGGAAACAAGTCCCGGCGCGGTTAATCCCGTGCGTGACTGAACGAGGACGGATCGTCGCCCCGCCTGGAACCCCGCCCAGCGCGTTGCCTCGTACGCGAGCAGCTCCGGCAGACGATGCGCGTGGCCCTGTCTCACGAAGTAGGCTACCTCGTTCCCCAGGAAGCGCGCCGAGTCCGCGAG
>JACDHR010000428.1 GCA_013820915.1 Gemmatimonadota bacterium
ACTCGTGGGAGAGGGGGTGGCGAGCTTGCGAGCCGGGGGTGAGGGCCCGCCGCTACCCCTTCTTCGCCGTCGTCTTCTTCGCCGCCGTCTTCTTCGCCGCCGGTTTGCGGGTGGCGGTGCGCTTGCCCTTCTTCGCGGGGCGCGCGGCGAGCAGCTCCGCCGCCTGCTCCACCGTCAGCTCGTCGGGGGTTATACCCTTGGGGAGCGAAGCGTTCACGCTGCCGTGCTTCACATACGGGCCGTAGCGCCCCTCGTGGATCGTCATCGGCTCGCCGTCGGCGGGGTGCGGGCCGAGGTCGCGGAGCACCTTCGCCGCGGCCCGGCCGCCCTTCGGCTGCGCCAGAAGCTCCAGCGCGCGCGGCAGCGAGACGCTCAGCACGTCGTCCGTCTTCTGGAGCGAGCGGAAGTCCTTGTCGTGCACCACGAAGGGGCCGAAGCGCCCGATCCCCGCCCGCACCTCCTTCCCCGTCTCCGGGTGCTCGCCGAGCGGCCGCGGCAGCGAGAGCAGCGAGAGCGCGCTCTCCAGCGTCACGTCCGCGGGCTGCATCCCCTTCGGCAGCGAGACGCGCTTCGGTTTTTCCTTCTTCCCGTCGCCCGTCTCGCCACGCTGCACGTAGGGGCCGAAGGGGCCGACCAGTAGGTAGACCGGCTCGCCGGTGGCGGGGTCGGTACCCACCGTGCTCGGCCCCTCCTGCTTCGCGCGCACCAGCTCGCTCACCCGCGCCTCCGAGAGGTCGGCGGGCGCGATGCCGTCGGGGATCGAGGCGGTCACCGTCTCCTCGCCCTCGTCCATCTCGACGAAGGGGCCGAAGCGCCCGATCCGCACGCGCGCCGGCAGGTCGGGGAGGCGCACGGTGGATGCCTCGCGGGGGTCGATCTTCTCCTGGCCTTCCTTCACCAGGCGCTCGAGGCCCTCGCTGCCGGAGAAGAAGTTGCGCAGGTAGGGGAGCCACTCGGCCTCGCCCTCGGCGATCTCGTCGAGCTGGTCCTCCATGCGCGCGGTGAAGCGCGTATCCACCAGCGAGGGGAAGTGCTGCTCCAGCAGCCCGGTGACCGCAAACGCCGTGAAGGTCGGCACCAGCTGGTTGCCGGCGCGTTCCACGTAGCCGCGGTCCACCACGGTGCCGATGATGCTGGCGTAGGTGCTCGGCCGGCCGATCCCCTCGCTCTCCAGCATCTTGACCAGCGTGGCCTCGGTGTAGCGGGCCGGCGGCTGCGTCTCGTGGCCGAGCGCGTTCAGCTCGCGCAGCTCCAGCACCTGGCCCACACGCAGCGGCGGGAGCGGGTTGTCGCGGTCCACGAGCGCGGCGTCGGGATCGTCGGATCCCTCCACGTAGGCGCGGAAGAAGCCGGGGAAGTCGATACGGCTGCCGGAAGCGCGGAACACCGCGTCGTCCGCCGTGATCAGCGCGGTGCTCTGCGTGAGGCGCGCCTCGGCCATCTGGCTCGCGACGGTGCGCTTCCAGATCAGCTCGTAGAGCGCGGCCTCCACGCCGGAGAGCCCGCACTCGTCCGCGGTGCGCATCTCGGTGCCCGCGGGGCGGATCGCCTCGTGGGCCTCCTGCGCGCCCTTCGCCTTGGTGGTGAACTGCCGCAGGCCGGGGCTCAGGTAGTCCTTTCCGTACACGCGCTCGATCCGCCCGCGCGCCGCGCCGATCGCCTGCTGCGAGAGGTGCACCGAGTCGGTCCGCATGTAGGTGATCAGCCCCTCCTCGTAGAGCCGCTGTGCGATCCGCATCGTGTCGCGCGCGGAGAGGCGCAGCTTCCGGTTCGCCTCCTGCTGCAGCGTGGACGTGGTGAACGGCGGCGCGGGGCGGCGCACGGAAGGCTTCTCCTCCATCGCGGTCACCGTCCAGCGCTCGCGCTCCAGCCGCTCGCGCAGCTCGGTCGCGCGCGCCTCGTCGAGCAGCACCACGTCGCGGCCCTCGATGATGCGTCCAGTGTTCTCGTCGAAGTCCTTCCCCGTCGCCAGCCGCTTCCCGGCCAGCGTGACGAGCATCGCGTCGAACGCGGCCTGCGCGGCGAGCGTGGCCTTCAGGTCCCAGTAGGTGCCGGAGCGGAAGGCACGGCGCTCGCGCTCGCGCTGCACCAGCAGCCGCACGGCCACGGACTGCACGCGCCCGGCCGAGAGCCCGCCGGCGATCTTCTTCCAGAGCAGCGGCGAGAGCGTGTAGCCGACCAGGCGGTCCAGGATGCGGCGCGTCTCCTGCGCGCGGACCAGGTCCTCGTCGATGGCGCGGGGGGACTCGAGCGCGTCGCGGATCGCCTCCTCGGTGATCTCGTGGAAGACGATCCGCGAGATCGGCACGCGCGGGTCCAGCACCTGCACCAGGTGCCAGCCGATGCTCTCGCCCTCGCGGTCCTCATCGGTGGCGACCACCAGCTCGTCGGCGTCTTTGAGCAGGCTCTTCAGCTCGCTCACCACCTTCTTCTTGGAGCCGGGCACCACGTAGAGCGGCTGGAAGTCCTCGAGCACGTTCACGCCGAGCCGCGCCCAGTCGGTGCCCTTGAGCGACGCCGGGATGTCGGCCGCCGAGTCGGGGAGGTCGCGCACATGGCCCATCGAGGCGGCTACCCGGTAGCCGGCCGGGAGGAAGCCCCGGATCGTCTTCGCCTTGGTGGGAGACTCGACCACCACGAGCCGCGTTCTTTTTTCTGCCATTCCACTCCTGAAGGTTCACTGCCGCCCGCGCTCCGCGAGGCGGGCACGTGCAAAGATTTCGATCTCGCGGGCGACCGCGCTCGCGGTGCGTCCGTCCGTGGGGACGGCGACATCCGCCTCGCGGTACAGCCGCTCGCGCTGGGCGAGGAGGCGCGTCGCGGCGGCGTGCGGGTCGGGGGCGGAGAGGAGGGGGCGGGTCGCGCGCTCGCCGCCGAGCCGGGCGAGCGCTTCCTCCGCCGTTACCTGCAGCCATACGGTGAGCGTGCCCGGCCCTACACTGTGCAGGTTGCCCGGTGTGGCGATCCACCCGCCGCCCGGCGCCAGGACGATCTCCGTCTGCCGCGCCAGCACGCGGGTACACTCCGTTTCCAGCGCCCGGAAGCGGGGCTCGCCCTGCGATGCAAAGATCTCGGCCACCGTCTGCCCCTCTCGGCGCTCGATCTCGTGGTCCAGGTCCACGAAACGCCAACCCAGCCGCGCGGCGAGCAGCGGGCCCACCGTGCTCTTCCCCGCGCCCATGAAGCCGAGGAGCACCACCCGCCGCGGCCACGTCGGCCACGCGGGCCTGCCCGCCTCAGTCACCGGCGCGGCGGGTCTCCAGCTGCGCGAGGTAGCCGTCCATATTCCGGCGCAGCTCGGCGAGCGAGTCGCCGCCGAACTTCTCGAGCATCGCACCGGCGAGCACGATCGCCGCCATCGCCTCGCCCACCACGCCGGCCGCGGGGAGCGCGCAAACATCAGACCGCTCGCGCACCGCGGCGCCCGGCTCGCCGGTACGCAGATCCACTGTGCGCAGCGGGCGCATCAGCGTCGAGATCGGCTTCATCGCGCCGCGGATCACCAGCGGCGCGCCCGTGGTGATCCCGCCCTCCAGCCCGCCCGCGTGGTTGGTGCCGCGGCCGTAGCCACCGCCC
>JACDHR010000103.1 GCA_013820915.1 Gemmatimonadota bacterium
GTCCGTCGAAGTGTACGGGCGCCAGTGCGTCTTCGTGACGCCGAGATCCGCCAGCAGAAAGGCCACAGGCTTCGATCTCATGGAACTCCCCCAGTCGGCGTGGATCGTGAGCTGGGCGCGCCCGATCCTCTGTTGCCCGATGGCCTGGGCGATCATCTGCTCGGCCACGGACGCGGACTCGCGGTGCTGTATGGTCCAGCCGACCACGTAGCGGCTGAACACGTCGAGGATCACGTACAGGTAGAAGTAGGTCCACTTCTGCGGACCGAGGAGCTTGCTGATATCCCAGCTCCAGAGCTCGTTGGGCCGCTCGGCGAGGAGCTCGGACCTCACGTAGGGCGGATGGGTGAGCTGATCGCGCCACTCACGCACTTCGCCTCGCTCGGCCAGCAGGCGGTACATCCTACGCTCCGACCAGAGATAGCGACCCTCGTCGAGCAGCGTCGCCCACACCTGGGCCGGAGAATCGTCGACGAAACGCTCGGAGCGCAGCTCCTCCAGCACCACCTCGCGCTCTCCGGTCGTCAGCGTACGATCCGGCTGGGCGCGCACCCTCACCGGACGCGGAGCAGGGGGACACCGACGGCGGTAGATCGTCGCCGGCGCCGCTCCCAGCACGCGGCAGGCCGGACGGGTTCCGATCAGGGGCGTGAGCTCTTCCACGGCTGCCTCGATCATCTCTCGGTGCTCTCGTCCCGCTTGGCGCCCCTGGGCCCGAGCAACTCGCCCAGAAGCGCGGAGACGTTTCCCTGCACTTCGATCACCTTCTGTGCTCGGGCCAGCTCCGCCTCTGCTCGCTCGATGCGCCGGCGCAGGTCTGCATTCTCCCGTTCGAGCGGGTGGGGCGCACGCCTCCCACGTGGACGCGATCGAGCGTCGAGGGCTCCCTCGTCCCGCTGCTTGCGCCATGCGGAGAGATGCGACGTGTACAGTCTTTCGCGTCGAAGCACCGCCCCGACCTCTCCGTGGGCGCAGGCCCCCGCCTCCTGGATGATCCGCAACTTGTACTCGGCGGTGAAGCGGCGCCGCGAAGGCCGTTCGGCCAGCTCCGGATCGGGTCCGGTTCGCCTCGGCCGTCTGGTGGACGCTCCGCTCTGCTCGCCTACGGCTCGCTCCGCTCCGCGTCCGCCCGACGTTCCATTCGAGTTCACGATCAACATCCCTCCATCCAATCTCGCCCTCAATGCACAGTGAATCCTACATGATAACCGTCTCACTCAATCTTGGCAGAGAGGGGAACACGCTGGCGGACGATTTTCACTTCTAACGCAACGTTTTCCACCGATCGTGCATGATCCTGAAGGAGATATGCCGCGTGGAACAGCCGCATCCACCTACGCCGCACTCACGCACGTCTTTTTCGCCACACCTCGCGCTCCGTGACGACCGCATCGAGCGGCGCGTCCCACGGGTCGCTGGGGAGGCGCGTGGCGGCTTCCTGGACGCCGAAGAAGAGGCCGCAGGAGAAGCCGCGCCACGCGGGATGGGCGAGTAGCCGGTCGTAGTACCCGGCGCCCCGGCCGAGCCGCCCACCCTGGCGGTCCCAGGCGAGACCCGGCACCAGCGCGACGTCGATCTCGTCGCGTGCGGCACCGGGGGAGGCGGCTTCCGGCTCGCGGATCCCGAAGCTCCCGGTGATCAGGTCGGCTTCGCGCGCGACGCGGTGTAGAGCCATCTCTTGCGTCTGGACGAGGCAGCGCGGGTAGATTACCTCGATCCCCCGCCGCCGGGCCTCTTCCGCAATTTTGTCCGTGGGCACCTCGCTTGGGAGGGCGGCGTACAGGAGCAAGCGGCGGGCAGATGTGATCTCGGCTACGCTCCAGACCCGCGCGGCGATGGCCGTTCCCGCGCGCTCCCGCTCGGCAGGCGTGAGGGAGCGGATCCGCTCCCGCGCTGTGCCGCGCAGTGCGTCTTTCATCCCCGGCCGAGGGCCACCGCCACTCCCGCGGCGATGCGGGCGTTGTTCCGGAGCAGCGCGAAGTTGGCGTTCAGCGACCGGCCCCGGGTTTCCTCCGCTACCGCGCGCAGCAGGAACGGCGTGATCTCCTTGCCGCGGATCCCCGCGCGCTCCGCCGCCGCGAGCGCGCGGGCGATCGCTCGCTCCACCTCATCCGTCGAGAGCGCGTCCTCTTCCGGAGGGGGAGCGCAGAGCAGGAGCGCTCCCGGCAGGGCGAGCGCCTGGTGCACGCGCCAGAGATCCGCGACCTCCTCCGCCGTGTCCGCCCGCGCATCGGTTGCGAGGCCGCTTCCCCGGGAGTAGAAGGCGGGCATCTCGTCCGTCCGCCACCCGACCGTCAGCACCCCCGCCGTTTCGAGCGCCTCGCGCGTGGCGGGCAGGTCGAGGATCGCCTTGGCACCGGCGCAGACCACGATCATCGGGGTGCGGCCCAGCTCCGTCAGGTCCGCGGACACGTCCGGCAGCTCGCCCCGATGCACCCCGCCGATGCCGCCCGTGGCGAAAACCTCGATTCCAGCCTTGTGCGCCAGCCACATCGTACACGCCACCGTGGTGGCGCCGTTGTGTTCGCGCGCCACGGCGACCGGCAGATCCCGCGTGGAGAGCTTAAGTACGCCCGCGGCGGTGGCGATATGCTCGATCTCCGCATCCGACATTCCCACCACCGCAGTGCCGCCGAGCACGCCCACCGTGGCGGGGAGGGCGCCGTTCTCGCGCACCGCGCCCTCCAGCGCGCGCCCCACCTCCAGGTTTCGGGGGTACGGCAGCCCGTGCGCGATCACGGTGGATTCCAGTGCGACAATCGGGTTGCCGCCGGCGCGCGCGGCGTGTACCTCAGCGGAATACCGAACCGGGCTGGTTATGTTCGTCACGATGTGTGCGGTTGATCGGTAGGCCTGCACCCTGGTGCGGCTGCATAGGGTGCGAGAGCTTTCACATGCGTGTAAGTTGTCACCCTGCGCTGCCTCGCGCCACGGACAACCGCGGTTCCGACCACTTGCATGCCTGAAAACGCACCCCACGAACCGGACCTCTCCCCCGGCGACATGCCGATAGAGGAGTTCCGCGCGCACGGCCACGCCGTAGTCGACTGGATCGCGGAGTACCTGGGCTCGGTAGACGAGTACCCGGTTCTCGCGCGCGTCGCACCGGGCGAGATCGCGGGTCGGCTTCCGCGGCACGCGCCGGAACAGCCCGCAGGGATGCGGGAGATCCTTGAAGATTTTGAGCACGTTCTCCTCCCCGGCATGACGCACTGGAACCACCCCGGCTTCTTCGCCTACTTCGCGATCACCGGCTCCGGGCCGGGGATCCTGGGAGAGATGCTCGCGGCGGCGCTCAACAACAACGCGATGCTCTGGCGAACGGGCCCCGCGGCCACGGAGCTGGAGGAGCGTTCGTTGGACTGGCTGCGGCAGATGATGGGGCTGCCCGCGGTGTTCCGCGGCACGATCCACGACACCGCCTCGATCTCGTCACTGACCGCGATCGCCGCGGCGCGCGAGGCCGCGCTGCCCGACGCGCGCGAGGCGGGGCTCAGTGGTCTGCCGCGGCTGCGTCTGTACTGCTCGGAAGAAGCACACTCTTCCATCGAGAAGGCTGGGATCACGCTGGGCATCGGCCGCGCGGGCACCCGCCGCATCGCCACGGATGCGGAGTTCCGCATGGACCCCGCCGCACTCGAAGCCGCCATCGAGGAGGACCTCGCAGCTGGCTGGCGGCCGTTCTGCGTGGTCGCCACCGTGGGCACCACCTCCACCACCAGCATCGACCCCGTCCCCGAAATCGCGCGGATCTGCCGGCGGCGCGGGCTCTGGCTTCACGTGGATGCGGCGTATGGCGGCGCGGCGGCCGTCGCGCCGGAGTTTCGCCATGTGCTCGACGGCTGCGACGCCGCGGACTCGCTCGTCGTCAATCCCCACAAGTGGCTGTTCGTGCCGATCGACTGCTCCGCCCTGTACGTTCGCGACCCCGAAGTCGTGCGGCGCGCATTCTCCATCCTCCCCGAGTATCTGGTCACACCGGAGGGAGAATCCGTCACCAACCTGATGGATTACGGGCCGGCCCTGGGGCGCCGCTTCCGCTCACTCAAGCTCTGGATGACGCTGCGCTACTTCGGTCGCGAGGGGATCGCCGAGCGGATCCGCGCGCATGTCCGGGTCGCCCGTGAGTTCGCCGCATGGATAGACGCGGACGAGCAGTGGGAGCGGCTCGCCCCCACCCGCTTCAGCGTCGTCGTCTTCCGTTATCGGGCCGCCGGGATGTCCGATGCCGGGGCGGATGCGTGGAACGAGCAGATCCTGGAGACTGTGAACGCCGGCGGGGAGGTATACCTCTCGCATACGCGTGTTCATGGCCGCTACGCGATCCGCCTCGCGGTGGGCAACCTGCGCACCACACAGGCTCACGTGCAGAGAGCGTGGGACCTGCTGCGTGCCGCGGCGGAGTCGTAACGACCGAGGGGTCTTGACAGCGGCCGCGGAAGCTATTACTATGCAGCAATTCCGACTCCCCGCGGCTCAAGATATCCCTCTCGGGAACCGATCCTTACCGCTTATTGCCCTCTGCGCCGATCGCTTGGCGCCTCGTGCCTTCCAAATGCTCGCGTTTTTCCACTCCGCTCGATTTTCATGAGAAGTCCTGAACCACGATTTCGTGGACCTGTTCGCAGGCGAGAGATCGCTTGTCGAACGCGGTGTACGTGTAGGGACGGCCCGGCCGTTCCGCTTGATGTCCGCAGTACGCGCCGTCGCGGGGGGCGCATCTGATCGCCCGAACCGGGTGACCCGCGATATTACCCGATGGTCCGGATCCGCCGGGCCTCGATCTTCCACAGCAGCAGGAGCAGGAGATGGCTCGCTCGACCGGTACCGTGAAGTGGTTCAACGACGCCAAGGGATTTGGCTTCATCGAGCACGAGGGAGGGAAGGATCTGTTCGTCCACTTCTCCTCCATCCAGGTAGATGGGTTCAAAAGCCTGGCTGAAGGTGAGCCCGTAGAGTTTGACGTCGTGGACGGCCCCAAGGGCCCCGCGGCGGAGAACGTCACCCGCGTCGGCTGAACGCCGCGTCGCGGGACGATGAGAGCCGCTCCACAGCACTGTGGAGCGGCTCTCATCGTTTTTTCGGCTGCCGGGCTTTTCTATCCCTGCGCGGAGGCGTCGTCGGGCGGGGTCTGCGCTCGCTCAGTCTGCCGGCGGGTGAACTTTACGACTTCGATGGCCATTGCCCGGAGGAATGACGCCTCCCGCCCATCCGGATCGGTGCGCCGGACGAGCTCGCGCAGCGTGCGCATCACCGTCTCCGTCTGCCGGCTCTTGAAGAAGTCCACCGACCAGAGCGCGCTCTCCGCATCGGCGAACAGCATTTCCAGCTCCTCGACCGTGGCTGGCGGCGCGACGTGGCGCGGATCGCGGAACGTCTGCCGCTCTCCCCCGGCTGCCATCCACAGTTCGTAGGCGATCAGAAGGACGGCCTGCGCGAGGTTCAGCGAGGCATGCTCCGGATTGGTCGGGATGGTGACGGTTCTATGGCAGAAATCCAGCGCCTCGTTCGGGAGGCCGTGGTCCTCCCGCCCGAAGAGCAGCGCAACCGGGCCGCTCTCGCCGAGCACCGCGGCTTCGGCGCGGGTGAGGATCTCCGGGGCCAGCGTGCGCGGGCGGTCCACCGCGCGCTTGGCGCGGCGCTCGCGCGCTGTCAACCCGACCACGAATGAGCAGTCGGCGAGCGCCGCGGGGAGCGAGTCGAAGAGGCGGGTGGCGGCGATCAGGTCGCCGGTATCGTGCGCGATCCCTTCGATCCGCCACGGGTCCCAATCCGCGGGCGAGACCAATCGCAGGCGGGAGAGCCCGAAATTCTTCATGGCCCGGATCGTACCCGCGATGTTCACGTAGTTCTGCGTCTCCCAGAGGACCACGACGATGTGGTCCAGCGCCTCACGACTCACGGTGCGGGTCTCAGCGTCCGGGTGCTCCCAACTCGGGCGGCTCGGGGAGGTCGGCCTCCGGGCCGGCCACGGTCATCGCGCGCGCGGTGTCTACCGGCACCACCGCCAGCCGGCCGCCCGTATCGTCCGTGACATAGAAGAAGATGTGATCGCGCTCCGTGGGGTCGACGATCAGGTCGATGCGGAACCGCTCGTTGTCCACCGCGATCAGCGTGGGCCCGAAGAGCACGTTGTGCCCATCCTCCACGCTCAGCCGTATCTCGTCGGCGCGGTCGGTTCGGCCGTACATCGTATACTCGCGACTCCCCGTCTTGCGGACCGCCAGCGAGATGCCGGGCTCCACTTCCACCGGGTGGGTGGCTGTGTCAGCGGTAGTGGTCTGCGCTGCGCGGCCGGTCTCGGGCGCCCGCTCGCATGCCAGCGGCGAAGCAAGGAGAAAGGCGAGAGCGATCCATCGGGCTACATTTATCATCCCGGTGCCTCAGCTTACCCGGTCATCGGGAGTGGGTAGAGTCTCTGCCGCCCGCACGGAGATGCGGCCGAGAAGCACCCGTGCGGCGCGAACGTCGTGGCCGACATCGATCAGCAGGAGCGTCAGGTCGCCCGCACCCCAGAGGATCGAGGCCAGCACGACGCCGCGGATCACCTCGGCCATCAGCGGGAGGAGGGCACCCGCGCCCTCCAGCACGACCCCCGCAACGATCTCGGCGACCAGAGCGACCACAACCACCATCGCGGCGACCTTGAAGAGCCGTGCGACGTACTGGAGTGCCAGGTACGGCTCTGTGTCCTCAGCGCGGATCGCGCCGGGCATATTGGCCCGCGCGCGCTGGTCGTCCTCGTCGGTCCACGGATCGTCGGGGTACTCCGGTGCGGGGCCGCGTGGCTCGGCGGGAGGCTGATACTCCACGGGGGGCTCCCCAGCGTGCCGCGCGGGAGGTTCCGGGGGGCCGCTGTGATACCGGTCTTCACGCTCCATATGCTGCTCCTGTTGGCTGTCCTGGTCGGCTCCTCATATCCGCGCCTGCTCTGGAACGAAGAGATCGGCGTTTGTAATTCCTGCCCGGCGCGCAGCGTCTACCGCCCAATCCAGTCGCGCGACCTGCTCCTCGGTGTGCCCGTCGCTGCCCAGCGAGAACCGGGCCCCGGCCTCTTTCGCCTTGCGCAGCAGGCGGTCGTGGGGGAGGTGGTACCGGTTGGAAATCTCGATCGCGATCCCGCTCTCGACCACCGCGTCCACGAAACGATCCTCCCGCTCCCCGCTCCACCACGCTGTCACGTCCGGCTCCAGCTCCAGCAGCGCCGGCGGGGTGAGCGTCGCGTGCGCCACGATCTCGACAGACATCGTCCGTACCAGGTCACACAAATTGTGGACCATGATATCCATGAACTCCTCCGGCCGCTCGTCCCAGGGAGCGGGAAGCGTCTTCCACCAGGGCGAGGCCATGGAGCCGTCGGGGAGCCAGAACCCGTGGTTCGAGCCTACCCGGTAATCGAACCGCGCCCGGAGCTCCTCGGGGAGCCGGTCCCAGAGCGGATCGCACCAGCAGAATTCGCCCGCGCGAAACACCGGAAACTTTTCCAGCGCATCGAGATAGCTCGCGAGCGCCTGCTCGGTCGCCACGAACCGGGCCGTGTTGCGCGTGGAGATGTGGTCGGCGATGCCCAGGGTAACCCCGCGCTCCCGGGCGATCTCGACCACGCGGTGGAGTGGCAGGTCGCCGTCGGACATCGTGGTATGGACATGGAGATCCTGCGGTCCCGGCACCGGCTCCCATTCTGTCCGCGGGCCGGAGCCGTTCATTGAGCCGCGGTTCCCATCACGAGCCGTACTCCCGCCGGACGCGCCCTGTACGCCGCCTCTGCCTGCTGCAGCGCCTTCCAGCCGCGGGAGCCGTCGGGCCCCAGGCGCCAGTTCGGGACCCGGCGTGTAGGCCAGGGTGCGCCCGCCACATCCAGCGCGCCGGGGTGGAGGTCCATCACACCTTCCACAATCGCCAGCGAAGCGCGCTCGCGCGCCTTCGCGTCGATGCGCGCGAGCGAGACGATGGCCCGTAGCGAGCCGCGCATGAAAGCATCGGCCAGGAAGGTGGAGTACTCGCGGTTTGTGGCCTCGTCTGACCCGGTGCCGGCAAGGGCGAGGGCGCCGCGCAGCGCGAGCGAGTCATCGTCGATCCCGCGGCGGATGATCTCGCTCGCGGTGCGTGTCCACTCGGAGGAGGTGTCGCCCGCGGCAAGCTGCCGGTCAAGGCGGCTCAGAAGCTGCTGCGTGGAGACGCGAGCCAGCGGACTGGCCGGTGGCTTCGGCTGCGCGGTCGGGTTGGTGGGCGCCGCGGCGCTCTGCTGTAGCCGCTGCTGCAGCCGCTTCGCCAGCCCCTGCCCGCCGGTGATGATCACCGGGGTGCCGACCTGCACGTTGTGGAAAAGACGCTTCGCGTTCTCGTCGCTCAGCCGGATGCAGCCGTGGGAGACGCGCTGCCCAAGCAGCTCCGGCTTGTCCGTTCCGTGGATCGCGATCTCGTCACCGAGGAAGACGGCGGCCGCACCGAGCGCGCCCGGCACGCGGCGCGCGGGCGAGTCCTCCGGCGGGATCGGCTTCTTGTCCTTTACGAAGTACCAGTCCGGCAGGATCCACACCGGGTTCACTTCCTTGTATTGAACGTAGAAGGTGCCGTTGGGTGTGGAGAAGTCCCACTCGCTATCCTCGCCGCGCAGCCGGAGCCCCGTGCCGGTCCCCACGGGACCCGCCCACACGACCTGCTTCCCGTCCATGAAGCGCAGTTCGTTGTCGTCGAGATCCACGACCACATGGAAGCCGCCGAGCGGATCGCGGGTGCGGGGCTCCACCTCCTCGCGCGGTCCGGGCACGCGAGCATCCCCGCTGGTCCCGCCGCCGATCACCGGCAGAGCACCAAGAGAGGCGCAGCCGCCGAGCGCGAGCAGCGCGGCGCCGATCAGCGCCGGACGAAAGAACGACCGATGGTTATACATCGCAAGTACCTGCGTGTCCTTCCAAGAGTGAACCGAGGTGTGCAGCCGGGAAAGTGCGGGTGCAACCCATGGGCCAGCAAGTGTCTCCGTAGAACCCCGTGGCGGGAGCGGGGTTCGCGGTGACCAAAGATAGGGGCGCGGGCGCGACTCGCCAACTGCCCGCCGAGCGGTCGGGCAGATGAGGAGAAACGACGGGAGGGGGAGCCGGTTCCGGCTCCCCCTCTTCAGCGCGGGTTTGCACTCCGCACTCAGTGCCCGATCGGCCTCCCGGGAGTAACGGGCACCTGGACAACCGCGGACCCCCGCGCCGCGAGCGTCGCCGGCGAGGGGAGCAGCGGGAAGGAGCGCGCGAACCAGATGTAGCTGCTCAGGAATAGCCCCATGAAACCCAGCCCCATCCCGATCTCCGTGAGCCCCAGCGGAAAGCCCTCTCCCTCCCAGAGCGAGGGCACGATGAGCATGAAGCGCTCGAGCCAGTGGCCGATCAGGATGAGCACCGAGAAGAACGCCAGCACGGCGGGCACCTTTTTCGGCGGCCGCGTCAGCAGGCCGAAGAAGGGGAGGATGAACACCAGCGTCACGATCACGCGCACGAAGGGGCCGAAGGGGTCCACGAAGCGATGAACGAACCACTCCTGCTCGTGCGGGAACATGCCGTACCAGATCACGACGTACTGGGACCAGTTGATGTACATCCAGAAGATCGAGAAGGCGAAGACCAGCTTCCCGAGATCATGGTACTGGCGCGTCGTGATGTACTCCTGCAGGCCCAGCCGCGAGCGAAGGACGGTGGTGGCGATCGCCGTGGCCGCGATCCCGCCGTGGAAAGCGGTCACGAAGAAGGCGACCGGGAACATCGTGCTGAACCAGTGTGGTTCGAGCGTCATCGCGAGGTCGATCCCCACCAATCCCCAGATGATGGCGAAAGCAAGGGCCAGCACCGGCGCGAGCCGCGTCATCAGCGTACGCGAGCGCTGCACTTCCTCGCCCACGCCGCGCCAACCCTGTGTCATCCGGTCGTAGATCGGGCGGTGCCGGTTCGCGAAGGCGCCGTGCACATCCGGGCGGAGCGAGAGATAGGCAAACCAGATTGCCAGGCCGTAGAGGATGGCGACACCGACGATGTTACGGACGATCAGGAACGGGAGGTTCAGCCAGGCACTCTTATTCTCGATGATCTGATCGGCCACCTCGCCGCGCACCACCGGGAGCCAATGGTGGAAGTAGTGCTCGCTGCCGAAGAAGACGGGCAGCAGCAGCAGAAACGAAATGGGGAGGAAGGCGGCGCCGCCGACGGCTAAGCGCCGGATCGACCAGGCCCAGTCCGCCTCCGTGATGTGCAGCGCGACCGCGAACATCACCATGCCCATCGCGAGCGAGGACCAGAACAGCCAGTTGAAGAGCAGCGCGTCCCAGAACCGCACGTAGTGGCCGGTGAGGAAGGCGAGGGCGGCCGCGGCGATCCCGATCAGGACCAGCACGGCGAGGCCGAGCCGCGCCGCTCCCGAGATCGGGCTCAGCGTGCGAAACGGGATGGCGTCAGGGATCGGAGCGTCGTGCGACATGAGTCTCGTTGAATGCGAAGTCGTCCGGTACGCGCGGGAGTGCCGGTGCGCTCAGCGCCGGCAGCCCCGTGCGGCGTCTCACGGCGTCTGTGGCTCGGCGGCGGTGCCTGTGGCCGTTGTCGGGGCCGGCTGCTCGGGCGGCGCCGCGGTCGGCGCTTGGAATGCGGGCGCGCCCGCCGGCGCGCCGAGTTGGCGCATGTAGAGCACCATGGCCCAGCGGTCCAGGTGGCCGGATCGGTCGCCGTACGCCGGCATCAGGCCGCGTCCCACACGGATAATGCCGTACAGGTATCCATCGGAGTAGCGCGCCACCGCCGCGGCATCGGAGGCGGGAGCGAACGGGAACTTACCCGGCCCGACCACCGGCCCGTTTCCCGCGCCCTCCGACCCGTGGCAGGCGTAGCAGTGCTGCGTGTAGAGCTGCTGGCCGCGCGCCAGCACCTCCGGCGTGGGCTGAAGCGGGTTCTCGAGCCCGATGACCTCCACGTTCCCCTCGATGAGGTCGATCTGTGTGAACGGCGGCGGCACGTCGCCGCGAGGGTTCACCGCGGGAATCGAGCCCTCCGCGGGGAGGCGCGGCATCTCGTACGGACGTGGCGCCACGCTCCAGCGCATCGTCGAGAGCATCGGGATGTATCCCCATAGCATGTCGATATCATAGCCGGCCAGATCGGTGCACCCGGCCGCGCCGACACCCATCAGCCCCGCCAGTGCGAGGTGCGCCCAAGACCGGCCCTTCCGCCGCCGGTGCGAGCTGCGGGGGGAGTTCTTTTCCTGTGCGTTGTCCGTACTTTCG
>JACDHR010000429.1 GCA_013820915.1 Gemmatimonadota bacterium
CGCGACCACCGACGGGGTGGTGCGCCCGCCCTCGGCGTTGGGGATGACGACCGGGTCGCCGCCCTCCATCACGGCTACGACGGAGTTGGTGGTGCCGAGATCGATCCCGATGACTTTTGCCATGGGTGCTCCTTTACATTCGGAATGGATAAGGCTCTCGCCTTCCGGGCCCGGCATCACGGGCCGGGAGGCGAAGAAGCTCAAGGGGCAGTGCCCCGTCCTTCCTGGTCCCGCATGGTGGCTACTCGCTTCCCCCGACCGCTGTACCTGGCGTGGGGCGGCGATTGAAACGTTGTGCGGAACGCCGGAAACATCCGTCACCTTTGCAACCGGTATGCCGAGTCTCGGGCGGAAAAACCTGCTGAATCGGCAGAAAATGAACAGCACCCGATGCGCGGATTGACAAAAAGAGTCATATTGGCCGGCTCACTGACGGACACGCTCCCGCGAATGCGCTCGCTTCGGGATCAGCAGTGGCGGGAAGAAAGCGGCGCTTCTACCTTGTCAGCCCGTGCGGATCTACCATGATAGAGGAGGCGACGAGTGGCGGCACCTGAGTTCAGTGACACAGTTTCGTTTCTGCGCGAGCGTGTTCCCCACGCCCCGCAGGCAATCCTCGTCGTCGGCTCCGGCCTGGGAGGCATCGTTGAGGAGATCGGGGACGCTGTGCGGACTCCGTACGCGGACATCCCCGGCTTCCCCCGCTCCACGGTCGTCGGCCATGCGGGGGAGCTGGTGGCGGGCCGCTGGGCCGGGGTGAATGTGGTGGCCATGGCGGGGCGCTTCCACCTGTACGAGGGGTGGACGCCGCGGGAGGTGGCATACCCGATCCGAACGCTGGCGGCGCTCGGCCCCGGGTCGCTAATCCTGACCAACGCGGCGGGCGGCGTGAGGCCGGGGATGCAGCCAGGCGACCTGATGCTGATCGCCGATCATCTCAACCTGATGTGGAAGAATCCGCTGATCGGAGCCGTGGAGGAAGGCGAGGAGCGGTTTCCCGACATGTCGGACCCCTACGATGCGGAGTTCCGCCGCGTTGCCGAGGAGGTCGCGCTGGAGCAACGGATCCCGGTGGAGCAGGGCGTGTACGCGGCGTTACTCGGCCCCAGCTACGAGACGCCGGCCGAGATCCGGATGCTGGCGCGGCTGGGTGCGGATGCGGTGGGGATGTCGACGGTACCCGAGGTTCTGGTCGCGCGGGCGCGTGGGATCCGGGTGCTGGGGATCTCGTGCATCACCAACCTGGCGGCGGGGCTGGGAAGCACGCCGCTCTCTCATGCCGAGGTCGTGGAGGTCGGGGCTCGCGTTCGGGACCGGCTGGCGGCGCTGGTCAAGGGCTCGCTCCCGCGCCTCGTGGCGACAGTTTCCGAGGAGGCACGCAGATGAACCGCCCGGAATGGCTGGGAATCATCGTCGCGGTGGCGATCGGAGGGATCGTGCGCCTGCTTCGGCTCCCGATCCCGGCGCCACCCACCGTATACGGTGCGCTGATGGTGCTGGGGCTCACGCTCGGCTATCTTGCCGTCGACCACCTGCTGAACAGGTAGACGAGCTAGGTGATGCCGGGGATCATGTGGTTCAGCGGCCCATGCCCGCTCCCCAGCCCCGGCGCGCCCTCCATCGCACGGCGCACGTAGTCCAGCGCCGCGTCCACGGCAGCCGCGAGCGGGCGTCCGTGGGCGAGTCCGGCCACGATCGCTGCCGACAGCGTGCATCCGGTGCCGTGGGTGTGCCGCGTCTCCAGCTTAGGGCGCCGCCACTCCGTCCATTCCCTGCCATCCCAGAGGAGATCGGTCAGCTCGGCGCCCGGCAGGTGGCCACCCTTCAGCAGCACGGCCGCGGCCCCCTGCTCCACGAGCGTCTCCGCTGCACGGCGCATCGTTTCCGGATCCGTAACCTCGAAGCCGGCCAGGATCGCCGCCTCGTCCAGGTTCGGGGTTACCAGTGTAGCGAGTCGGAGCAGTTCGTCGCGGATCGTGCGCTCCGCGTCCCGGTCGAGCAGGCGGTCTCCGCTACTGGCCACCATCACCGGGTCCAGCACGAAGTTGCGGAGCCCGTGCTCCTCGATCGCCGCGGCTACCGTGCGCACCAGCTCACCGGTGGCGAGCATCCCGGTCTTGAACGCGGCGGGCGGCAGGTCCTCCGCCACGGCGCGGATCTGGTCTCGAACCATCGCCGTGGGGATCGGATGCACACCGCGGACGCCGCGCGTGTTCTGGGCAGTGATCGCGGTAACTGCCGTGGTGCCGAAGGTGCCGAATGCATGAAAGGTCTTGAGATCGGCCTGGATGCCCGCGCCACCGCCGGAGTCGGAACCGGCGATGGAGAGGGCGACGGGAAGCATCGGAAGGGCGGGTCCGGATGTCACGGGAGGTGCAGATCCAGCGGAGGCGGGAGGCTCGAGAGCCGCCCGAGAAATGCCGAGTACCCTTCCAGATCGCTCTTCAGCTCGGGCGTGACTTCCGCCTCCACCCGGGTGACCCTCCGCCGTAGCATACGCACGCGCTCCTCCGTGGCGGGGTGTGTGGAGAACCACTCCACCACCGGCTGCGGGAGTTCCGCCTCCTCTTCGATCAGCCCCGTCAGCATGGTGATCATCCCTTTTGGATCCATGCCGGCGCGCATCATGTAGCGGACCGCGAGCCGATCCGCTTCCCGCTCCGCGGCGCGCGAGTGGCTTGCGAACCAGAAGCGCTCGCCGAGCCGCAGCGCGCGCTGCTCCAGGATCGCCGGCTCGCGAAGCAGGAAGAGCCGGTACAGCTCGGAGACCACTGAGCCCGTCCTCAACTCCCGCTCCAGTGCCTGCGCCCCGTGCCGCGCCGCGACGTGGCCGACCTCGTGGGCGAGGACCCCGGCGAGTTCCGAGGCGTTCTCCGTGCGCTCGATCAGTCCCCGTGTTATATAGATGTGTCCGCCGGGGAGCGCGAACGCGTTGACCGTCGCGCTGTTGACGATAGAGAAGCGGTACGGCACTTCGGGCCGTTCGCTCCGCTGCCCGAGCGCCAGGCCGATGCGGTTGATGTAGAGTACCGATGCGGGGTCGGCGACGAGCGGGATGTGTGTATTGATATCCCGCGCGATCGCGTCGCCGAGCTGCTGTTCCTGCTCTTCACCCACGCACCCCGCGGCTACGAGCGCCAGGACGAGAAGCACGACGTGCCGTGCGTACCCGACGAGTACTTGGGTACGCACGGCGGAGAGACGGACTACGAGGTCGCGCATGTGGATACGACGGGTGCGCAAGGCCTACTGCCGTGCCTGCGGCGGTGCCGCCGGTAGCTGCCGGACCCGCGCCTGGAACTGCTGGTACGCCTGTGTGTTCGTCGTCAGGCCCTGACGCTGCGCCGCGGGAATCGCTTCCACCGCCTGCAGCGTGTTCTCCACCCTCTCCTGCGTCAGCGGGTGCGTGGCGAACCACTGCTCCACCCGGCTCGGGGCGCGCTCCTGATCCTGCATCAGCTTCTGGAAGAAGGTGACGATCCCCGCCGGGTTGATCCCCGCGTTGGTCACGTATTGCACGGCCACGTCGTCGGCCTCGCGCTCTGCCTCGCGGCTGTGCCTCGC
>JACDHR010000430.1 GCA_013820915.1 Gemmatimonadota bacterium
GGCAGCAACGTGCTTGGGAAGCCGCGCGACGAGCAGGAGGCGGTCGAGATGCTGCTCCGGCTCTCGGGCCGCGAGCATCAGGTGCACACCGGGGTCGCGGTCGCGATGGACAGGCAGGTGGAGTCGGATCTGCAGCGAGTCAGTGTGCGCTTCCGCAACCTCGATCGTCGCGCCTGCGAGGAGTACGTCGCCACGGGAGAGCCGCTGGACAAGGCGGGCGCGTACGGAATCCAGGGCTTCGGCTCCGCGCTGGTCGAGTCCATCGAGGGCGACTACTTCGCCGTCATGGGGCTTCCCGTGGTTTGCACGCTCGAGCTGATCGAGCGCTTCGGCTGGCGCTACGCGTTCGGCAAGCTGGAGCGGGCGAACTAACCACTCGACACAGTTCTTATGATCCTCGCGATCGACCAGGGCACGACCGGCACCACCTGCCTCGTGATCGACGCCGACGGCAAGGTTCGCGGCCGCGGCTACCGCGAGTTCACGCAGCACTTTCCGCGTCCCGGCCGGGTCGAGCACGATGCCGAGGAGATCTGGCGTGTCAGCGTGGAGGTTGCCGGAGAAGCCGCGGCCGCGGCGGGAACACGGCTCGAACAACTCCTCGGCATCGGGATCACCAATCAGCGTGAAACGGTCGTGCTGTGGGAGCGGGCCAGCGGGCGACCGGTTCACAATGCGCTGGTGTGGCAGGACGGGCGAACGGCGGGCGAATGCCGCCGCATGAAAGCGGACGGGCTCGAGCCGGAGATCCGCGAGCGCACGGGCCTCGTCATCGACCCGTACTTCAGCGCGACCAAGCTGGCCTGGCTGCTGGACAACATCCCCGGCGTTCGCGCTCGTGCCGAGGCGGGTGAACTCGCCGCGGGTACGATCGACAGCTGGCTCGTGTGGAAGCTTTCCGGCGGCCGGCTGCACCTGACGGACCCCACGAACGCGTCTCGCACGCTGCTCTACAACCTGCGCGACGGCGAGTGGGATCCGGTGCTGCTCGATCGGTTCCGAATCCCCCAAGCGATCCTTCCGGAGATCCGCGCGTCCAGCGAGGTGTACGGCACCAGCGCGGGCGCCGCTTTCGGCGCGGAGTTGCCGTTGGCCGGCATCGCGGGCGACCAGCAGGCGGCGCTGTTCGGCCATGCCTGCTGGAGCGCCGGCCTCGGCAAGAACACGTATGGCACCGGCGCGTTTCTGCTGCTGCACACCGGTGCCGAGCCGGTCGCGTCCCGCCACGGGCTTCTCACCACCGCGGCTTGCGGCCCCCGGGGCGAGCGCGCCTTCGCGCTCGAAGGCGCCATCTTCATCGCGGGCGCCGCGGTGCAGTGGCTGCGCGACGGCCTGCGGCTCGTGGAGCACGCCGCGGAGACCGAAGCGCTGGCGCGCTCGCTCCAGACCAACGAGGGCGTGTACTTCGTCCCGGCGTTCACCGGCCTCGGTGCGCCGCACTGGGAGCCCGCGGCGCGCGGCACGCTGCTGGGGCTTACACGCGGCACGGGCCGGGCGCACCTCGCGCGCGCGGCGCTCGAAGCGATGGCCTACAGCACCCGCGACGTGGCCGTCGCCATGGAAGCCGACAGCGGCGTGCGTCTGCGCGAATTGCGCGTGGACGGCGGCGCGAGCGGCAACGACTGGATGATGCAGTTCCAGGCGGACCTGCTCGGCATCCCGGTGCGGCGACCCGCCATGGTCGAGACCACGGCGCGCGGTGCTGCGGGGCTCGCCGGCCTCGCGCTGGGGTTCTGGAAAACGCCGGAGGAGTTCGCCTCCGCGCGCCCGGAAGAAACCGTTTTTGCACCCGTAGCCCGCGACACGGAGCGGCGGCAGTGGCTGGCGGGGTGGAAGCGCGCCGTTGCCGCGGCACGCGCGTGGGCGGAAGCCGGGGAGGGGGACGCATGAACGCCTGCCTCCTGTTCTTCTGTCTATCGCTTTCCCCGGGCGCCCCTCCCGCCGATCGTTGGTTCGCGGAAGACAAGTTCAAGCACTTCTTCGCCTCCTTTGTGGTCACGAGCCTGTCCGCCAGCGGCGCGCGTGCCGCCGGCCTAACTGCAGAGCAGAGCCTGGCTGTCGGCGTGGGCGTCGGTGCCGGCGCCGGTGTGTGGAAGGAGATCCGCGACGCCCGCCGCCCCGGCGAAACGGCTTCCGTCCGTGACATGGTGTGGGACGCGGCGGGCGTGGGGGCGGCCGGCGTCGTGATCTCGCGGGCGCGCTGATCCAGGCCGCACGGCTCGCGCAGGTGAGATGGGACGCGGGGGCGGGAGTCGCCCCGCGTCATGCAACCCGGGCAGGTGGACCGGCTGCTCTCGAATCCCGGGCTGTCGATGCAGGACATCTTCCGCTGCCGGGTTCGCTTCGTGGTGGGGCCTCGGCCGGAGATCGTCTCCAATCGCGACTGGGACAGAGTTCTTCGCACTGCGTGCTCAGTAGCCTTCGGTTCGAGGTCTCCGATCAGAGCATGATCGTGCTTGGCATGCAGATCGGTCATGGGCGCAGATCTGGTACCCGTTGCATGCCAGAGCGAGGGGCCGCTCCCCGGAAGGTGCGCGGCAGCGCCTCAAGACATCCTCAGAATTTTGCTGCGCAAGAGCCGCCATTCTCCATCCCGATACCCGTAGATGTACTCTACCTGAGCCCCCCCGACGGCCGATGAAGCTCGGCGCGGCTCGGTCCAATCCACGCTGATCACGAGCGCGTACCCGCTGTCTACACGTGAAATCGCGTCCAGCCGGACGTGGACGCCTTCATCAACCACACCGCAGGAGGTAGGTCTTTCCCCCGGTGGAAGGTCCGTGCGGCAGGTGTGGTATACCTTCCCCGTGATGTCGCGGACGTGGTCGGAAGAGAGACGGTCGAGAATGTCGGATGCAGTAAACTCGCGCGACGAGATCGTCCGCAGCCCCCGGAGAACCGAGCCTGCATCTACCAGTACAGGGCCCGTCACAGCGCCCGCGGGGGCTGCACGGGCGCCCTCCCTGGCAGCCGAGTCGATAGCGACTGTGACCAGCTCAAGCAGTGAACCTTGCTGGGCGTTGGCAGCAACGGGGAAAAGGACAAACGATAGAGCAAGAGCAAATGCGCGCATCAGAGAGACTCCTTGATTCAAGATATCGGGAAATATACACCTCGATTATTCACCAGAACGTAGTGCCTGAGTAGCATAGAGCACAAAAAGCCCATTGTCACTTCTCACGAGCTTGATCCACTGTTTCTCACTACCTTGATCCACCCCTCTGAGACCGACCGAAAATGATACGGCTGACTTCCCGAGTTCGCTACCTTCTCCGATTTTTTGGGGGTGGGTCGATGGGTTGCCCGGGTCGTTGGCGGCTGCGGTAGCTGGGCCCGTCCATGACGACCTGATAGCCGTTGTGCGCGAGTCGATCCAGTGCGCTCTGGGCGAGGATCGGATCATCGAAGAGGGGGATCCACTCCTCGATGGCGCGGTTGGAGGTGACGATCGTAGAGGCCCGGCGGTGCCGTTCGATGATGACCTCGTAGAAGTCACTCGACTGTTGGGGGTTGAGCCGTTTCAGACCGAAGTCGTCAATGATCAGCAGATCGGGAGCGAGGA
>JACDHR010000431.1 GCA_013820915.1 Gemmatimonadota bacterium
TGCGCGGGGATGGGTTGTCGGGCGGTTAGCTCAGTTCTTCGCACGCTGCGCGTGCTCAGTGGCTTTGCGTATGCGCGGGGATGGGTTGTCGGGCGGTTAGCTCAGTTGGTTAGAGCGCTACGTTGACATCGTAGAGGTCACAAGTTCGAATCTTGTACCGCCCATGTAGAGTTCCGGGGCCGTAGCTCAGATGGGAGAGCGCTGCAATCGCACTGCAGAGGTCAGGGGTTCGATTCCCCTCGGCTCCACTGGCTGGAGTTTGAAGACACCGGGCGTAAGGTGCCACCGTAGCTCAGGGGTAGAGCACTCGATTCGTAATCGAGCGGTCGTCGGTTCAAATCCGACCGGTGGCTCTGGAGGTGGCGTCGGATTTGCGGGAGTAGTTCCGTGCGTCGCGTGCTCAGTGGCTTTGTTCGCGGAGTCAGTGACGTTGATGGTGCGGGAGTAGCTCAGTTGGTAGAGCATCAGCTTCCCAAGCTGAGGGTCGCGGGTTCGAGCCCCGTCTCCCGCTTCGGATCATGTTTGAATCTCCTGCCCGTGGAGAAATAGACCCTGGAATAGGGATCGGGTCGCGGTTGGTGGTTGCTTTCGGCTCTGTCGTTCGGAGCTGCTCGCCGCGTTATTTTGCCCCGTGGTGTAACTGGCAACACGTCTGACTCTGGATCAGAAGAGTCCAGGTTCGAGCCCTGGCGGGGCAATGGGACGATTGGTTGGCACGCTGTGTCGTTGCGAAAAAGTGTTCGTGGAGAGGTGGGTGAGTGGCTAAAACCAACGGTTTGCTAAACCGTCGCGTCCAAAAGGCGCACGCGGGTTCGAATCCCGCCCTCTCCGCTCCGCTGGGGACCGGTGTCCGAGCGGCTTAAGGAGCACGATTGGAAATCGTGTGGGGTTAACAGCCCTCGTGGGTTCGAATCCCACCCGGTCCGCTCCGAGGTTTGGTGTAGGTCAGGGAAGGTGAAGGTGTAGTATCCGGGATTCGGGACGTGGCTCAGCCCGGTAGAGCACTCGCTTCGGGAGCGAGGGGTCGCCGGTTCAAATCCGGCCGTCCCGACTGGTGGGCCCCCGCGAGGGGGTCCGCCTTTCGTTTGGAGGCGTAGTCTAATTGGTAAGGCACCGCACTCGAAATGCGGCGGGCGCAAGCCTTTGGGGGTTCGAGTCCCTCCGCCTCCGCTTGGTATTTGCCGACACAACGTCGGATCAACAAGCCGGAAAGCCGCTTAATTGCTGGCTTTCCGGCTTTTTGTGTCGGAGGGTTGAGGAGTTGGCCCGTCGCTTTGTCGGGGCCCCTCTTTCACAGCCATTCACAGTCCACAACTGGAGAAAACGGTCTCGGCGCCTTCGCCCTGGCTGGTGCCCCAGTGCCGCTGGCGTCGATCCTGGGGTGTCCCTACATCTCGCCCGCGGATCCGGCGGCAGTTCGGCTACCTCTGGGATGCCGCCTGATTGCCTGAGTGAGTGCCCCCGTTCTCTCGCTCGGGATCAACGCGATCTCGCCGCAGGAAGTGCAGGTGCCCAACCATTGCTCGCACCCGATCACCCGCTCGTCTCATTCGCCCTGGTCGTTCAGGAACCTCGACGAGGTCCGCGAGATGGCCTCCGTTGTCTGCCAGCGCCGCCTCCGTCGTGAATGCCGGCTCCCGCTCCGCCAGCATCCCGGCTACTTCGGGAAGGACTCGCCGCATGGCACCGGTGAGGGCCAGGTGGAGCGCGTTTTTCGCGTAGCGGATCTTCTCCTGCGCCGGCTTCCGCGTGTCCATCAAAGCGGGGGAAGACCAGATGCACACGGCAAGGCCGCAACTGCATGTCACCCTACACGGCGCCGCTTCGGGACGCGTAACAAGACTTCTTCGACTCGTGTGCACCAGCGCCATAGTTCCGAGAACCGAGATCTCGCTGGACTACTCCATCATATTGCGACCCACAGGACCCCGCACTTCAGACCGTGCTCGCGCCTGCGGCGCCGAGCAGCCCCGATTGGCTGATGCGCTCGGCGTGGTCCAGGAAGCTGACGAGCACAGCGACGCCGGCGTCCACATCCACGCCGGACTCCGATGGAATCTTTCTTCGCACCGCCGCTTCCACCTCCTCCTTGAGGATCTCGAACTCCCTCCGGAGCGCCTCTTCGGTCCAGCCGAGCCGAGCCCGCTGCGCTCCATGACGTTCCGAGATCAATCGTTGGATCTCCGAGCCGTCCCGCATCAGATCCGGCTTGCCGCCGGTCTGCTCCAGGATGACCAGCGACTGCGCGAGGTTCGCCAGAAAGGAGGACGTGTGGTCCTCGAGATCGGCGTCGGTCCGCGTATCCTGATTTGGGACGAGCGGGTCTGCGCGGAGGCGCGCAACGTACGCGCGCAGGATGCTGTCGATCTCGCCCTGCACGGCCTCTCCGATCCGGGCGAGCCCGCGTGCGCCACTCCCGGTGCCCCGTACCTCCGCCAGAACGGCTTCCTCGAGTGAGCCCCCCGGAACAGAGCCCGTGGGGAGCCAAAGGGTGAAGACGGACCCCGCGCCGGGTACGCTCCGCGCCGTGAGATCGCCGGCCATCAGCCGTGCGAGCCGCCGGCTGATCGTGAGCCCGAGTCCCGTACCGCCCCGGGTGCGCGTGTGGCCCCGCTCCGCCTGAACGAACGGCTCGAACACCGTGGCAAGGTCCTCCGGGGCGATCCCTATCCCGGTGTCCTCCACCCGGACGTACGTCCACATCCCCGCGGATCGGAGCTGAGCCTCGGGATCCGGCTCGGCGGTGGCCCCGCAGGTGACCCGGATCCACCCCCCGGGCTCGGTGAACTTGACGGCGTTGGAGAGCAGGTTCGCGAGGACCTGCCGGACACGGTCCTCGTCGCCCGTGTAGGACGCACCCGGGTCCTCAGCGCACGAATCCTCGATCGCGATCCCCCGTGCGGTAGCCTGCGGCGCGACGAGCGACAGCGCAGCGGTGATGGCGTCCATCGCCCGCGCGGTCTCGTGCGCCACGTCCATGCGCCCGGCCTCCACCTTGGCGAGGTCCAGGATGTCATCAATCAGCCCGATCAGGTGCTGGCTGCTGGCCTGGATACGCGCGAGTTGGGCCTTTTGCGCCTCCGTCACGGGCCCGGCGAGCCCCATCTCCAGCAGGTCCGCGTACCCGACGACCGCATTGATGGGGGTGCGGAGCTCGTGGCTCATGTTGGCCAGGAACTCGCTCTTCGCCTGGTTCGCATTACGCGCCTCCTCGGCGATCTCCTGCTCGCGCGCACTGGCGACGACCAGCCGTTCGTTCATCCGCGCCGCGAGGCTTCGGGCCGCTTCCGCCACTTCGCGAGCCGCCTCGGCCTCGGCGGTGCGTGCGACGAGTGTGGCGTTCATCCGGGTGATCGTGTCCAGCGCCCGGTCGCGTTCTTCCTCGGCCCGGATCCGCTTGATCGACTGGCCGATGTCGCGCCCGATCGCCTCTACAGAGGCGAGCAACGCCGGATCGGGTGCCATGGCCTCCCGGTGAAAGAACTCGATCACCCCCAGGAACTCGTCGCCTCCCCAGACCGGAAAGGCGAACGCCCCGTGCAGACCCACCCGG
>JACDHR010000432.1 GCA_013820915.1 Gemmatimonadota bacterium
CCATAACGCGTCCGAGGCACCGGGATCCGGGTAGATTTCTGGCAATCAAGTTGCACAAAACAGGCTCGGCGCGGGCCTGCTTTTCCAGTCGTCACAGCGGGTATCGTGTTTTCTTTGCGTATCTTACGCTACAATTTTATCTTTTCCAACGTTGCGGGGTGTGTGATCGGCGCCACAGTGCAGCCGGGGAGTCTGTGCGGGGTGGCTCTCACGGAGCGAGAGAGTCTCTCCTCTTCAGGGCCGCTCCGCGAAGCAGACGCGCACGGGCAGCACGAGCACACCCTCGAAGGCTCTCAACCGCATGGAGGCCAGGTGATTGGATCGAGGTTCCGGGTAGTTACCGCATCGACTGCAGCATTTTGGGCATCTGGAGCAACGGCGCAGCCGCTGTCCGGCCAGCTTGCGATCGTCCCCATCGCCATCACGGGAAGTGTGATCGGATGGGTGGTGGTGCTGATCCTGGTCGCTGCGCTGGGATATCTAGCCACGATGTGGCGGCGGCGTGGCGCCGAGCAATCCCGACGCTCCGCAGCCTCGCCGCCGATCATCTTCCCTGCGGCGAGAGCCTCGGAGCCACGCCCGATGCGCGCCGCTCCACCCGCGCCGATCACGCCGCACAGCCGGGCGCCGTCGGCGGCGAACACGAATCCGCCCGCGCCGCGCGTACCACCTGCTCCGGAGTGGGTCCCCGCGGCCCCGGCAACGCAATCTCCGTCGCCCGTGACTTCGCCCGCCGTGGCGCCACACGGCGACTCCGTGGTAGACGGCAGCACGATCCGCTTCCATCAGCCGATCGACGGAACGCTGCAGATCCTACCCGGCCGCCTGGAGATCGTCGCGGGTGCGGACAGTGGACAGAGCATCCGCTTCGTGCGTACCGCGGGTGAACCCGAGATCACGTTCGGTCGACAGGACGGCCCGCCGTACCGGCACATCCAGCTGCGGGCGCCCACGGTCAGCCGTGAGCACGCGCACATGCGGTACGACGGCGGCGAGTGGCGGATCGCGAATTTATCGAGCACCAACCCGGTCGTCGTCAATGGAGAAGAGTTGAACGGCGGAGGTGATGCACGACCTCTCCATGAAGGTGACCGGATCGAAATGGGTGAGATCGCTTTTGTGTTCCGGGAGCGCTGAGCCATGCATACTCTTTCCTCCGCGACTGCCTCTTTCACGCACGCCGGCCGCCGCCGCGCCAATCAGGACGCCGTGGTCGTCCGGCGTCTGGGCGACGGCTCAGACCTCGTTGCCGTGGCCGACGGAATGGGCGGACACGCCGCGGGTGAGGTCGCCAGCCGAATGGCGCTCGAGGTGCTGATCGCCGAGTTGGAGACCGGCACGCCGCTGCGCGACGCTGTAGCCGCGGCGAACACCGCGCTGTATACTCGCGCCCGGGAGCGCGTCGAATGGCATGGCATGGGGACTACGCTCGTCGTGCTCCTCCGTAGCGGTAGCGAATTCCGGATCGCCAACGTGGGTGATAGCCGCGCGTACCTCATCGATGCCGGCACGATCCGTCAGATCACTCGAGATCACTCCTTCAGCGCGGAAGCGGCGCGAGCCGGTACGATGTCGGCCGACGAGGTGGCTGCCTCTCCCTGGCGTAACGCGCTCACCCGCGCGATCGGGACCGACGAGTCGGTGGAGGTCGATGTCTTCGGCCCCTACGCGGTTCAGTCGCAGCACGCGGTATTACTCTGCAGCGACGGACTTTACCGCACGGTTCCGGACGACGTGATCCGCGCGTACCTTATGGGAACGACCGATCTCCCGACGGCATCCCAAGCGCTGGCTGCCCTCGCATACCGCCGCGGCAGCGACGACAACATCTCGCTCGCGATGGTGGAGTTCGATCTACTACCACGCCGGCTTCCGTCGGTGACTCTCCCGCTTGCGATCCAGATACAGACCGAGCGTACGCCCGCAACACCGGTTGTGCGGCCCGCGCCGCGCACCGGCGGTTCGCCCGCACCTCCGCTTCCCCGCTCGCTGCAGCGCCCGCAAACCGGGTCTCGGCGAAGAAAACGCGGGAGCGGTGGGCGGGGGGGGCGAACCGGTATCGCGATTCTGATGCTTCTGGTGCTCGCGACGCTGGGAGGGGTCCTCTGGTGGATGGCCACGCAGGGATGAGCCGTCGCGCTGCGGTATCCTTTCTGAAGGATCGGTGTATGGATCCGTTGTGCGACGGGTACAGCCCGCTACCCGGCTTCGTGCCCCACCGGAGCACCTTATACTGCGCCAGCGTCCGCCGGGCGTCCGAGAGGCATCGCGATGATCAGTAGCCGCACGGGGTTCCCGCAGGAAGCTTCCAAACTGGAGGCGGAGTTCACCTTCGTTCGAGAGCTCGGACGCGGGGGCGCCGCGATCGTCTATCTCGCGCACGATCGCGAGCTCGATCGTGAGGTCGCGATCAAGCTGATCCGCTCGCCGCTCGCGGAAGATGAGGAAACGCTCCTGCGCTTCGCCCGCGAAGCGAAGACCGCGGCACGACTCCAGCACCCCCACATCGTCGCGGTACACTCGGTGAAGCGCCTCGGCGATGGCGGCCTTGCGTTGGTGATGCAGTATATCCCCGGCCGCACGCTGAAACGCGCGATCCAGGAGGACGGCCCGTTCCCCTTCGAGCGCGCCGAAGCGGTGCTGCGACAGATCGGCTCCGCCCTCACCTATGCCCACAGTCGGGGAGTCATTCATCGGGATGTGAAGCCGGAGAACATTTTCCTGGATGAGCGCTCCGACGACGCCCTCCTCGCCGACTTCGGCATTGCGCGTACCGCCGATCGCGCAACGGGGCTGACACTGGCCGGTGTTACGCTGGGAACGCCTGCATACATGGCTCCCGAACAGATCGACGGCACCGGCGTCGACGCACGCAGCGATCTGTTCAGCCTGGCGCTGCTGACCTGGGAGATGCTCACGGGGGAGGCGCCCTGGGAGGGGGAGAGCCTCTATACGGTCATCTACAAACAGAAGCATGAAATATTGCCGTCGGTTCGGGAGTTCCGACCCGACGTACCGTTCCACCTGCGGCTCGTGATCGAGAAAGCGCTGCAGAAGAAGCCGGACCAGCGCTTCCCCGACGCCGCCGCGCTCCTCGGAGCGCTCGATGAGTATCGGAGCGCGTCCGCATGGCGGCGCTGGCGCAGCGCACTGGCAATGCGCCAGCGAGTATCTCCGGCAACGCCGCCACCGCCCACGGGAGACGAAATCGAGGCGGTGCTTCCCGAGACCCGCGTCAACGCCGCAGAGACGATCCGCTATCAGCGTCCCACCGGAGAGGCGAAGGCTGTCGAGCCCATTGTTGCCGCGAGCCTGGAAGCTGAGGAGGATACGCAACTCCGGGCAAGCCGTCGATCGCTGTTCGCCAGGCGCCCCGGGTTGAAGGGTGCTGCCGTTGCACTCGCGCTGCTGCTCATTACCGGGCTGGGCGCCACGCTGTCCGCGTTGAACCCGGGTCTGCTACCGTCCGGGTCGGCTGAAGCTCCCGTGATTGCCGGCTCCGGCGAATCGCCCGCCACCGGGAGTAGCGGAGCGCTCGCTTCAGGGC
>JACDHR010000104.1 GCA_013820915.1 Gemmatimonadota bacterium
CGGCGGCACGCTCGAAGTCCTGGTCGCGGATGGCGGAATCCTTCCGCTCTCCCAACTCCTCCATCTCCCGCTTCAGATCAGCCACCTCGGGCGGCGGTACCTGCGTCGCGAGCCGCGCGCGGGCGCCCGCCTCGTCGATCACGTCGATCGCCTTATCCGGCAGGAAGCGGTCGGTAATGTACCGCTCCGAGAGCTTCACCGACGCCTCGATCACCGCATCCGGGATCTCGATGCGGTGGTGCTCCTCGTAGTGCCCCTTCAGCCCCTGGATAATCTGGATCGTCTCCTCGATCGACGGCGGTTCGACCGCCACGGTCTGGAACCGCCGCTCCAGCGCGCCATCCTTCTCGATGTACTTACGGTATTCGTTGAGCGTGGATGCTCCCACGCACTGCAGCTCGCCCCGCGCCAGTGCGGGCTTGAGCATGTTCGAGGCGTCGATCGCACCCTCCGCTGCCCCTGCACCTACAAGCGTGTGCAGCTCGTCGATGAAGAGGATGACGTTCTTGTTCTGCGCGATCTCGTTCATCACCGCCTTGAGGCGCTCCTCGAACTGACCGCGGTACTTGGTACCCGCGATAACGGCGGCCATGTCCAGCGCGAGCACACGGTTGTGGGCCAGGCTCTCCGGGCACTCGCCGCTGGCGATCAGCTGCGCGAGCCCCTCGACGATCGCCGTCTTACCGACCCCCGGCTCACCGATCAGCACGGGGTTGTTCTTCTTGCGGCGCGAGAGAATCTCCATCACCCGCTCGATCTCTTCGGCGCGGCCGATCGTCGGGTCCAGCTCATCCTGGCGGGCGAGCTCCGTCAGGTCGCGGCAGAAATGATCGAGTGCGGGCGTTTTGGACTTCTTGTCGCCCTTCGGGCTCGCCGAGCTGGACGACGCACCGGTGGCTGCGGTAGGCGCGGCATTCGGATCCGAGCCCAGTAGCTTCAGCGTCTGGCGCCGTGCCTCATCGAGCGTCACCCCCAGCTGGTTGAGCACCTCGGCGGCGATTCCCTTCTCCTCGCGAAGAAGCCCGAGCAGCAGATGCTCGGTACCCACGTAGGTATGGTTCAGCTCGCGCGCCTCGGCCATCGCGAACTCCAGCACCTTCTTCGCGCGCGATGTGTAGGGAAGCTCGCCCAGCGCGATCGTTGCCTTGCCTCGGCGGACGGACTCCTCGATCCGCTCCTGGATCTGCTCGAGATCCACGGCTAGGTTCGTGAGCACGGCTGCTGCGACACCCTCGCCCTCGCGGATCAGTCCGAGGAGGATGTGCTCGGTGCCGACATAGTCGTGCTGAAGGCGGATCGCCTCCTCACGCGCCATCGCGAGCACCTTCCGGACCCGGTCTGTGAAGTTGTAGTTCATAACCGACCTTTCATTGCTGAGAACGCCCTCTAATTCGCGAGGGCGGATGACCACCGGTACCCGCGAGCGGCAACTGAAGAGGCGACACGCCGATTTGAAAGCGCCGCCGAAATGTCGTTTGTGTCAGTACTAGGGCAGCGTCGGAACCGGGTGCAAAACGCCTCCGCTGCCGGGAAAAAGATGGCTTCGCTGCGGCACAGGCGGAAGATCCCGCAGACAGAGACCGCTCACCCTTGATCATTCATCTCCTCGGTGGAGGCAGGATCTCCGTCCGCCCGGAGCATCGCCCGGACATACATGGCACGTTGGATGTCCATCTCTGCCGCCGTAAGCGATTTCCCTGCCATCTCTTCCAGATGCGCCGGCTGGGAGAGTATCATGATCTGATTAAGCGTGTATACACTGGGTTTCAGGAGAAGTTTCAGGCTGATTCCCAGCCGGACGCCGCTCAACAGATTCATGACTTCGTCGAAGGAGGCGGCGTGCGCGTAGCGCAAAAGACCGTACGCTCGCCAGACCTTGTCCTCCATGACGGCAGGAGCATCACGACGAAGGACCGCACGTGCCTGCACCTCGTACTGAACGACCTGCTCCACGATTTTCTGAAGGTGGTCGATCAGATCGTCTTCGGACTTGCCCAGAGTGGTCTGATTGCTGAGCTGAAAGAAGTTCCCCACGACCTCGGAGCCTTCGCCGTACAGGCCCCGGAAGGTGAGCCCAACCTGCCCGATCCCCTGCAGCACCTTGCCGATCTCCTGCGTAAGAACGAGTCCCGGCAGGTGCATCAGAACCGAGGCGCGCAACCCGGTGCCGACGTTGGTCGGGCACGAGGTCAGATAGCCGAATTCCGAGTGGAATGCGTAGCGCAGCCGTTCGCCCAGTTCGTCGTCCAGCGCATCGACCATGCGCCAGGTTTCCCGCAACCTGAAGCCGCTCAGTAGCCCCTGCAGACGGAGGTGGTCCTCTTCATTGACCATGAGCCCCAGCTCCGCGCGCGGCGCCAGGAGCAGAGCGGAATGCGAGGGCGGTGCACCTTCATCGCTTCCCACGAGGTCACGGCTGACAAGGTGACGTTCGAGCATGAGCTGGCGCGCGGACGAACTTAACGCCGGAATGACGTAAGCGTCGCCTTCATGCAGCATCGAAGCGCTTTCGGCTGCATCGCGCGCAGCTCCCAGCACGGCGCGGCGGTCGCTGTCCTGAGCGCGGGGGCCGAACCGGAAGCCCTGGAGATTTCGGGCCAGCCGGATACGTGTAGACAGCACGATGTCCGAGTGCGGACCGTTGGCGTCGAGCCACTGGAGCCCCCCGGCTGGCGGGGTAGTGCGGTCGATCATCGGGCCTCTCCTCTACTCGGTGAGCTCGAGCTGGCGAATCTGATCGCGCAGCGCTGCCGCTCGCTCGAAATCTTCTCCCGCCACCGCATGATGCAGGCTTCTCCGGAGGCTTGCGATGCGGGCCAGCCGGTCCGTCTGGCGCGGGTCCGGAGAGAGGAAGATCTTGCCCACGTGCTGAGTTCCGCCATGCAGGCGCCGCAGCAGGCCTCGCAGGTGCTGGTCGAACTGCGTGTAACAGGTGGAGCAGCCCAGCCGACCGGTCTTCTTGAAATCGCTGAGGGTCAGACCGCACGAGGTACATCCACCGAGCGCAACGGCTGTTTCGCCTCCAATATTTTTGCCCATCTGCGCGAGAAAATCCGTCAGCGGGGCAGCAGCGGTGGGCTCACCGGTATCCAGCCCCTCCTCGGCCGCGCACGTTTCGCAGAGATGGTACGTGTTCATCTCGTTGTTCTGGATCTTCGTCAGATGAATGGCTGCGTCGCCCTTGCCACAGTTGTCACACCGCATAGACACTCTCGGAAGCCGGAGAAGGGGGGCTACCCCGTGTACCGCTCAGGGCCGAGTCCCACACGCTCTTCGACGGCAGGGATCAGCCGTGCCTCATGGACGCGCAAAACGCGGTCCGCGCGCGCGGCCAGATCAAGGTTGTGCGTGACGAGAATCATCGCGGACGAGTGCTCGCGGCTGACATCGAAGAGCAGATCGTGCAACCGGTCGCTGGTATGCGGATCGAGGTTGCCGGTGGGCTCGTCCGCGAGCAGCACCACTGGCCTATTCGCGAGTGCCCGTGCCACCGCAACCCGCTGCTGCTCGCCCCCGGAGAGCTGGGCCGGCTTGTGCTCGACTCGGCGCTCCAGCCCTACCTGCTCCAGGAGCGAAAGCGCACGATCCCGGGCGGCGCGCCGGCTTACGCCGAGGATTAGCTGCGGCATCATCACGTTCTCCAGCGCGGTAAACTCGCGCAGGAGATGATGGAACTGGAAGACGAAGCCGATCCGCTCCGTGCGCAGGCGCGCGAGCCGATCCTCCGTCAGCGAGGTGACGCGCTGCTCTCCCAGCCACACCTCACCCGAGGTGGGCCGGTCCAGCCCGCCGAGCAGGTGGAGAAGCGTCGACTTCCCCGCGCCGCTCTGCCCGAGCACGGCGATGCTCTCGCCCGCGGCCACCTCCAGGTCTACGTCCTCCAGCACATCGAGGCGTGCTCCGTCTCCGCCCACATAGCTCTTTGAAAGGCCGCGGGTCACGACGGCCGGGTGCCGCTCACTCATGGCGGATCGCCTCGACCGGCATCAGGCGAGCGGCCTGCCGCGCCGGGTAGATCGTCGCGAGGAAGGAGACCAGGATACTCAGCACCAGGATCAGCGCGGCATCCGCCATGTCGAACGCGACGGGGAGGCGATCGATGAAGTAGATGTCGCCCGGGATCTGGATGAACTGGTACGTATCCAACAGCCACACGAGGGACAACCCTCCGATCAGCCCGAGGGTGGACCCCACGGCTCCGATCACCACCCCCTGGATGATGAAGATGCGGAGGACCTGGTTGGAGGTCACGCCCATCGACTTCAGGATCCCGATCTCGCGGGTCTTGTCCGTTACCACCATCACCAGCGTGGAAATGATGTTGAACGCGGCGACCACCACGATCAGCCCGAGGATGATCTCCATGGCCATCTTCTCGAGCTGGAGTGCCGAGAAGAGAGAAGCGTTCATCGATTTCCAATCTTCGGCGCGGTAGGGGAAGCCGAGCGAGCGCTCCATGCTGCGGCCCACCGCGTCTGCGCGCATGGCGTCGGGAACACGAATCTCCAGCCCCGTCACCGCGGTTCCCAGATCGACCAGCTCCTGGGCGGTGCCGAGCGTGGTATACATGAACTTGTTGTCGTACTCGTACATTCCAGTGCGGAAGACGCCAGCCACCTCGAACTTCCGCAACCGCGGGATCAACCCTCCCACCGGACTGAGCTGGGCGCCCTGCAGGGAGATCAGGTCCACTTCGTCGCCGGGGAACAGGCCGAACCGGTCAGCCAGCCCCTGGCCGATGAGCAGCGGCGGCTCGCCCGACACCGTAGGGCCGAGTTGTAGCGTGCCCGCGCGGATCTCCCGTACCACGTCGGTGATCGGCTCGCCCGGCACCGAGGGATCGATCCCGCGAAGAACCGCGAACTCTGCGTGTGCTGGGCTACGCAGCCCCACCTCGGTATGGACGAAGGGCGCCGCGGCCGTGACCTCCGGCATAAGCCGAACTCGCTCGACGACCTCGGGCCAGTCCTCCATTCGCAGCGCGCCGCCGTACGTCGTCAGCCAGATGTGCGGATTGGTTCCCAGGATCTTGTCCCGCAGGTCGCGCTGCAAACCGGTCATGACGGAGGTGACCACGATCAGCGCCATGACGCCCACAAAGACACCGCCGATCGCGATGAGCGTGATCAACGACAGGAAGCGGGCCCCCCGGCGTGAGGCCAGATAGCGACGGGCAATGTACCACTCTAGCTTCAACGGGTCTCCTTCGGTTTAAATCGCCGGGGCGGATGCAGGCCGGGTGGATATTGTACCCTGGAAGCCTACAGCCGCCCCGCACTCACCGCTTCCTGTATCCCTCCCGCCTACCGGGAGTTCCCTATTCCGGGCGCATCGTCGGGAAGAGGATCACGTCCCGGATCGAGGGCTGGTCGGTCAGGAGCATTACGAGCCGGTCGATTCCCATCCCGAACCCGCCCGTCGGCGGCATCCCGTATTCGAGGGCGCGGACGAAGTCGGCGTCCGGCACCTGCGCCTCGTCGTCACCGGCTGCTTGCAGCCGCGCCTGAGCCTCCAGCCGCTCCCGCTGGTCGAACGGATCGTTGAGCTCGCTGTATGCGTTGCAGAGTTCCCGGCCCGCGATGATCAGTTCGAAGCGCTCCGTAAGCTCGGCATCGCCGCGCTTCGGCTTCGCCAGCGGCGAAATCCCTCGCGGGTAGTCCGTAATGAAGGTCGGCTGGACCAGCTTCGACTCCACCAACTCGCCGAAAAGCTCGTCGATGAGCTTGCCACGAGAGAAAGACGCCGCGTTCGCGATGTCTAGAGAGCTGGCCCGCGCACGCAGCTCCTCGTCGGAGAGAGCGGGAACATCTACCCCGCCGATCTCGCGAAGTGCGTCGTACATCGTATGTCGTGAGAAGGGCGGCGTGAAGTCGATCGTCGCGTCTCCGTAGCTGAGGGTCGTGCTCCCCCGCACCTCGGTGACCACCTGCACGAGTAGCTCCTCGGTCAGCCGCATCACATCTTCGTAGTCGAGATATGCCGCGTAGAACTCCAACATCGTGAACTCGGGGTTGTGCGAACGGTCCATCCCCTCGTTACGGAAGTCCTTCCCGATCTCGTATACACGCTCCATGCCCCCCACTATGAGCCGCTTCAGGTAGAGCTCGTCGGCGATGCGCAGGTAGAGCGGGATGTCCAGCGCGTTGTGGTGCGTTATGAAGGGACGTGCGGAGGCGCCGCCGTAGATCGGCTGGAGAACCGGCGTCTCCACCTCGAGGAAGTCTCGCTCGTCGAGGAACCGGCGGATGCTGCGGATGACCTTCGCACGGGTAACGAAGACCTCCCGCACCTCGGGGTTCACGGCGAGATCGGCGTAGCGCTGCCGGTAGCGAGCCTCGCGGTCGGAGAAGCCGGAGTACACGGTACGCTCCCCCGTCTCCGGATCCACCTCCTCTTTGCCCAGCGGAAGAGGGCGCACCGCTTTGGCAAGGAGCGTAAACCGATCCACCCGCAGGGTAATCTCTCCCGTACGGGTACGGAAGATAGCTCCCTCGACACCGATCCAGTCACCTAAATCAATGAGATCGAGGAGCGTATACGCCTCGTCGCCCAGCACGTTCTTCCGGAAATAGAGCTGGAGACGCCCAGCCCGGTCGGCGAGGTGGGCGAAGCGGCTCTTCCCCATATCGCGTAGCGACACGAAGCGGCCGGCCAGCCGCACCGATTCGGTCTCTTCCACCTCGCCCGTGAACAGCGCGCGCGCCTCCTCCGTGGAGTGGGTCGGGTCGAATCGGTATGCATAGGGCTCGACACCGAGGGAGCGAAGCGTCTCCAGCTTCTCGATGCGGTCCCGCATCACGCGGCCCGGCTCTTCTCTCTCGCCGTCTCTCACGGCCTCGCTCATTGCTTCGCCCCGAACTCACGCAGGTACGCGTGGATAAACGGGTCGAGATCCCCGTCCATCACCTTCTGGACGTCGGCGACCTTGAGCTCCGTGCGGTGATCGTTCACCATCGTGTATGGCTGAAACACATACGACCGGATCTGACTTCCCCAGCCGATGTCGGTTTTGGTGGATTCAACCTTCGCTTTCTCGGCCTGCTGCTCCTCCAGCGCCTTCTGGTAGAGTGCGGCCTTGAGCATCTTCATAGCCGTCGCACGGTTCTTGTGCTGAGACCGCTCCTGCTGGCATCCCACTACGATGCCGCTGGGCAGATGTCTGAGCCGTACCGCCGAGCTCGTCTTGTTGATGTGCTGCCCGCCGGCTCCAGAGGCCCTGAACACGTCCATCTCGATGTCCTCCTCGCGCACCTCGATCTGGATCGTGTCGTCTACCACGGGATAGATGAAGATGGAGACGAATGACGTGTGGCGGCGCGCCTGCGAATCGAACGGGGAGATCCGTACGAGTCGATGAACTCCTCGTTCCGCTTTCAGATACCCGAACGCCTGTGAGCCGCGCACCTCGAGCGTGGCCGATTTGATGCCGGCCTCTTCTCCCTCCAGCTGATCGAGCAGCTCCACCTCGAATCCGTGGCGCTCTGCCCACCGCACGTACATCCGCATCAACATCTCCGCCCAGTCCTGGGACTCCGTGCCGCCGGCACCGGGGTGGATGGTCAGCAGAGCGTCACGATAGTCGTCCGGCCCCTGCAGCATGTTCCTGAGCTCGAGCGCGTCGAGTTCGGATGCAAGCGATTCCACCTCCGCAGCCCACTCCTCCATGAGCTCGGGATCACTCTCTTCCTCCAGGAGCTCTCCGAGCTCTCCGAGCTCGTCGACTCTTCCCGACAGGGCTGTCCAGGGATCCGTCCACTGCTTCAGCTCATTTGCGGTAGCAATCGTTTCTCGTGCAGCGTCCTGGTCGCTCCAGAAATCGGGGTGCACCATGCGTGCTTCTAACTGTGCGATCTTTTCCCGCTTGGCGGGGATGTCAAAGAAACCCCCTCAGCTCATCGAGCCTGTTGCGGTACTCATCGATGCGGGTATGCAGGTCGGTCGCCATAGGATAGCTACGCGGTAAGTATGAACGACAAGGGCCATCCCGGCGGGACGGCCCTGTAAGACGCGGGAAATATACCCACACGGGATGTTCGGTGCAAGCAACACCACTCCGAGTGGTGTATCAGGCGATCCTCATGCAGCTAGAAGATCTTCTGCCCTCGTGCCAGAATCTCGTTCAGTGCATCGCGGAAGAAGGACGTGCCGTGGGCCATATCCTTCCCCACCTGCTCCACGTACTCCTCCCAGCTTTTCCGGATCTCCTCGCGAAACTCATGGCGCAGTGACCCATCGCGCAATCCGCGCCCCTGACGCTCGGGGTGGTAGGTGACCATATCCGAGACGAGAGCGCGCGCGAGCCGCCTCGCCTTGGTCTCCGGGTCCTGAACCCCGAAGCGCGGCTTCGCACCACCGGCCGCGCGAGCGGCAGCGGGCTGTACAGGAGGAGCAGAACTCGGCGGGGCAACGGGAGGTGGCGGCGGCGGCGGAACGAGAGTGCTGGAGACGGGAGCGGAGAAGGCTTCCGTAGCCCCCGAAACCGCTGCAACGGCGGCTGCCGGTACGGCCTGCATCGAGGGTGGGCTCGACTCCTCCGCCACGACGGCGAAAACTCCCCGGCACACGGAACAGCGGGCACGAACGCCCCCCTGTGGAACTTTACGTGGATCAACACGGAATACTGTCTGGCAGTGTGAACAACGTACGTTCATAGCTTCTCCACGAAGGCATCGTCCGGCCGAATGCGGTCTCGGAAGGGGCGGAAGTTTGAAGATTGGGCAGGGCGATCAAACATCCGGATCATTGGGCCCGCGCCTGCGATCGACAACGCAAACCGACCCCTGGAACGTCTTTGCGTATGCTTTCATCTCTGTAGCGAGTTCGCTGATCTCTGCGGGATGCGCGAGCCGCCTGTGCTGGTTCGTCACGACGCCAATCGAGAGTGTCATCAACGGAACCTGGTATTCCTCTCCGCGTCGATCCTTCCCGATAAAGAAGCCCCGTTCGCGATCCTCTGCAGTATACTGAAAGGGCATCAGGAGATCGAAAATCTCCAGAATATCGTCGCAGCACCCCTGGAATTTGCCGACCGGAACATTGAAGATGAAATCGTCGCCCCCGATGTGGCCGACAAATCCTGTTTTGGAGTGTCCCCGCACCACGTCCCGCAGAATACGCGAGACAATCAAAATCACGCCGTCGCCATGGTTGTAGCCGTAGCGGTCGTTGAACTCCTTGAAATGGTCCAGATCGGCGTAGCAACAGGCGAAAAGCTCTTCAGTTCGGAGGCGTTCCGCAATATCGCGCTCAATCTGCACCGTCCCCGGGAGCCGCGTGGTAGGGTGAACGCTTACGTCACGCGCGGCACGTTCCACTACCATGCGAAGACGGAGTTCCGACTCACGCTCGGGGATGAAACGTGTGAGCACCTCGTCGGCTCCGGCCTCCAGCGCGTCGACCGTCGTGACGGTGTGATCCCCGTCCAGATAAAATACCACCGGTACCACTGCGGTGAACGTCTCTTCTTTAATCGACCGGCACATCGCAAGTGCTTCGTCCCTTGATTGCGAGCCGTCGAGAATCACGGCGGCAGGGTACGCCCGGTTGATCGATACCATCACAGCTTCGGTCGATTGAGGCTCCTGAAGCACATGACCCGTACGCGCAGCGAATTCCCGCAGCAGACGCGGTGCCGACCCGACGGACGGGGAGAAATAGAGAAGTGCGCGAGGCGGCATGAGCAAGAACAAATCGCGAGGACGGATGTGAACCGCACATAGTAGAGCAGCCGCATACGGCTGTCAAACTCGATCTTCAGCCAGCTCGAGTTTCGGCGCTGCGGCAGCGCTTAGCTTGAGGTTTCAGAGAGGCTCAGCCTCGTCAATCAACATGATCGGGATGTCGTCCTTCACAGCGTACTGAAGCCGGCACGTTCTGCAGATCAGGCGCGGCGGTTCCTCGTGGTATTCCAACTCGCCCTTGCATTTGGGGCAGACAAGAATTTCAAGAAGCTGTGGATCAACCATCTCAGCCCTCGGAGGAAGGAAGTGAGTATCCCAGGTGTTTCAGCGATGTTGGATCTCGCCGCCATTTCGAGAGCACCTTGATCCACAGGTCGAGATAAACGGGAGACCCGATGAATGCCTCGATCTTCTGCCGTGACATCTGCCCCAGCTGTCGGATGGAGGTGCCGCCGCTGCCGATCAAAATTCCCTTCTGGGACTGCCGCTCGACGAAGATCGTAGCTCGGATGTACACGGGCGTCGCGGCCTCGCGGTACTCCTCGATACGGACTGCCACGCTATAGGGAATTTCTTCCTTGTACAGCTCGAAGATTGTTTCCCGAACAAACTCCGCGACGAAGAATCGCACCGGTTGTGACGAAATCTCCTCGGGCGGGTAGAAGTAGGGGGAGATCGGAAGCAGATTCGCTACGACCTCCCGCAACGATTCCACTCCGCTCCCCTCCAGCGCAGACACTTCCACTGAACTCTGAAACCCCTGCTCGTCGGCCCACTCGCGCACCCTTGCGACATTGTTCGCTGTGGCAACGTCGATTTTGTTGATGACCGCCACGACGGCGCCTTTCCGGGACAGAACCGGCGCCAGCAGGCCGGTCTGGTCTAAAGGAGGAGATTGGGTCGCATCGACCAGCAAGAGGAGCACATCCGCATCAGGGATTGCGGCCAGCGCCGCATGCAGCATCGTTTCGTGGAGCAGATACCGCGGATCTACTAAACCCGGAGTATCCACGAAGATCATCTGCACCCCGTCCGAAGTATCGATCCCGACTACGCGCTCTCGCGTGGTCTGCGGGAAGGGGGTCACGATGCTGAGCTTCTGATCCAAGAGCCGATTCAGCAGCGACGACTTCCCGGCGTTCGGGAAACCGAGGAGGGCGACGTACCCCGCTCGTGTCGTGGGTGCTCGCTCTGGAGAGGCATCGTTGAGGTCCATGCTCGAATCTACGTTCGGATGAGCACAACCCGCAACGGGGGTGTAGCCGGTGACCGAGATCCGCCGGCGCAGGGTGCGGAAACACACATGCCCCCTCCACCATGAAGATGGAGGGGGCATGTGTGGTAGATGAGGTCGGCGGTGCCGTACTCTCCCACCGGGTGGCCCCGGCAGTACCATCCGCGCAGCGGGGCTTAACTTCCGAGTTCGGGATGGGATCGGGTGTCTCCCCCGCGCTCTGGCCGCCGACCGTAGGTG
>JACDHR010000433.1 GCA_013820915.1 Gemmatimonadota bacterium
TGCCCGATCGGCTGATCGGCGACCCCGGCCGGCTGCGCCAGATCGTCGTTAACCTGGCGGGTAACGCCATCAAGTTCACCGAGCGCGGAGAGGTGGTAGCGACCGTCTCGACCGAGGCGGCCACGGGAGAGGACGTCACCCTGCACGTCGCCATCCGCGACACCGGAATCGGCATTCCCCCGGAAAAGCAGGCGATCATCTTCGACGCCTTCAGCCAGGCGGACAGCTCGATGTCGCGACGGTTCGGGGGCTCGGGATTGGGACTCGCGATCTCGATGGAGCTGGTCGCCCGCATGGGAGGCCGCATGTGGGTCGAGAGCGAGCCGGGGACGGGCAGCATCTTCCACTTCACCGCGTGCTTCACCCGGCAGAAGCGGGAGCCGCGCCGCCTGCCCCCCGGTGCCGACGAGCTGCGCGACCTCCCGGTGCTCGTCGTGGACGACAACGCGACCAACCGGAGAATCCTGCACGAGATGCTCGTGAGCTGGGGGATGCGACCCGTGCTGGCCGACAGCGGCCCGAGCGCCCTCGCCGAGCTCGAATCCGCCGTCGCGGCCGGACGCCCCTTCGCGCTCGTGCTTCTCGATGGCATGATGCCGGGAATGGACGGCTATACGCTCGCCGAGCGAATCCATGAGCAGCCGCACACCGCGGATCTCCCGCTGATGATGCTGTCGTCCGCCGGACGCACGCGAGACGCGGTTCGCGGAGAGGGGGTGGGCATCGCCCGGAGCCTCACCAAGCCAGTGAAGCAGTCCGTTCTGCTCGACGCCATCCTCGACGTTCTCGAAGCGGGCGAAAGCGAGATTGACGCATCACGCGAGCCCGACGGCGAGCGGGAGCACGGCGGTCACGCGCTGCGAATCCTCCTCGCGGAGGACGGAGTGGTCAACCAGAAGGTCGCGGTGAGCCTGCTCGAGCGCCGCGGACACTCGGTGCACGTAGCCGGCAACGGGCGGGAGGCGCTCTCCGCATTGGAGCGGGAGTCCTTCGATCTGGTCCTGATGGACGTGCAGATGCCGGAGATGGACGGCTTCGAGACGACCGCGGCGATACGAGCGCGGGAGCGGGAGCACGGCGGCCACCTGCCGATCATCGCGATGACCGCCCATGCGATGAAGGGAGATCGGGAGCGCTGCCTGGCAGCCGGTATGGACGATTATCTCTCGAAACCGATCCGCGCCGACGAGCTGTACGAGAAGGTCGAACGGGTCTCGCCCCCGGAGGTCGGCGACGGCGGTACGGGCGATGCAGCTGCCCATGTCGATGAACCTCTGGCAACCGGAGCGCCTACGATGACAGAGCAGCCGATGGACTGGGAGCAGGCCCTCGAGCGGATCGGCGGAAACGAAGAGACCCTCTGGGATATCCTGGAGGTGTTCCTCGCGGAGTCACCGAAGATGATGCAGGAGATCCGTGCCGCGACCGACGAGGGCGCGCATGCGGAGCTGCGCCGAGCAGCGCATACACTCAAGGGCTCGGCCGCCCTCTTCGTCGCCGAACCCACGGTCCGCGCCGCACAGAGGCTCGAATCCATGGGAGAGACGGAGAACCTCGAAGGCGTCGAATCCGCCTGGACCGAGCTGGAAGCGGAAACGGAGCGGCTCGCGGCCGCCTTGCGCGAGGCAACCGCCCGTCGGACATCCCAGGCGTAGCCCCTCGGTGGGCTCGGAGTCCGCCGCGGCCAGGATCGCGCGGGACGGGTCCGGCCCGGGAGCGACCCGCTCGCTGATCTCCACGTACGCCGCTCCCCCTGCCCACGCCCGCGCACGTTCGACCTCCGAGTGGACCTCCCGCTCGGTCTCCGGGGTCTCCGACGCCGTCGTCACGTGCAGGGCCGTGAGGTGCGCTCGTCCCCCTCGCGGCCGCAGCGCCGACGGCCCAGGTCCGGATCGCCCGCAGGGGGACGCGCAGCACCGCTCCGGTGAGCGAGGGATCGCGGGGCAGCCCCGGCACAAAAAGCTTGCGCGCCGCCCGCCCGGCGCATATATACAACCACATGGTTGCACGTGGCCGGCTCACCGAGGCGGAACTCGACCGCCTCTTCCGCGCCCTCGCCGACGCCACGCGACGGGATATCGTCGCGCGGGTGCTGTCCGGGGAGCCCGCGTCGATCTCGGCGCTCGCGGCGCGTTACGACATGTCCTTCGCGGCGGTCCAGAAGCACGTCGCCGTGCTGGAGGGAGCGAAGCTGGTGGCCAAACAAACGCAGGGCCGCGAGCGCATCGTCCGCGGCAACCCGGAGCGGATCGCGCAAGCTCGCGAGCTGCTCACGCAGCTGGAGGACCTGTGGAGGGACCGCTTCAGCCAGAGCGACGCTCTATTCTCCGACCCCTAACACCAGGAGTACACCGCTGCCAATCACATCCATCACCTCCGACGCCGAGGCGCTCACGCTCACCGTGGTCGGCGACTATTCCGTGCCGGTCGAGCGCCTGTGGGAGGCGTACGCGGACCCGCGCCAGCTGGAGAAGTTCTGGGGGCCGGAGACCTGGCCCGCCACATTCACGCGCCACGATATGGCCGTGGGTGGGCTCTCCCAGTACTACATGACCGGACCCGACGGCAGCACGTCGCGCGGCTGGTGGCGCTTCCTCGCGGTGGAGCCGGGCCGTCGGATGGAGCTCGAGGACGGCTTCGCCAACGAGGACGGCAGCCCGAACGATGCGATGCCGTCGATGCGAATGGTCTTCACCTTCGAACCGACCTCCACCCGCTCGCGATTCACCAGCGTCACGTACTTCACGAGCGCCGAATCGATGCAGCAGCTGGTGGATATGGGGATGGTGGAGGGACTCAAGTCCGCTCTCGGACAGCTGGACGACGTGCTGGCCGATCTCGCCACGTTCGCGGCCGATCGTGCGACCGGCACGAAGATCCTCGACGATGCGCGGGTCCGCATCAGTCGGGTGATTCGGGGGACGGTCGAGCAGGTCTGGCGCGCGCACCACGAGCCCGAACTCCTGAAGCGATGGCTGCTCGGGCCGGAAGGGTGGACGATGCCGGTGTGCGACGTCGCGTCGGGGGTCGGCGACTCCTACCGCTACGAGTGGGAGGCGGAGGACGGCTCGAACCGTTTCGGGTTCGAGGGCGAGCTGATCGAGTCGGAGCCGCCGCACCGCGCGGTGACCACCGAGCGCATGAATGGCATGGAGGGTCCCGGTACCGTCAACGAGCTCACGCTCACGCCCCACCGAGCGGGGACGCTGATGACTCTCGTCATCACGTATCCGAACGCCGAAGTGCGGGACATGGTGCTCGGGACGGGGATGACCGACGGCATGGAGGCGAGCTACGCGCGGCTCGAGAACGAATTGCTCGAGACCGCCGCCGTCTGAACCTCGCTCTGGCGGACGAACGGTTGAAACGAGAAGGCCCACGGCAGGACGCCGCGGGCCTTCTCTGTTCATCCCGGATCCTGCACGGGGGTGGTGAAATCGGCGGCGGGGTAATGCGAAACACCGCCTGAGGCCTTACGTTATCGGGACTTCCTGACAGAAGTTTCCCTGAACGCAGAGGCACCCAGACGGTGCGAGT
>JACDHR010000105.1:0-4356 GCA_013820915.1 Gemmatimonadota bacterium
GATGCTCAGTGCCATGCCATCCTCCAGCGAGCGGGTTGGTAGAAAATTAGCGAAGTTCTACCTGCGGGCCAACCCGGGGACCGCTCAGGCCGCCGGCTCGTAGAGGTGCCGCTCCAGCTCGCGCACGGCGGCCAGGTACTTCTGCTTGCCGCCGAAGTGCCGGATGATCTCGGTGGGCGTTCCCAGCTCGGTGAAGGGTTGCACGCGGAGCACGTCCATCCGCTCCAGGGTCTCCACGCCTTCGTCGGCGTATTTGTCGAGCAGGGCGTCGAGCACCGCGCGCGCCTCCTCGCCGAAGCGGGCGAAGTAGTCGCGCTTGCGAACCTGCTCCGCCCGCTCCTTCCGTGTCAGCGGCGGCTGCCCGAAAGCGACGTGGCAGACGAGGTCGAAGGCATCGAACTCGCGGCCCACATCCTCGGCGAGGGCGTGGAGGAGCACCCCGCGCTCCTCCAGCTCGCGGATCACGGCTTCCTTCCTCTCGGCCGTCGTCCAGCTGCGGAGGAACTCGTCCAGCGAGGCATACTCCTCGGCGACCTTCTTCCGCGTGTAGTCCTTGAGGGACTCGGTGATCAGGCGTCCGTCGGACCCGTAGTACTGCACCCGCTCCGCCACCACGCTGACGGAGACGTTGCCCACCACGTAGCGCTTGCGGCCGCCGCCGGGCGCCTCGTCCTCGCCGGGCCACTCACCGCCCACGAGGTCACCCCCACCTCCCGCTCCCTCATCCGGGGCCTCCTCATCCGGCGGCACCGGCGAATCGTCGCCCTGCGGCTCGTAGATCACCACCGGGTCGCCGTCGAACTGCGAGTCCGCGAAGAGCTCGGTGGCCTTCTTGAAGTCGAGGATGGTGAAGTAGAACTTGTCGTAATCCTCGTGGATGCGCGTGCCGCGGCCGATGATCTGCTTGAACTTGGTCATGGACTGGATGCGCTGGTCCAGCACGATCACCTTGCAGGTCTGGGCGTCCACGCCCGTGGTCATCAGCTCCGAGGTGGTGGCGATCACCGGGTAGCGGCTCTCCGGGAGGATGAAGTTGTCCAGCTCCATCTTCCCCTCCGCATCATCCCCGGTGATGCGCATCACGTACTTCCGGTTCTCCGAGGCCAGGTCGGGGTTCTCGTTGACCAGCGCCTGCCGCATCCGCTCGGCATGATCGATGTTCTCGCAGAAGACGATCGTCTTCGCGTAGCGGTCCGTGGCCTTGAGGAACTCCGAGAGCTTCCGCGCCACCAGCCGGGTGCGCTGCTCCAGCACCAGCGAGCGGTCGAAGTCCCTCTGATTGTAGATGCGGTCCTCGATCGCCTCTCCGTAGTTGTCGCGCTGCCCCTGCTCCGGGCGCCAGCCGGCCAGGTCCCTGTCCAGGTCGATGCGCACCACCTTGTAGGGTGCGAGGAAGCCGTCCTCGATCCCCTGCCGCAGTGAGTAGGTGTAGATCGGCTTACGGAAGTACTCGATGTTGGAGACCTCGCGCGTCTCCTTCGGCGTAGCCGTGAGCCCCAGGTGCGTCGCCGAGGTGAAGTAGTCGAGGATCTCCCGCCAGGCCGAATCCTCCGCCGCGCTCCCGCGGTGGCACTCGTCCACCACCACCAGATCGAAGAAGTCCGGCGAGAACTGCCGGTAGATGTTCTGCGCGTCCTCCGTCCCCGTCACCGCCTGGTAGAGCGACAGGTAGATCTCGTACGACTTGTCGATCGTCCGCTGGGTGATCTTGGTCATCGCCGCGCCGAACGGCCGGAAGTCGTTGGTCTTCGTCTGGTCGATCAGGATGTTGCGGTCGGCCAGGAAGAGGATCCGCTTCTTGATGCCGGCCTTCCACAGCCGCCAGATGATCTGGAAGGCGGTGTACGTCTTCCCCGTGCCGGTCGCCATCACCAGGAGCACGCGGTCCTGTCCCCTGGCGACCGCCTCCAGGGCGCGGTTGATCGCGACCCGCTGGTAGTAGCGCGGCTCCTTCCCGGCGGCGTCCGCGTGGTATTCCTGCGTGACGATGCGCTCCTCATCGCCGTTGAGACCCTTCCACGCCCGGTAGCGGCGCCACAGCTCCTCGGGAGGCGGAAAGTCCTCGAGGCGGATCTCCTGCTCCACCGCACCACCTGTCCCGCTGCGGTCGTGAAAGAGGAAGGCGTCGCCGTTGGAGCTGAAGGCGAAGGGCACGTCCAGCAGCTCCGCGTAGCCGAGCGCCTGCTGCATCCCCGCCCCGACGGAGTGGTGGTTGTCCTTCGCCTCGACCACCGCGAGCGGTAGGTTCGGCTTGTGGTACAGGATGTAGTCCGCGCGCTTCGGCTCCCCCCGGCTGACCAGCTTCCCCCGCACGATCACGCGGCCCTTGGTGAAGGTGACCTCCTCGCGCACCTGGCGCAGCAGGTCCCACCCCGCCGCCTTGATGGCCGGGGTGATGAAGTTGGTGCGGATGCCCTGCTCGGTGAGGGATTTCTTATCCATCAGTATCATTGCGACGGTGATCTCCTGCGATCTTCCACGGGATCAACCCCTCTCCCTCAGAAGGGTGGCGCACGGACCGCACATCTCGGTCTGGCGGTAGAACACCGTCTCTGTGTCCGTGCGCATTTCGCAGATCGGACAAAGAAAGGCTTGGGGCTCCACTACCGGCTCCAAACCGGATAGCGCGTCCTGGTACTCCTCGTCTGCAGTCTTCGGAAGCGTCAACCCTGTGGCAGCCAGTTCCTCGTTCAGTCCGGCGGTAGCTGCCCTTGCAGTAGAAGAAGGAGTGGGAGCCCGCACCGTCGGTGACGAGCAGCGGCAGCTCGACCATGCCGCCGTAGAGGGAGACCGGCCGGTCGTGGTAGCGCACGTTGCGCAGCTTCTGCAGCTCGGCGATGGTGGCGACGGTGTCATCGGCGACCAAGCGGCGGATGTCGAGCAGGCGGAACCAGAAGTCGGCGGGGCGGCCGCGGTAGTAGGCCGGCATGTGCTCGGCCTCGCCCGGGGTGTCGCTCAGCACGTCCTCGTCGGTGATCTCGTCCACCAGCGCGACGTAGAGGGAGCGGTAGTCGGTCAGGTAGAGGTGCGTCTCGACGCCCTGATCGATCTGCGCCTGCAGGGCGAGGACCTCGGCGCCGTGCGGGAGCGGCTGCTGGCGGTTGGGCGACTTCAGCTTGGCCCACCAGACGTAGGGCGGCTCCTCCTCCTCCCGCGCCCGCGCGCCCTCCCGCTCCTCGACGCTGGAGAGCAGCACCTCCAGGTGCGCGTCCATGGCGGACTCCGCGTAGGAGGGATTCCAGACGGTGAGCAGGTGACGGGCTGCGGGCATTCGCGATCAGGCGCGTCAGGGGTTCACCCGCGACACTGCCTACCGAGCGTGGCGCGGGTCTGCCGGGGCCGCGAGCGGTGCGGCGCCAGAGGTGGAGAAGATAGCTGGACCCTCTGACACCGAGATCTACAACTGGCGAGACGCAGCGCAGGCGGCGAGCGGCGGGCGAGCTATCGAGCTGTGAGCAACTCCTGGCCAGGGACTGCGTAGAGGCACTGAACGGATAGGAGAGGCGGTCGGACTGGATGCGAGCGGATCTCGCACGCAACCAATCTACCCCAAGGCTGCGGAAACGCAAGTCTCACCTCCTCCTGCAGCGAGTCACACAGGATCAGGCGGGTGGTCCGGTCACTGGCGGGGGACATCACACGGCCGGCGCCGATGATGGTGGTTAGATGCACCTCGCTGGACACGGCCCAGCGCGTGCATGCCCCAAGGCGCTCGGCATTGGATCTCAGCGTATTGATCGATTGAGACGGACACGCGCCGGCACCGCCGGCATCCTTGCTCGGGCGCCGGTGCATCCCCAGCTTCACATTCACCCACGGCGCCTGATCCGGGCGCGTCAGAGGCCTCGACTGCACTCGCGTAGGTGGAGATCCAGGTGAGCACACGCCGCACGCTCGGCATCGTTCTGATGGGAGCCGTACTCGTGCTGCTCCTGTTCGCCGCCTTCAGGCTTCTCCCCTCAGCGGGGAGCTTTCCGGGTGGGCTGGACCCACCGGCCCGTATCGCTTCGCCTTCGCCGGAGCGTGCCGAAGCGCCGACGCCTTCGGCCTCCGAAAGCTCCGCACCTGCACCGCCGAGCCCCTTCGCCGCTGCCACGCCGGAGACCGCAGCCATCTCCGTTGAGCCTCCTCTCACCGACAGCATCCCTTTGACGCGCTCAGGCTCGGAGGATTCCAGCGGCACGGTCGGATCAGAGCCCGCGTCGCCGCCGAGGCCGCTTCTGATCCCGGTCGCGGGCGTGCGGCCGGAAGAGCTGGTGGATACCTACACGGCCGCGCGCTCGGAGGGGAGGAGCCATGATGCCATCGACATCGCGGCTCCCCGCGGCACCCCCGTGCTCGCTGCCGCCGAGGGCA
>JACDHR010000105.1:4366-11116 GCA_013820915.1 Gemmatimonadota bacterium
GCTCAAGCTCTTCGATAGCGAGCAGGGAGGAATCACGCTCTACCAGCTCGATCCCGATCAGCGCACGATCTACTATTACGCCCACCTGGACCGCTAGCACCGGCCATCGCCGAGGGCATGCGGCTCCGGCAGGGCGACACGATAGGCTACGTGGGCGACACGGGGAACGCGGGCGCGGGCAACTACCACCTGCACTTCGGGATCAGCACCACGCACGACCAGACGCAGTATTGGGAGGGCACACCCACCAACCCGTATCCGCTGCTCCGCGGCGCGGGCGCTCCGCGGCAGTAATGGCAGCGGACTCCAGACCGCGGAACACGGCCGGGTGATGGCGCGCTCGAGGCTTGGGCTGGAAGGGCCGCCCGTCGGAAGCGTACAGGCGCTGGACAGGGGTCCCGGCGTGGGTCACCCACAAATCGCAGCAACGCGCAGAGACGCCCCGGCCGCTCTCGCCGGGGCGTCTCCGTAAGCTTCTATCCCATCCCTACCTGAGGAGGTTCTTCGCGATTGTCCGGAGCTGCATGTTGCTGGTACCCTCGTAGATCGTGCCGATCTTGCTATCGCGGTAGAACTTCTCGACCGGGTACTCCTTGGTGAAGCCGTAGCCGCCGTGGAGGTCGATGCAGCGGCTGGCGATCCTCTGCGCCACCTCGCTGGAGAAGAGCTTCGCCATCGCCGCCTGCTGCAGGAAGGGCTGCCCGGCGTGCTCACGCTGCTCTCCGCCACCGCCCTGGCCGCGTGTCTGCTGCCGGCCCGGCGCGCCATGAGGGTGGACCCGATCGCCGCGATCCGCGAAGGCAGCTGAGCCGCGTGCACCGTGTTCGGCATCTCGGCCACGGCTCCGCTACCCGCTCCCGTACCTTCGCAGCATCAGCCGCTCGAAGAGTCGTCCCGGCAGGATCGCTTTCGCCAGCAGGGAGAGCCGCTCGGCGGTGGGGCCTACGGTATAGCGGAGGCGGGGGGCGGGGGTGTTGATGATCCGGTAGAGGAGATGCGCCACCGGCTCCGGCGCGGGGCCTGCGATTTCGTCGGCCTCGTAGATGCGCAGCGCACGGGTGAAGCTCTCGCGGTACGCCTGGCTGCGCCGCGCCTCGCGGGCGAGCTGGCGCCGGTCGGTGATCCCGGTCGCGAAGTTGCCCGGCTCGATCAGCACGGCGTGGATGCCGAAGGGGCGGACCTCGGCGCTGAGCGACTCGGTGAACCCCGCGAGCGCGAACTTGCTGGCGCAGTACGCGGCCTGAAAGGGCAGGCCGATGCGTCCGCCGAGCGAGCCGATGTTGACGATGTAGCCGCCGCGCTGCTCACGCATCCGCGGCAGCACTGCCCGGCATACCCGCCAGATGCCGAAGAAGTTGGTCTCGAGCTGCGCCTTCGCCTCCTCGACCGTGGTCTCCTCGACCGCGCCCGCGAGCCCGTAGCCCGCACTGTTCACCACCACGTGGAGCCGCCCCGCGCTCTCCATCACCCGCTGAACCGCCTGCTCGACCGAGCTGTCGCTGTCCACGTCCACCGGGATCAGCTCGAATCCCTGCGCAGCAGGCGGGAGCGGAGCCGCGCGCGTGGTACCGAACACACGGTAGCCTCGCTCGCTCAGCAACCGCGCGCACGCCGCGCCGATCCCGGACGAGGCACCGGTGATCAGAACCACCCGCTCGTTGCTGGTCATTCTCCTCCATGATATCTCTCGCCAAGGTGTAGAGCACGTAAAGACAGACGTGGCGCTCGTTGCGTCCTGGCGAGAGGATCCTCGCGCGTGTGTCAGCGCCGCACCAGCCGCATACGCACCGGCCGATCCGGGCGCAGGGTGATGCTCGGCCGCAGTCCGATCGGCTCCTCTTCTGCCGCCTGCAGCCGCCATCGCCGCGCCAGCGCCGCTACGACGAGGATGCACTCGGTCCAGGCGAAGTGCTCGCCGATACAGCCGCGCGGCCCCCCGGAGAAGGGAAGATAGGTGAACTTGCGCAGGGGCGGCTCCGCCTCCGCGGCGAAGCGTTCGGGACGGAAGCGCTCGGGCTCTCTCCACCAGGCCGGATCGCGATGAAGAGCATACTGGCAGACCACGAGCGTCGCGCCGCGCGGGAAGAGGTAGTCCCCGATCTCCACCTCCGCAACCGCCTGCCGGCTGACCGCCCACACGGGGGGACGCAGCCGCAGCGCTTCGCTCACCACCTGCCGCGTGTATGTGAGCGTCTTCACGTCGTCGAAAGTGGGACTCCGCTCCCCGCACACGGCATCTACCTCCGCGTGCAACCGCGCTTCCACTCCCGGGTGCCGCGCCAGGAAGTACCAGGTCCAGGTCAGCGCCACCGCGGTCGTTTCGTGGCCCGTCAGCAGGAGGGTGACGATCTCGTCCCGGATCTGAGCATCCGTGAGACCGATCCCCGTCTCCTCGTCCCGCGCGGCCAGGAGGAGCGAGAGGATGTCCGCGGAGGCCGTGCCACCCTCGCGCCGCTCTTGGATGAAGCGCCGCACGGTCTGCTCGATGCGGCGCCGCGCCCGCCAAACCCGTACCGTCGCAGGGAGTGGCAGTCGGTTGAGCAGCTCGGCAAAAGGATTCCTGTGCCGGTCGAAGATGGTTAGCGCGATGAGCACCGCTCGCTGCAGCTCTCCCACCTCCCCCCGCAGCTCCGCGCCGAAGAGCGCCTTCGCCGCGATCTCGAGCGTCAGCCGCATCATCTCGGTGTCCACCGCGATCACCTCTCCTGGACGCCAGCCCGCGGCGCGCTGCTGGGTCAGCGCAACCATCACCTCCGCGCTCGCGGCAACCTGGCGCTGGTGGAAGCCAGGGAGCAGGAGCCGACGCTGCTGGCGGTGCAGCGCGCCGTCGCTGGTGACCAGACCGGTTCCCAGCACGATGCGGCTCAACCGCAGCGCCCGTTCCTTGATCAATGCATCGCCCGTGTACGCGAGGAGCGCCCGCACCAGATCCGGGTGGTTCAGCAGGAAGAGCTCGCGCGGCCCGATGCCCGCGCGCACCATCTCCCCACCCCTCTCTCCGCCCGCCGCGGCCATGCACTGGAAGAGCGCGAGCGGATCGCGCTGCGCCAGAAGGATGAGCTCGCCCGGAAACCTGGGCTTCAGCGTGACCATACCGGAGCGGAAAGAGGGGAACCCAGCAAGTGGCGTCGGCATCTCAGTAGTATCTCGGGAGCGCCTTGAGCAGCGCGGGGAGCAGCAGCAGATCCCCCACCAGCGCCGCGAGCACCGTTAGCCCGGAGAGCAGCCCGAAGTAGCTGATCGGCACGAAGCTGGACGGCACCAGGACCATGAAGCCGCCGAAGAATACCAGCGTCGAGATGACCAGCGGAGTGCCCACCTGGCGAAAGGTCTGCGTCACGACCTCCTCGATGTTGGGCGTGGCGGCTTTCTCCTTCAGGAAGCGGTAGAGAAAGTGGATGGTGTCGTCCACCGCGATGCCGATCACCACGCTGGCGATCATGACGGTGGAGATGTCGAGCGGGATCCGCAGCCACCCCATCGCTCCCAGGACCAGCAGGACCGGTAGCGTGTTCGCCAGCATCGTGATCACTCCCAGCCGCCAGGAGCGCGTGAGCACAGAGATGATGAGCAGGATGACCCCGAAGGCAAGTGTGAAGCTGTAGATCTGGCTGCGGACGATGTAGTCCAGCGTGCGCACGAAGATCGGCACCATCCCGGTGATCAGCACCTGCTCGTTGGATAAATGGGTATCTACCCGCTCGCGCACCTCCTCGAGCAACCGCTCGAGCCCGTGCGTTCCCTGCACCCGCGCCCGTACGCTGATGCGTAATGTCGCCAGCGTGTCCTCCAACCGCAGGTAGCTCCTCCCGAACTCCGAGGCGCCGATCCTCTCCCAGACGGGCACCGGCAGCCGGTCGGGCTGGAAGAGCGGGCCAAATCCTGCGGCTGCACGCGCGGTCGGCTCGGGCCCCGACACGAGATCCGCAACCGAGGCGACGCTGCCGATCCCGTCGAGCGCGCGAAGAGTCGCGGAGAGCCGTCTGACCTCCTCCACCGCCTCGTTCAGCTCCGCACGGGGCCGGGTGACGAGGATCTCCAGCGGGACCGCACCGCCGAAGTTCTCATCCACGAAGCGGTAGTCCCGCCGCACGGGCTCGTCCGGCCGGAAGTAGAAGAGGTGGTTCGAGTCCACCCGCAGCTGCAGCATCCCGAGCGCGGAGATCAGGCTCAGCAGCAGCGCCGCCGCGATGATCGTCCCGGTGCGGCCGACGACCCAGTGCCCCAGCTTCCGGGCGAGCTCGCCCGGAAGCTGTCCCATCCGCACCCTGCCGCCGTTGAGCGCCGGGAGCCGGAAGAGCAGCGCAGGGAGAAAGACACTACTAAGGTACCCACACGCGAGCACACCGATCGCCAGATGGGTTCCCACCTCCCGCACCCCCTCGAGCCGGCTGGCGTTGAGAGCGAAGAACCCACATGCGGTCGTCAACCCGGTCAACAGGCTCGGCGGGAGCACTCCGCGCAGCATCCGCTCGAGGACCTCTTCCTTCGGCGCGCCGCGGTTCTCCGGTCGGAAGAGAAATGTCAGATAATGCACCGAGTAGGCGATGCTGACGACCAGGATCAGCGGCACCATCATCGCCAGCCCCACGGAGAGCGGCGTACCGGTGAAGCTGACCACACCCAGCGCCCACACCAGCGACACCAGCGCGAGTCCGGAGGCCAGCACCACCGGCTGCCAGGAGCGGAAGAGCAAGAGGAGGATCCCCAGCGTGAGCAGCGCGCTCAACCCGCCGAAGAGCGCCAGGTCCGCGTTCAGGTTCTCCTCGAACGCCAGATCGATGAGCGGCAGACCCGCCAGGTGGTAGCTGCGGAAGTGCGGCCGCTCCGCGTCGACCACGCCTCTCACCTGCTCGACCAGATGCCGCTCGTAGCGGGTCTTCTCCTCCGAGGAGAGCCCGCGAGTGCTGAATTCGATCAGCACCGCCGCGCTGCGTCCATCCTCCGAGATCAGGTTGCCGGCGAAGAGCGGCTGACCAGTGGCGAAGCGGACCAGCCGATCCATCGCCGAGGGGTCCTCCAGTTGCGGCCGGTAGAGGGGTCCGATCAGCGGCGGAACGGTGTGCCAGTAGATCCAGCTCGCGTTGGCGAGGCTGGCGACGTTCGCGATCCCTTCCCGTTGCTCCAGCTCGCGCGTGAGCCGATCCAGGAGCTGCATCTCGGCAAGAGCGATCACCGACTCGAAGGCGATCCCCAGGATGACGACCTCCTGCTCGCCGAAGAGCGCCTGGAGCCGCCGGAAGTCCCGGGCGACAGGGTCCTCCTGCGGCAGCTCGTACTTCTCGCTCGGGTTGTGGATCTCGAGAAAGGGCAGTGCCCCCGCGAAGAGCGCGGTCACGAGAAGGGTGAGCAGGACGATGCCGTCCGCGCGCCGCCGCACGAGCTGGACGAAGCGATCCACGTTCTGGTCAGGCGAGCAAGGGCTGGGAGATCACCCGGCTCCGGGCGCGGCGGAGGGAACCGATGCCGACGCAGCGTCAGTTGCGCGGAAGACCTGCCGGGCGGGAAGCGCCAGCTCGGGGAAGAGAGCGCCGCCGGCCATGTGAAAGAGACGATGCATTACCGGCTGCCGATGGCGGAAGAAGAGATGGCGCGCGCTCGGCTGCGCCCCCAGCCGCTGCTTCAGCGCATAGGAGGTCTGCCCCATCTCGAGCGCTCCCGCCCCCGAGCGGATCGCCTCCGCCACCACCTCGGTGACCAGCTGCGGATAGGACTGCAGCTCGCGGTGCCGGCCGTAGTCGAGCCCCGCCAGCAGGAAGGTGACCGCCCCCGGCGAGCGCAGGAGGATCGCCGCGGCGAGCAGCTCACCCTCGCGCTCGACCAGAATGGCGCTCGACTCGCGGGGCAGATTCTCATTGAGCCGCGCGAAGAACTGGAGGTTCAGCCGCTCGAGCTGGAACTCCGCGTGCGCCATAACCTGCTCGTAGAGTGGAAAGATCCGCGGGACTTCCGCACCGAAATCCTCCACTTTGCGGAAGGCGATACCGAGCCGCTCGCGCGCTCGGAGCGTGGCCGTCACCTGCCTCCGGTAGCCGGCGCGCATGCTTGCAAGGTACGCCTCGAAGGAGGGCCAGGGGAGCACCATCCGGCAGGAGGGAAGACTGGCGAGCCGCAGGTAGCCGCGTCCCGTGAGCGGCTGGAGGACCGTTGACTCCGCCGGGGTGAACTCCTTGAAGCAGACGACCCCCGCCCCCACCTCCACCGCGCACGATTCCGCCGCCCCGCGCACCACCTCCAGCACCGCCGCCGTGTTCGCTTCAGGATGAATCCGCAGGCAGGACTGCCCGAAGGAGACCGGTAGCCCGCAGAATACGACCGGCACCTCCAGGAACCCCGCCCGCCACCCGCGCACCCGGCGGATCGCCCACCGCACCCCTCCCGTCGAGAGCAGGTCCAGCTTCACGCGCATCATGCACAGCGACGCGACCCCCGCCAGCGCCCCGTCCTGGTACACCATCAGGTGCCGGTACCGCGCATCTTCGACCTGCGCCTCCTGACAGGTGCGGATGAAGCGATGAGTAGCCTGCAGGTCGTCCGCACCGAGCAGGGAATCCCACTCAGCGGCAGGGACCTGGTGAATGCTGGGATAAACCCGAAGCGTGCAGGAGGGCACGGGGAGACTGAGAGAACGGTAGTTCTCCCCTCCCCCAGAATTGAGGGAGGGGCCGGGGGAGGGGGCGCGTCCGGCCGGGATCACAGGAAGGTTCATCGCCAGCGCAGGCAGGGGGGGGGGGGGGGGGGGGGGGGGGG
>JACDHR010000106.1 GCA_013820915.1 Gemmatimonadota bacterium
CCGCGCGGTCGACTACGCCTACCAGACCCGCACCCAGTTTCCGGACCGCCGCGTTTTTCTCGTCGGCGAGATCATCCACAACCCGCACGTCAACCGGCGCCTGCGGGAGATGGGGATCCATTTCCTCTATCCGGACGAGGACGGAGAGCGGGCAGGCGAGTTCGACTTCTCTGCCATTACCTCCGAGGATGTCGTGATCCTCCCCGCGTTCGGGGTGACATTAGGCGATTTCGAGCGCCTCCGCACCATCGGCTGTGTGCTGGTAGACACGACCTGCGGCAGCGTGCTCAACGTGTGGAAGCGCGTAGAGCAGTACGCCCGCGACGGTTTCACCGCACTGATCCACGGCAAGTACCATCACGAGGAGACCAAGGCCACCGCCAGCCAGACGGAGAAGTACGCGGGCGGCGCGTTCCTCATCGTCCGCCACATGGATGAGGCCCGGCTCGTCCTCGACTACGTCGAGCAGCGGCCGGGCGCGATGACGAGAGAGCAGTTCCTCTCCCACTTCCGCGAGAAGTGCTCACCCGGCTTTGACCCCGACCTGCACCTCGCGCGCATCGGCGTCGCCAACCAGACCACGATGCTCTCCGGCGAGTCGCTGGGGATCGCCGCGGAGGTCGGAAGATCGCTGGAGCGGCGCTACGGCGGCGCGCCGGACTTCGATCCCGGAAAGCACTTCCGCTCGTTCGACACCATCTGCTCGGCCACCCAGGAGCGGCAGGACGCGGTGGCCGAGATGATGAGCGACGTACTCGGTCCGCCCGACGTCATGGTCGTGATCGGGGGCTACAACTCCTCGAATACGAACCACCTCGCGGTCATGTGCGCCGAGTATACCGTGACCTACCACATCGACGACGCCTCCTGCATCGATACGGAGACGGGGTCGATACGCTTCAAGCCGAACGGCAACCCCTTCGACGCACCGGAGCTGGAGGCGGTGGACTGGCTGCCGGCGGGGCCGCTCTCCGTCGGCCTCACCGCCGGCGCCTCCACGCCCAACAACAAGATCGGAGAAGCGGTAGAGCGCCTGCTGCGCACTCGGGGGATCGCGGTAGGCGAGGAGGCGTTGGCCGGCGGCTGAACGACGGTCGGATGGCGTGCCGGCGGTGCGATTAATGTCCGGATCCTTTCCGGGCTATTGCATCGCGCGAATCCACTTGCAGCGTATAACAGGCGACAGCCTTGCGCCCATTTTGGGTCCAAGGTAAATTGAAAGATGCGGATCATTGCCCGTCGTACGCTGCAACAGTTTGTCGAGTCGCGCGGTGGGCACAAGGATCAGCCCGCGCTGAAGGTTGCTCTGGACGCGTGGCTCCACGAGGTCCGCAGGGCTCGGTGGATGAGCACCGCTGAAGTAAAGCGGCTTTACGCCACGGCCAGTGTTATCTCGGCGGACCGAATCGTCTTCAACGTTAAGGGCAACGACTACCGGCTGGTCGTGGCGGTAGACTTCGAGAAAGGCATCGTCTGGATCAAATGGATCGGTACGCACCGCGATTACGACCGGATCGACGTAAAGGGAGTGGAACATGAACGACCTTAAGCCGATTCGGAGCGAATCGGATCACATGGCAGCCCTGGCTGAGATTAAGCGGCTATGGGGTGCGCCTGGCGGAACGCCGGAAGGGGACCGCCTCGACATCCTCGCGACGCTGATCGACGCTTACGAGGACAAGCACTTTCCGGTGGACCCACCCGATCCGATCGATGCGATCGAGTTTCGGATGGAGCAGGAGGGCCTCACCCGCAAGGACCTCGAGGAGATGATCGGGACGCGGACGCGGGTAGCGGAGGTTCTGAACCGGCGCCGCGGCCTCTCGATCAACATGATCCGGCGTCTGCACGATCGGCTCGGCATCCCGGCCGAGGTACTGATCCGGCCGAGCCGACGGAATCAGGCGGCCTGATACACGCGCCTCCACGCCCAACAACAAGATCGGAGAAGCGGTAGAGCGCCTGCTGCGCACGCGGGGGATCGCGGTAGGCGAGGAGGCGTTGGCCGGCGGCTGAACGACGGCCCGGTTCGACACGTACGTACCATCATTTCGCTGCCCGACCCGTCCATTCATCAGCACGATCGAGCAGTTCATCCCCCGTAGGTAACGACGCCGATCCGTACCAGCTTCAAAGCGTCTACCCGGCGAACACCCGCTTTGGCTCCATTCCGCGCTTCACGGTGCCGAACACGATCGCCAACGCCGACCTGATGCCCGAGGAGACCAGCTCCTGGGAGGTTGGTACCGAACTGAGTTTCCTGGATAACCGGCTCAGCTTCGATGCTACGTACTACAACCAGGCGACACGCAACCAGATCCTTTCGGTTCCGGTCTCCCCGACGACCGGCTTCACCAGCCGCGTCCTGAACGCCGGTGAGGTGACCAACCGGGGCGTGGAGCTGCTGGTCAACACCACTCCGGTCCGCACGCGCGACTTCGAGTGGAACAGCACCGTCAACTTCGCGCGGAATCGCAATGAGGTGACGGAGCTCTACGGAGACCTGGAGACGGTGGTGCTCGGCAGCTACTGGAGCCTCACGGTCGAAGCCCGCAGGGGCGAGCGCTACGGCTCGATGTACGGCAACGCCTGGACGCGCGACAGCCAGGGCAACATGGTCGTAAACTCACGCGGTCTGCCGATTCGCGACCTGAACCGGACCAACCTCGGCAACTACAACCCGAATTGGACTGGCGGCTGGAACAACTCGCTCCGCTTCAGGAACGTGGACCTGAGCTTCCTGGTCGACACCAAGCAGGGTGGGCAGATCTACTCCGTGACCAACCAGTTCGGCCTCTACGCCGGCGTGCTCGAGGAGACGGTGCGTGGCCGCTGCCTCGCGAACCCGCCTGAGGGTAGCGGTTACCCGGTATGCGACGCCACCACCGGCATCATCGTACCGGGTGTGAAGGTGGTGAACGGCGATACCGTGCCGAACGACATCGTGGTCACTGGTCAGTCGTACTTCGGCAACATGTATCCGACGCACGAGCCGAATATCGTCGACGCCAGCTTCGTGAAGCTGCGTGAGGTGAAGCTCGGCTACACGCTTCCCGCGACACTCGCCTCGCGGATGCGTGTCTCGGGCGCCAACATCTCGCTCGTGGGCCGCAATCTCTTCCTCTGGGCGAACACGCCGCACATCGATCCGGAAACGGCGTTCGATGCGAGCAACGCACAGGGCCTGGAGTTCGGGCAGCTTCCATCCGCCCGGAGCATCGGGCTTAACTTTACCGTCACGCCGTAACCCGGCCTCACGTCAAGAAAACGGTAATATGACTTTCATAAAGGTTACCCAAACGGCCTCAGTCCTCGCACTGCTCCTCGCGGCCGGTGCCTGCGACGAGGGCTTAACGGACATCAACCGGAACCCGAACGCGCCGACCTCGGTGAGCCCCCAGTACCTGTTCCCGCAGGGGGTCACCTCCAGCGTCGGCACGATTCGGGGAGCGGGCTTCGACCTCACCTTCACGGGTCTCTGGGCGCAGCATTACGCCAAGATCCAGTACGTGGACGAGGACCGCTACGAGATGCGGCCGGGCACCACCGATGCCTGGTGGTCTACGTTCTACGCGGGTCCACTGATGGATTTCGAGCGGTCGATCCAGCTGGGGCAGGACAGAAGTGGGATCGTCGCTCCGGCTATGGTGATGAAGTCGTGGACCTTCGCGAACATGACAGACATCTGGGGTGATCTGCCGTATTCCGACGCCCTGCAGGGTGACCAGGCCGGCGCCACCACGACGACCGGGTACGATACGCAGCAGGAGATCTACAACGGCATCCTCAGCGACCTGGCGTCGGCGAACACCATGCTGGGCACCCCGGTCGGGAGCTACGGCGCCTCCGATCCGATCTATGGGGGAGACGCGGAGAACTGGCGGAAGTTCGCCAACTCGTTGCGGGCGCGGTACGGCATGCGCCTCAGTGAGGTGGATGCGGCCAAAGCACGCACAGAGGTGACAGCCGCTTTCGCGGCCGGGGTCTTCACCAGCAACGCAGACATGGCGATGTTGGTGTACCCGGGCGACGGAAGCAACGACGCACCGTTCTTCAACAACTTCCGCACACGTGACGACCACCGCGTCAGTGCGACGCTGGTGGATACTCTGAAGGCGCTCGGCGACCCACGTCTGCCGGTCTACGCTCGACTTCCGGCAGATCCCGAGGTCACCACCTACGTAGGTGTGCCGAATGGGCTGACCAATGCGGCCGCGCTCGCGTACGGGCTGGCGAGAACGTCAAAGATCGGGACCTACTTCTCGCAGCCGACTACACCGGCCGTGCTGATGTCCTACGCGGAAGTGCTCTTCATCCACGCCGAAGCGGTTGCTCGTGGCTGGATACCGGGTGACGCGGCGGCGCTGTACCGTCAGGGGATTACCGCCAGCATGCAGCAGTACGGGATTTCCGATGCCGGGATCGCGGCGTACCTTGCACAGCCACGCGTTGCGTACAACGCGGCGACCGGGCAGCAGCAGATCGCGCTCCAGAAGTGGATCGCGCTCTTCAATCAGGGAGCTGAGGCGTACGCCGAGGTCCGCCGCACCGGAGTGCCCGCGCTCCGACCGGGACCCGCGGCTCTGACGGGCAACCGGCTGGCGACTCGCCTCGAATATCCGAGCTCGGAGCAGTCCACGAACCGGGCAGGCTTGGAAGCCGCGGCTGGCCGTCAGGGAGATGTTTCGCTGACCGGCCGCGTATGGTGGAATCGTTAAAGATGGTGTAGTAAAAGAGCCCCTCACACCAGAGGGGCTCTTCTTTTTTCAATCTTATTCTTCCGGAGGATCGCATGCCGCGCTACTCTCTTGTGAGCATCCTGCTCCTGGCGGGTTGTTCCACCACGGGAACGGGCCTCTCCACCGTGCAGACCACACCAGCGACCACGGAGGTAGAGACGGCCGCAGGAAGGTATTCCATTACATCCACAGGCGAACAGCTGGTATTTTCACAGACGCTCCACGCTCCCAGCAATCATGTGTGGACAGCCTTGCCCATGGTCTTCGAAACGCTTGAAATTTCTGCAGGAGTGGTTACCGAAAACCAGAGCTATGGGAACCCAAGCCTGCGCGTGAACGGACGGTTGGCGGGAGAACGCGCCTCCCTCTACCTGGATTGCGGCAAGACGCCGATCGGCGCTCCTGCCGCGGACAGCTACAGTACGGACGCGAACGTGCTCGCCACGCTCCAGCCCAGCGGCCAGGAGAGCACACACCTGCAGATCCGCCTGCACGGCGTTGCCACTCCGCGCGCGGGCGGGGGCAGAGCTCCATGTACTACGACCGGAAAGCTGGAAAACCGAATCGCTGAGGAGTTGACGGCGCTCTTTCAGCCTCGACCCTGACATACTGGCTTCTCCCCGTGATCCCGAAGCGCGGGATCGTTGCCGCACGGGGTTCCACTCACCGGCCCGGTCGGAAAGCCCCACTTTACGAATCCGCATCCCTCAAGAATACGAGGATCAGGCCATGCGGATGCGACAGATAACCCGGCCGGCTCCTAACCCCCATCGGGTATACCTCCACCCGCAGCACGTTCGTCACGTCCATCATGTCGAGGATGCAGGTATTCGCCGCTGGCTGGCCATCAACGTAGATTTTTGGATCCGAGGGACCCTGAATGCTGCTGGTCCCGCGGATACGGATTTCGGGGCAATGGGAAGTACGGTGAACTCGAAGGTTCGCAACGCGGCTGGCGATCGCGCTCAGGAGATCGCCCCCGCGTTCCGCAAGGTGCTCCGCATCGATAACCTGAGCATTTCCTACGCGTACCCTTTCGGGTGCACCGGAGGATCTCCCCACCGAGTTGACCGCAGATCCGAGGCAGCCGCCAAGCGATAGCATCACGCCCAACCCCATACTGGCAAAAGGCATACGACGCTTCATACCGCCTCCTGGGCTCACGCCGGTCCGGGAGGATACGGAAGGACGTCACCGGGACGAAAACTTCTCCGGTGGCACGTACCCTCCGGTCGCGTGTTGCGGCACCTGCCCCGGGAGGAATCGTCTTCGCATAGATCGAGCCGTTATTGATCGATCCTCGCCGCGGTGGAGCTGTTGGTGGCAGAGAGGAACAGCAGAGAGGGAGGGCAAGGTTGGGAGGCGGCGCGTGTCCCTCAGTGGTGCGCGGGCGCGCGGTTCGGGTCCAGCACGCGGAAGTTGTGGTGCAGCGTAGCGGCTATCCCGCCGACGCCGGCCACGATGAGGAAGACACCGACCAACACATACCCGATCGCGGCCGGCTCGCGCCCGAGCGCCGCCCACGACGAGGCGGCCCAGAAAGCGAACCCCGAGAGCAGAAGTAGAAGGAGCCCGATCCCGACCCCGATCGCGGCGAAAATTATTCGAGCCATGGATATTCCCTGCTGGTGTCCACCGGGGGTCCAGTTGTCGTTCGGCGTCGTCGCGGGCCGGTTCTCCGACCACGCGTCGTAGCGGTTACGTACGGTACCGTACGTCCGCGCCCCCTTATCTCCACTTCCCGGTTTCATGTTCCCCCCTGACGGCTTAAGGCGTAGACGTACGCCGAGATGGAGCGCACCTGCTCGTCCGTGTAATTACCACCGCCCCGAGGAGGCATCGCGGCCGGGTACTGGCGGGGCTGTGCGACACCGGAGTTGATGATCGAGACGATCTCCTCGTACTGGCCCGTAATGTGAATCCATTGTGAGTCGTTCAGCGCCGGGCCCACAGGCCCGCCGACCCCCGCCCCGCCGTGGCAGGCGACGCAGACGGTGCCATAGAGCTGCTGGCCCTCGTTGACCATCTCCTGCGTCACACCTGCCGGCAGATCGGCGACCACGACCGGTCCCGCTCCCGCAGGGCCGGCCGCACCCGCGGTGACCGGGGGCGGGTCGGGCATCGCGACCGCGGGGATATGGCCGCGATCGCGAACCACTACCTTGTTGTACCCGTCGTCCGGTGGGATACAGGCGCTCGCCAGGATGACCGCGAGCGGCGCGAGCACGGCGATCGGCCTCATAGCCGCCCGGCCGATCCGGAGCACTTCACGCATAAACCTTCCTTGTTGACGTCACCGGCAAACCGCCGCGCGCTCCCCTGCGTCAGCGTGTGCGCCGGCATCCGAAGCGTTCCCCCGGCAGATGCCGGGAAATGCGGGTAAAAGAACGAACACCCGCGGTTCTCGCAAGAGGCACCCCGGCCGACAGTGATCTCTAGGCCCCAATGCTCGCGGGCCCGCCGCGTGGTCCGCCGTGGTCCTGCGCCTCGCGGGCCGCGCGCTTCAAGCGCTCCACCATCGCGTTCAGCCCGACCTCGCGCGTCCCGAGGCCGATCTTGTCCATCACACGACGCACGAAATCGGGGGGGATGGCGAGCGTCACCGCCGGCGGCTGGCCGTTCAGCGCCTCGAAGAGCATTGCCAGCAGCGCGCGGATCGTGGGAGCGCTCTGCGGCACGTCCGCATGGTAGTACATGCGGCCCTCCGCCACCTCCGGGTAGAGTGCGACCGGCGTCTGGCACTCATGAACCGCGTACTCCTCGCGGTTCAGCTCGCGAAAGCGCTCCGGCACCGCCGGCAGGCGATTGGAGTACTGGACCAGCGCCTGCCGTGTCATGTCGGGGTTGAGCATGGCAAAGCGGCGGAGGATCTTTTCGATCCCCTCCGGTATCGGGGCGGCGTCGGGTGTCTCGCTCATAGCGGCATTCAGGATCGAAGTGTAGACAGCGGTACAACCCGACGCACTCCGCAACCCCTGTTCCGTATAGATCCGCCCGCGACGAAATCCAGATCGTGCGATCCCGGGGGACCACCCGACAGGCCGAATTCGCATCGCCGGGTGGGCCGATCTTCAGTTCGCAGCCACGGCGTACTCGGCGCCGAACCGCCAGGCGTCGGCGTTGTTGTAGTTCAGCACGAACTCCGTCTTCTGACCCGCTCCGTCAAGCCGCGCGAGGCGAATGCTCGTTCCATGTCAGCCCATAGGGAGCAAGCATCTCCAGAAAGGCCGCCGGCTCCAGCAGCTGTGCGGGGGTGAGCACACCGGAGCGGGTCCCGGCAGACTCCAGCACACGCATCGCACCGTGCACGGCGATGATGGCGGTAAGGCCGTAGGGGTCCTGCCCCCGCACCGACACAGCGCGACGCGCACCGTCCGCGCCCGCGGCCTCGACCTGGATCGTGAACCGGCTCGCCTTCCGCGCCTCTTCCGGGGGTCCGTCGGGTGCTCCGCGGAGCACCCTCTCCGTGACGGGCGAGCTTAGCCGGACGAGGGACGGCAGAACACCGGAGACCAGGGGCATTACAGCCGCGGCATAACGCCCCGCCACGATCCAGCCGCGCACTTCCTCGACCTCCAGGTGGCGCGGAACCGACAGCGTCTCGCCGGCCGGGAACGATAGGGCGGCTCGCGAGGTGCCGTCGGGAAGCCGGACGGTCCTGCGCTGCGCCCCTACAGCTTGTGTGCGCCATTCGCCGCCCCGGTACATGTATCCACCCTCGCGCAGAACCCTAAGCATGGAGCGGCGCGTGCCGCGCGAGGAGGCAGCCGCGCCACCCGGCCACGCATAGGTGACGTCCACCGAAGGGAGCGGGGTAGCGAGCCCCTCCGCCGCGACGGCCACGGCGCAGTCGCCTATGGCGTACTCGAAGGCCATCGCGTTCGCCACCACCACTCCGGCATCACGCGCCGCGCGGTCATAATGGTCGAAGATCCGCTTCATGAAACGCTGCTCGCCGGTGGTATCCACGTAGTGCGTCCCCGATTCGATGCAGGCAGCCACGACCGCCTCTCCGAGATCCGTGAAGGGACCGGCGCAGTTGATGACGACGTCTCCGGGCCGCAGCGCGCGACGAAGGCTCCCACGGTTGGTCACGTCCACCACTCGGGTCTCGGCGACCCCGAGATCGCGGGCGAGCCGCCCCAGCTTCGACGAATCACGCCCGGTCAGCACGAATGGGCTCGCACCACCGGCCAACTCGCCGGCCACCAGGGTACCCGTGTACCCGGTAGCACCGATCAGAACAATCCGAGGCTGAGTGCTCATGGACTCGCGGTTGAGAGGAATGACTCGGCAGGGGAACCCGTCATCCGGCGTGCATCAGGGCGACGGTGAGCGTTCCGATTGCGTTGAAGAGCGCGACCGAGTTCGCCGCGATGAACACCACGTTGCGGAGCTTGATGCTGTAGATCAGGAACAGGAAGCTGGCGACGGTCTGGGCACCGAAGAAGAGCGGATCGATATTCTGCGGCCCCTCTACGAGCGCCCGCACGAAGGTATACGTCAGCGACGCCGCCAGCGCGATGCACGCGACCCATCCGATCAGCTTCACCGGTCCTCTGTCCGACGCACGGCGTTGTGGCGGCATGCTCCCTCACCCCCGGGTTCCGAGTTCTTGACGGCAGTGGAGGATGCAGGCGGCGGGCCGCTGGACTCGTTTCCGCACGTGCGCCGCGGCAGGCTGCACCACGCGGAGTAGTGCGGAGTAGTGGCGGGGGAGGGAGTCAGCGGGGCGAGGGGTCCGGCACGAAAGGGAGAGCGCCGGCGAGCGGATCCTTACCGCCGAAGCTGCCGTAGGTGCGCAGAAGACGGAAGCGCGCGAACAGCTCTTCGGCGTACCAGCTCTCGGCGCGGGTGCGTCGCACGACCTCGCGGTGGTGCTCGCTCCCGTAGGCCCAGGAGCGCATGGCGGCTTCGGAGCGCCACACGCTGAGCGTGGCCTGCCGCAGATAGGGGACCTCGCCCACCCCGAAGGTGAGGAGTAGATCCGGGTGGTCTCGCAGTGTTTCGTCCACGCGCGGCACCGCGCCCCAGAAGCGGAGCTGCCGGCGTAAACGGATCTGTGCGCGGGTGAGCACCACGATGGGTTCGTCCGCGATCTGGGCCCTGGCGGCCGGCCGCGGGAGCGCTCCGAAGGGCTCTACCCCGCTCCACAGCCCGTGCGCGGCGATGGGGCGAAGGAGCATGGAGTACACCTCGTCGCCCCGCGCCCGGTAATGTCGCATCGCGCGCGAGGAGGTGCGGAACCGCTCCCACGCGTCCGCCGTGTCCCACACCGCGAACAGACCCCAGAGGCGAAGGTCGGGCGTCCGGCTGAACCCGATTCCGCTCCCGGTGCCGACCAGCTTGAAGAACCGGAGCCCCGGCACGGCGCGCAGCTGCAGCCGGTGGCTCGCCATGTGGAACGCACCGGCGAGCGCCGCGAGCGGAGAGTACCGGGTGATGGTGAAGGAGGCGACCGTCGCCTCCGGCGGGCTCACAGGGCGAGAAGACTGCGCAGGTCGGACTGCAGCGCTTCCTCCGGACCATCCGCGTGCATCAGCACCCGCAGCCGCCCTGCACGGTCGATCCCGAAAACCGCGGGGGTGTGAACGATCGTCGGTTGGCTGTCGCCATGCCCGGCGTGTGGCGCGGCGTACACGCCGTACTCGCGGCGCAGGCCCTCCAGCGTGACCGCGTCTCCGGTGAGGCCGGTCACGCGGGGACCGAAGCGCTCCATGTACTCCGCGAGCACCTCGGGGGTGTCCCGCTCCGGGTCCACCGTGATCAGTACGATTTCCACGTCCTTCCCGCGCCGGCCCAGCGCATCGGCCGCGCGGGCGAGGCGCTGCAGCGTGAGTGGGCACACATCCGGACAATGTGTGAAGCCGAAGAAGAGCAGCGTCGCACGCCCGCGGAAGTCCTCCAATCTGGCGGGCTCCCCGTGGTGGTCGGTGAGCGAGAAGGCAGGCGCCGGCTCGGGATCCTCGTACACCGTCCCGTGGAATGCGCGGGAAGACCCCAGCAGACCGGGCTGGAGACTCGCCACCACTGCCGCCAGCACGGCAGCGCTCAGCGCGACACTGCCCAGCACGGTGCGGAAGGAGAGCCGAAAGCGAGTGGCCGAAGGAGGAAGACCGTTCATGGCGAGAAGAGTTGGGATACGGGGTTGTGCTTCACACCCATGCACCTCGCGCGCCGGGTTCTGAAAATACCGCGGTTGAATCTACACCGGGATCCGTCTCATCGCTATGCCCCACAGGGAGTTCTCGCCCCCCACCGCTGCCGCGCTTGTCTCGCTGGCCTGATCAGTGCTACAACCGTCCGATCCCGGAAGACAAGCGGCAGACCCGACGAAGCGGAGGAGTCCGGATGAAGAGGGGAGAGC
>JACDHR010000434.1 GCA_013820915.1 Gemmatimonadota bacterium
GTCCACGAACACCAGCGAGCGCTCGCCGGTTCGCACCACGGCTGTGGTCGGCACCGTGAGCGTCGAGCGGACGGGGGCGGAGAACTGCACCGTGGCGAACATCCCCGGTTTGAGCCGCCCGTCCGGGTTGGGGATGGAGACCCGCGCCTTTAGGGTTCGCGCCTCCGGCTCCAAGGTGGGATACACGTACTCCACCCGGCCCGAGAGCGGACGGCCCGGGAATGCGGCGAGATCCACGGCGGCCGGGGTTCCTTCACGCACGCTCCCCGCGTCGGCTTCGCGCAGCTCGGCCTCTACCCACACCCGGGAAAGATCGGCAATGGTGTAGAGCGTCTGCCCCGGCTGGACCGCCTGGCCCCGGAGAACCTGCATTTCCACCACGATCCCGGACGCGGGTGCGTGCAGCGTCAGCGTCCGCTGAACGCGGCCCGTGCTAAGAATCCGGTCGATCTGACCCGGGGAGATGTCCCACAGGAGGAGCCGCCGCCGGGCCGCCGCGACCAGATCGGGAGCCTCCCCCGATACGCCCGGAACCGCGCTCCCCCCCATGCTCCTTTGAAGCCGCCCGGCGAGCAACAGCTCCTCCTGCGCCGCGACCAGCTCCGGCGAGTAGATCTCCAGCAGGGGCTCTCCGCGCCGCACGGCTCTGCCGGTGAAGTCCACGTGGAGCCGCTCCACGAAGCCACCGAACTTGGGGGCCACCACGGCCATCCGGGTTTCGTCGAAGTTGACGATCCCGACGGTGCGCACCTCGTCCGTCAGAGTGCGCTGCTCCACGAAGCCGAAGGTGACCCCGAACTGTCGGAGCTGGTTTGCGGTGAGCCGCACCGAGCCGTCGCCGCCCATGTCCATCCCCGCCATGCCGGCCGTGTCGCCCGTGCGTGCTTGGCCGCGGGGATCCTCCGGGTCGTCCCGGGTCATCGCGATCCCCAGCGTCACCACCAGCGCGAGCGCCGCCAGGGCGCTGCCGACGATCACGCGCCGGGTCCCGCGAGGCGCGTTGTGCCACGTGGCGCGCCAACGGTTCCGCCAGCTCATGGGAGCACCTCCCTGCCCACCACCCGCTCGATCTCGGCGAGACGCTGGGCGAAGTCGGAAAGAATGCGGAAGTACGCCGCCTCGTAGCTGTAAAGCGTCGCCCCGGTGTCGAGAAGCATCAGCAGGTCCACTTGCCCCACCTGGTATCCGGCGGTCGCCGATTCCAGCGACGCCTTCGCCTGGGGGATGATGGAGCGGACGTAGAGCGCCAGCTGCGCCCGGTCGCGCTCCAAGTCGGAATGGAGCCGCGCCACCTCCAGACGGATCGCGTTCCGGGCCTCGTGCCGGGCGGCCTCCGCCGCCGACATCTCCGCTCGCGCCGCAGACAGCTCCAGGCTCTGCCGTTTACGGCGGTTGACGGGGAGGGGAACCGATACGGTGGCCGAGACCATGTCGGAGAAGCCGTCCCTCTGCCCGTACTGGAGCGCCACGTCGAAGTCCGGCAGGTGCTCCTTCCGCGCGAGCTCTACCTGCGCGGCCTGCGCCTCAATCAGGGCCGCGTGCTCCGCGAGGATGGGGCTGTTCGCCACCGCCATCTCTTCCAGCGCCTGGAGCGGCGGAAAAGGGGAGTCCGCCGCACGGGCGCCCAACGATGCGGAGACGAAACGGATCTCCCGAGCCGACTGGCCCACCGCGGCCCGCGCGATCCTCGGCGGGATGATGGCTGGGGGAACCGGGCTCTCACTGGGGCGGTCGATCGCCTCGTTCAGCCGGGCCCGGGCGATCCTGCGCTGTTCGGTGAGCGCGACCGCCTCCTCGGCAAGAAGGGCCGCCTCCACTCCCGCTTTGAGCACGTCCTGCTGACCCCCCGTGCCGACGCCGTACCGCATATTGGCAACGCGGACCAGATCCCCGAGCAGCGTCTGGTTGCGCGCGGTGATCTCCAGCGCGCGCTGGAGGAAGGCGAGCTCGTAGTACGCGTTCCTGACGCGCTGTTCGATCTCCAGCCTCGCCGAGATCAGGCGTGCTTCGGCCGCCGCCACTGCCCGTTCGGCGGCGACGCGACGGAGGCGGGTCTTGCCCGGGTAGGGGACAAGCTGGCCGATGCCGAGCATCTTCATCGTCATGAAGTCGCCGAAGCCCGGCTCGCTCACCGGGAAGTTCTGAATGCCGGCCATGAGCATAGGGTCCATCCACGCTCCCGCCGGGTCGACGCGTGCCCGGGCGGCCTCGATGCGGTCCGCCGCGGCGTGTACAGCGGGATGGACCGCGAGCGCGCGTGCGACCAGGGAGTCGAGCGCCTCGGGAGACCCATCGATGGACGTGGATATCTGGGCACGGCTCGCGGACTGCGCCTGGCCTTCGGCGCGACTGATCGCGCTCGCCGCGAAGACCATGGCAAGCGCCAGTATGCGAAAGGGAAGCGGGATCATGTCTTCGGCCCCCACTTCGCGTCCATCTCTGCCTGGATTTTCGGCATTGCCCCCCTTCCGCTTCGGGAACTCTCCATCCCGGAGCCGTGGTGCATCCCGCCCTGCATCATCGGGCAGTGCTCCATATTCATCCCGCCCATCATGGGCATCATTCCCATCATCCCACCGTGACCCTGCTGGGCATATAGAACGCCGGCGCCGGCGAGAACGAGTGCGAAAATCCCGAGAAGGGTCCGGAGGCCGAACGCTTTGCGTGTCATTGGCTTCAATCTCCCGATTGTGTAGTGTGCCTGCCGGGGCGCTGGGCCAGCACGGACGTACGTCCGCGGAGCTTTCCCGAACCCTGCCTGGCGTGATGGCGGATCGGAACGCGGTGGGGGTGCGCAACAGCACCCTCAGAGCGCGGTGCTCCGAGTCCGGAATGTCAGCGATGTCGACGGAAGCGAGCCGGAGAGACCTCCGGCCGGGAGATTTACGCCCGGGGAGGGCGGAAGAACGCGGAAACGAGGAGGATATCCCGCGCGTCGTCAGGGGCAACAGCGAGCAGCGCGCCTTCGGCCGAGGGCGAGAGAGAAGCGAACGATCCGGCCGGCAGTGACGCCGCGACGGCGCAGGAGCCAGCCACCCCCGCCGGAACGAACGGGCAGTGCGGGACGTCCGTTTGGTTCCGGTCCGTTCCCGAGCGGTCGGTGTGCGAACCAACGGTTGCGGCCGGACAGTGTGCCTCATGAGAGGCCACGTCCATGGACGCCATCGCCGCCGAATCCATTCCCATCCCCGGCGCGCACGTCGACGCCCATACCCCCTCGGCCAAAGAGAGCGAGAGGGCAACGAGCGCGAAGAGCGCCGCCAGGAAACGGAAACGGGGTTTCATGCCGCAAATCTAATCGCGCCTCAATCCGAGGGCAACCCTTTCAGGGCTCCGAAGGTCTGTAAAGCTCTGCGTCCTCGGGGGCTTGGCCGGTTTTATGCTTCGCGAAATGTAACGCCCTTGCTCCCGTACCACGGTACGGGATTAAACTGAGACCGGGAGAACTGCGTTGGAAGCGTCGCTAACGATCGGGCGAGTCGCGGATCACGCCGGCGTGGGAGTGGAGACGGTGCGCTTCTACC
>JACDHR010000435.1 GCA_013820915.1 Gemmatimonadota bacterium
CCCCCACCCCCCGCCTTCCCCGCCCCCGCGCGCGGGCGGGCGGCGTCCAGCTGCGCAGCGCCTCGCGCGTGAGGCCGTGGCGGTGCAGCTCGCTCTCGAGGAAGGTGGCGTAGAAGTCGCCCAGCCGCTCGTTGTAGGCGGGGTCCACCTCGTTGTGCCACTGCTCGAGCCAGGGGATCAGCTCGTCCAGCCCCGCCAGCAGCGGCTGCAGCCGCTCCGCCCCCCACCCCTCCTGCTCGACCGCCTCCATGTACCATGAGGCCAGCGCCTGCGCCTGCTGCAGGTGGTTCCGCCCCGCCCACCCCACCACCAGCGAGTCGTCGGCGTCGCGCACGCAGAAGGGGTAGCTGATGAAGCGCTCCTTGGGCACGTCGAGCGCGCCGCGCAGCCGCCAGAAGGTGGTGTCCAGGAAGTCGGCGGAGGTGTACTTCGGCGGGCGGGGGATCTCGCCCACCTCCTGCGCCCTGCGGCGGCGCTGCTCCCTCGCCAGCCGCTCGCGGTACTGCGCGTCGCTCTCGCCGCCGAGGGGCTGCAGCGCAGCCGCGACCTGCGCGTCGAGGGCGTCCTCGCGGCGCTGCAGCTCCCAGGTGCGCTCCCAGACCTCGCGCTTACGCAGGCCCGAGGGCTTGTAGCGCAGCACCGGCAGGAAGGGCACGGCCGCACCCTCGACCAGCTCGCGCACCAGCGGGTGGAGGTTGAAGCCGGCGTGCCCCACGTACAGCTCGGCCACCTGCATCCACTCGCGGTCCGTCTGCGCGCGCGCCGCCAGCTCGCGCGTGGATTGCAGGCGCGGCTCCGGCCAGTAGCGCTCGCTCTCGAGGCGGTCCAGCAGCCAGCCCCGGAGCGCCCGCTTCTCCTGCTGCTCCCATCCTTCCACGTTCCAGCGGCGCTTGTACTCGGGGCGTTCGACCAGCCCGACGTAGCGGTCCTGCTCGATCAGCGCGATCCGCCGCTCGACCAGCTCGCGGTACTCCTCCGGCCAGTGGGCGGGCACTTCGGTGATGGGTGTCGAGCCGTGGCGCTCGAACCAGGTGGTCTCCTCCTCCCTCGCCGCCATGCGCCGCGCCAGCACGATCTCGAAGGCGCGCTCCCCCAGCGCGAGCTTCGGCGGGTCCAGCTGCTGGCCCGCGGCGCCGCGGTAGCAGAGGTCCTGCTCGGTGACGCCGTAGAGCCGGTAGCAGCGCCAGTCCAGCTCCTCCTGCAGCGCGATCATCTGGCGCAGCCGGCGCTCAGCCTCGGCGCGGTGCCGGTTCAGATCCGTGCGGCTCATGGGGAGCTGCTCGACCAGCGCGTCCGGCAGGTGCGACTGGCGCTCGCGGGCGAGGGTGTCGAGGCGGGTGGCGAGGTCGAGCGGCTTCTCAGACGTGATGGGGAACATCCCTACCCTGGTTCCATTGAGCTGATAGAAATCCTCGAATGGCGCCGTCCGCTGGCGCGCCCCTCGCTGATCAACCGTGCTCCCCTTGTTGTGTGCGACCTGCTTAAGCCAGAAGCAGCCAGTAGAGCTGTTGAGCAGACCGATGAGCGCGAGATGGTCCGTCTCAGCAGCGCCCGGCCGAAGTAGAATGGTCGGTGCAGTCTGCGGGAAGAGTCGTCTGCCGCGTTCGAGAACAAAGTGATTGTGCGTGGCGACTTCAGCGAAGGCAACCAGAAGTTGCGATCGAAGTCGGTCCTGAGCAATGAACCGGATCTCGTACCAAGCAAGCCCCGCTTCCTCAGGCAGTTTTCCGAAGAACACGCGGCGTTGAAGGACGCTACGGTACGGCCAGAGAAACTCGCGCCCAGCTGGAAGATCGGAGAGTGGAATTACCTCAAGCCCATTGCTCCGTAGCATGTATGGGAAAAAGGCGGCATCATCGCTCGAAATCGTCCAATCACGGATCTGCTCACCCGTGCCGATGCTCGAGCCAGGAAGCCGACGGCGGGAGAGGAATTGCTCCGGCAATAAGAAGATTTCGTCCTCGCCGGAGACCGCCGCAATTCCGACTGAGCCTACCTCCCCCAGCGACTGCTCCGCGGCTTCCTCGATCGCCTCTCTCAGATCAACAGCGCCTCCCCCAGCCATACTCCAAGGATGCTTTCTAAGGATGGAGCGAGATAGATCTACCACGCTGACGAACTCGCCCTCACTTCCTGGCGCATCCACCTGCTCAAGGATCGCCATCCAGACCTGGCCCCGGGCCGGATCGGCCGGCGTGCTCGGCTCACCCTTGATTCCCATGACGGTGCGAACCAAGTCAGCAATGGGCGCGCGATGGCGGCCAAAGAGAATCACCGTCGGTGTTCCATGGCCTGGAATGTAGGCACCATCCGTGTTGATCACGTGCGTGAGGTCCACATCAGACAAGAACCCCTCCACCAGCTTCTTCCCGAACTCTCGCTTCATGAAGGAGTTGGCGGTGATCATCCCTACAAACCCAGCCGGTTCAGTGTCCGATCCGGTAACGGCGAGCTCAAAGAACCGCTCAGTGAACGGCACGCTCAGGGCATACTTCCGATGGCAGCTGACGTATCGCTCCCGGTACCCCTGGTTGAGCGCCCGGTCCTTGACGGTGATGTACGGCGGGTTCCCCACCACCGCGTGGTACTGCTGCCCGAGGATGCGCTCCAGCTCCGGCAGGTCCTCGGCGCGGAAGGTGTGGCGGAAGCGGGCGGTGTCCACCGTCACCCCCAGCTCCAGCTCCCCGAAGCGCCGGCCGTGCAGCAGGCTGTCGCCCGCGGCGAGGTTGATGCGGTAGCCGGGCGCGTCCCGCAGCCGGGTGAAGCCGCTGGCCTGCAGCGCCGCCACCAGCAGCCGGAAGCGCGCGATGGCGACGGCGAAGGGGTTGAGGTCCACGCCGTACACCCCGTCCAGCGCCTTCTGCACCAGCGCCCGCTCCGGCGTGCCCGGCTCCCGCTGCTGCCAGCGCTTCAGCAGCCGGTGGAAGCCCCCCAGCAGGAAGTGCCCCGAGCCGCAGGTGGGATCGATCATGCGCACCACCTCGAGCCCGAACTCGCGGATGGCGGGCTCGAGCGTGCGGTCGAGGATGAACTCCTCCACGAACTCCGGCGTCTGCAGCAGCGCGTACTTCTTCTTCGCCGCCTCGGAGAGGTCCTGGTACAGGTCGCCTAAGAAGCGGGTGCTCCACCGCGGGTCCGTGAACTCGTGCACCAGCCCACCCGTGGCGGGGTCGCGCTCGCGCCAGAAGGCGAGCAGCTCCTTGGCCGCGTCCGCCGAGATCCCGAGCTGCCACACCGGGTTGTGCTCCCGGTCGAGGAGCGGCGCGGCGGCGGGGAGGTCGGCCACCGTCTGGAAGGCGTGGTAGAGGTAGTCGCGGTCGTTGTGGGTGGGGTGCTGGCGGAAGTAGAGCGTCTGCCGGTCGGCGGCGCGCTGCCCCCGCGCGCCAGGGCCGGCGAGGAGCGGCTCCTCGATCAGTCCGTTGTCCTCGATGAAGCGGACGAACACGCAGGCCAGCACCCAGTGCACCGCCGCCTGCGTGAGCTGCTCCTCGCGCCACACCTCGAAGGCGTCGCCGATGCG
>JACDHR010000436.1 GCA_013820915.1 Gemmatimonadota bacterium
GCTTGGTCTGCCCCTGATCGAGTGTGACGAGGGTGAGCTTCAAGTTTGTCTGAAGCAGAGTCCCTCGGCCGACCTCAGCCAGCTCCCCCAGGTCCTCGACTTCCTGCCGCCCAACCGCGTCCACTCGATCTGCAGCGTGGTGCCCACCAGGAGCGGCGGCCGATGAGCGGACGAAGCACCATCGAGTGGACCAACGCCACCTGGAATCCGGTGACCGGGTGCACCAAGGTGAGCGCGGGCTGTGACCACTGCTACGCTGACGTGCTTGCCCAGGGACGACTCCGCGCGCACTACCTGGCCCGGCTGCCGGTGCTTGATACGGGAGGAGCGCGCGCGGACCCGTTCGCGGTCCGGCTGTGGCCTGAACGTCTCCCCCAGCCGGAGCGCTGGGCGGAGCCGAGAATGATCTTCGTCAATTCGATGTCGGACCTCTTCCACCGCGACATCCCGGATGTGTTCGTCCGCCGGGTATTCGAGGTGATGCTCGGCGCGGATTGGCACATCTACCAGGTACTCACGAAGAGACCGTCGCGAGCGCGGCGTTTCTGGGAGGCGAACCGGGACCTGTTCGGGGGCGATGAGATCCCCGAACACATCTGGATCGGAACATCGGTCGAGGATCAGCGTGTGGAGTACCGCGTGCGGCACGTGGGAGAGGTCCCAGCGGCGGTCCGCTTCCTGTCCTGCGAGCCGCTGCTCGGCGCTCTGGAACCTGACCTCACCGGTATCCACTGGGTGATCGCAGGAGGAGAGAGCGGAGTCGGGTACCGGCAGCTGGATCTCGACTGGGTGCGGGTGCTGCGGGACCGCTGCGCCGTAGAGCAGGTGCCCTTCTTCTTCAAGCAGGTGGGCGGCAGGACCCCGAAGGCGGGGGGACGCATTCTGGATGGGCGGACGTGGGATGAGTACCCGCCGGTGGCCGCTCGTGTGAGGGGCGCCGGACAGCTGGGGTTGGAGGTCGGCCCCGGGTGATGCTCAGGCGTTCCTCACGAATCAGCGGGAGTGCGGGAGCTCAGAAGGGTTGCCCAGAGGGCACCGGCTTTGCGGCCGACGCCCCTGCGGTCAGAGCCGCTTCCCGACTTCTGTGACATTCGAGTTGCTATTCCTTTGCATTCTGGTATCTCGCACCGGGTAAGTCGCAAGTGAGGGGCGTCAATCCCACCCGGGGGCTCACGGGAGACGCGAACATCGTCTTCGACCGTGGATCCGGTTCGGCCGAAGTGCGGGTGCCGAAGGAGATCGCCTATCCGGTCCGGGAGGCGATCACTGAACTGGCCCGGGGGCACACAGTTCGGCTGGTACGAGACGATGAGGAGATGACGACCTAGCAGGCGGCGGATCTGCTGAATGTCTCGCGCCCCTTCGTGACGAGGCTGCTCGCTCGAGGCGAGATCCCGTTCCGTCGCGTGGGAACACACCGCCGCGTCTACCGGTCGGAGGTCGAAGCGTACCGGCAGAGCCGGGCGGCACGGGCACGAAGGGCGACGCGGAAGACGGCCGAACAGGTGGAGAGGCTCCGACTCTACGATTGATCAATGGAGATTCCCGTCGTTGCATTATATGACCTGGATTTGAGCGAGGCGCTGGTGCCCATCGAAGGGATGACGACGGAGAGACAGAAGTGAGGTGCCTCTGTGCCACCTCTGGCGTTATATAACGCCAGAGGTTATACTGCCTGAAGGCAGGTGCCATCCGCCACGACCGGCACGATGATCGTCAGCTTCCGGGATCAGGGTACTAAAGACATCTTCAACGGCGTGAACAGCAAGGCGGCGCGGCAGACGTGTCCCCAGACGCTTTGGAAGGTGGCACAGCGCAGATTAGCGTATGTGGACGCTGCGGTGCAGCTCTCCGATCTGCGGATGCCCTCAGGCAACCGGCTGCACCCGCTGACGGGCGATCGTGCGGGCCAGCACGCCATCCGGATCAACGATCAGTACCGCGTCTGCTTTCGCTGGACGGACAGGGGCGCCGAGGATGTCGAGATCACCGATTACCACTGAGGGAGCGGAAGCATGATTCGTCTACCCACCCATCGCTCGCCGGAGCACCCGGGCGTCTTGCTGCGCGAGGACTACCTACCGGAGCTGGGGCTCACTCAGCAGGAATTGGCCGAACGGCTGCACGTCTCCTTCCGGCGGGTCAACGAAATCCTGAATGGCAAGCGACCGGTGACGCTGGACACCGCGCTGCGGCTCGGCCGGCTCTTCGGCCAGTCGCCGGCGTTCTGGATGAACCTGCAGCTCGCCTACGACCTGTGGCACGCGGAGCACGGCGGCGGCCCGGCAGACCTAGACGAAATCCAGCCGCTGCAATCCGCGGCAGGCTGAGCGATGCCCGAGCCACCGGAACATCGCGCAGAGCCGGCTCGGCCACGCCCCCTCACCGTGCGCAAATCCGCCCGCCTCTCCGCGTTGGACGTCCACGAGGCGGAGGCCGTGATCGACGCCGCGGTCGCCCGGAGGAGTGCCGTGGCCACGGTCCTGACCTGCTCGCTGCAGACCCCCCGTCCCCGGTTCGGCGGCCGGAGTCCCGTTCAAGCAATCGAGGCGGGCGAGGCCGAGCTTGTGGCCCTGAGCGTCGAGAGCGCACTCGAAGGGCACCCGGATTGATGCCGCGGGGAAGCCGCTCCTTCCCTGGCTCCGCAGCTTCGGCGCTCACGCCGGAGGACATCTCCGCCCGCCTCCACTACGCGGCCAGGCGTCTGAACCATCCGGTGCTCGCCGCCTGAGGGCGCCAGTCGCCTCCTGTTGATCCTTCTTCGCCGCGCTTCTCGTCCGCGCCAGCCTGGCTTCGTAGGAGAACGCTCCATTTGCCGCAAGGGTGCCCTCTGCATCCGCGCTGATCATCGGGATCATGGTTCTTGACAGGAGCGCCGGGCTACTGCATGATTGCCGTGAGATCAGTGTAGTTTGTCATAGGAATCACACAAAGAGACGATGAGTACGACTGAACGGATTGCGGTCGCTCACCTGAACCGAGAGGAACAGGAGCAGATCGAGGGCGCACATCCCGAGATCGCGCGGGGAGCGCCCGCCCTCGTGATCTCGGCTCCACAGCCGATCCTCGACGCATTCGCGGAGTTCGTACGGCATCTGGCGTGGGAGAGTGAGAAGAGCCGCCAGCTGCTGGAGCTGTTGACCGAGGGTGTAGGATCGCGCGTCCTCAGCCAGACACGCATCGAGCAGCTCCGCATCCAGGCGAAGGCACGCGAACACTTCCTCGCAACCTATCCGACGCTCAGCAGCGCCGAAGTCGCCGAGCTGAGCGGATCGAGCGCGCGCAACCGGGCCGCGCTCGCGAGCCGCTGGAAGCAGGAGGGGAAGATCTTCGCTGTCTCAGACCAGAACCTGGACCGTTACCCGCTCTTCCAGTTCGGGGAGGACGGAAAGCCACTTCCGGTCATGGAGGAGATCCTCCGGCTGTTCGAGGGGGAGAACGGCTGGACGATCGCGCTCTGGTTCGCCGCCTCGACCGACTGGCTGGGCGGCGATCCCCCGGCCACCC
>JACDHR010000437.1 GCA_013820915.1 Gemmatimonadota bacterium
GATCAGGGCCTCGGCACCGAGCTCGGAGAGACGCATCATCAGATCTCTCCCGACCTCGTCCGCGCGGATCGGCTCCTCGACCTGGAACAGGATCGGGCCGGAATCGAGCCCGGCTTCCATCTGCATGATGGTGACCCCCGTGGCGTCGAACCCTCGGATGATCGACCACTGCACGGGAGCCGCGCCGCGGAGCTCGGGGAGAAGCGAGCCGTGGATGTTGATCGAGCCGTGCGGTGGAAGCGCCAGCACCTCGGGCCGCAGGATCTGCCCGTACGCGACCACGACCGAGATCTCGGGATCGAGGCCGCGCACCTGCGCCATGAAATCCTCGCCGAGTGCGCGCTCGGGCTGGAGCACGGGGATCATCTCCTCGGTCGCCATGCGCTTCACGGCCGACATCGCCAGGGACCGGCCGCGGCCCGCGGGCCGGTCCGGCTGCGTGACCACTCCCGCCAGGTGGTGCCCCTCCTCTCCCAGAGCGCGGAGGGCCGGGAGCGCGAATTCGGGGGTCCCCCAGAACAGAACCCTCATCCCCGCGCCCCGGAGCGGCCCTCCCCCTCGGCTTTCAACACTGCGTCCGTCGCGAAGCTTCGCTTCCACTTCTGCAGGAGCATCCGCCGCTTCAACGGAGAGACGTGGTCGATGAAGAGGACGCCGTCCAGATGGTCGATCTCGTGCTGCAGGCAGCGCGCGAGTAGCCCTTCGCCCTCGATGCGCACCGGGTGCCCATCAGCGTTCATCCCCTCCACCGCGACGCGCAGGGGCCGATCTACCGGAGCCGCCAGCCCCGGTATGCTGAGGCACCCTTCCTCGCCCTTCTCCCTCTCTTGCCCGGTCTCGACGAGCCGCGGGTTGATCAGAGCGAAGGGCTCGGCCCCCTCTTCGCGCACGTCGACGACGATCACCCGCCGGGAGATGCCGATCTGCGGAGCGGCCAGCCCGATCCCCTCGGCGTCGTACATCGTCTCGAACATATCCCCGATCAGGATCCGCAGGTCCTCGTCGATCTCGGCCACATCGGCCGCACGCCGGCGAAGGACCTCCGACCCCAATATCTCGATTGGCAGCAGCGCCATCTTATCTTGTCTCCCTCTCTACTTCACGGCGGCGGGCGGATTCACCAGGCGCGCGATACGGGCACGCTCCACGGCCACCCGCGCGTCCCCGGACTTGAGCTGTACCACCTCATCGGTCAGGTGAATGACCTCACCGACCAGCCCGCCCATGGTCACAACCTGATCGCCGCGCTTCAGAGCCGCCAGCATCTCGCCGTGCCGCTTCTGCTCGCGCCGCTGCGGGAGCAGGAAGAGGAAGTAGAAGATCGCGATGAAGGCGAGCAACGGGATGAAGGATGCAAGCGGCGATCCCCCCGTGAACTGCATAGCCAGAACTGTAGTCAATGCCGGTTCTCCATAAGTGTTGACGGGCTACCCGCTCGTAGTGCCCGCCCGGTTTACCTTAAACCCCGTGTGCCACTCGCGGCGCCAGCTCTCGAAGCGCGCCTCCCGGATCGCCGTGCGAGCGCCCTCGGCGAGAGCGGTCAGGAACCGCAGGTTGTGGATCGAGATCAGCCGCTGCGCGAGTGGCTCGCCCGCCACCCAGAGGTGGCGCAGGTACGCGCGCGTGAAGGTACGGCAGGTGTAGCAGTCACACGCCGGATCGAGCGGGCCGGGGTCCGTCCTGAAGCGCGTGCCCTTGATGTTCACCTGCCCCTCCCCCATGATCCATGCCGCTCCGTTCCGTCCGTTGCGGGTAGGCGCAACGCAGTCGAACATATCCACGCCGCGGGCGATTCCCTCCACCACGTCTTCCGGATACCCGACGCCCATCAGGTAGCGAGGCATTCCGCTCGGCAGCTCCGGCCCCAGAACATCGAGCATCTCGTACATCACCGGCTTCGGCTCACCCACCGAGAGGCCGCCGATCGCGACGCCGTTCCAGTGCCCCATCGAGAGCGTCGCCCGCGCCGAGGCGATGCGGAGCTCGGGGTGGACCCCCCCCTGCACGATCGGGAAGAGCGTCTGGCGCGGCCCATCCGGATCCTCCTCCTGCAGCTCCTGGAAGTGCGCGCGGCAGCGCTCCAGCCAGCGAAGCGTCCGCTCGTATGCCTCGGTTGCCAGCGCCGGCGACGCCTGCCCCGGCGGACACTGGTCGAAGGCCATGATCACATCCGCGCCCAGCGCCCGCTCGATCTCTATTACACGCTCCGGCGTGAACAGGTGCCGCGACCCGTCGATATGGCTGCGGAAGGTGACGCCCTCTTCCGCGATCGTGCTGATTCCGGAGAGCGAGAAGACCTGGAACCCGCCCGAGTCGGTCAGGATCGGCCGATCCCAGCCCTGGAAGCGGTGCACGCCCCCCATCTCGCGCACCACTTCGTGCCCGGGCCGCAGATAGAGGTGATAGGTGTTCGCGAGAATGATCTGCGCGCCGAGCGCCTCTACCTCCCCCGGCGTCAGTGTCTTGACCACCGCCTGGGTACCGACAGGCATGAATACCGGCGTCTCCAACGACCCGTGCGGGAGATGGAATGTGCCGGCGCGCGCGCGCCCATCGGTGGAGTGCACCTCGAATTCGAACAGCGTATATCTCCCGGGTCGGCCAGCGGTCTCTGTCCTGGCGGCGCTGGCGAGCCGCGATGCGCCGGTAGTTTGGGCAAAGTACCCGCACGGCGCAAGGCGAACCATGCAATTCCCGCCGCGTTCTCACCCGGCTCGCTCACGCATCGCGGAAGCTCTCGTCCAGCAGGCGAGAAGGGTCACGCGCGAGTTCTTCGAACCCGATGGGGAGGAAGTCGACGTCCCGCGTAAGCTGACGGTACGGAACCGCCGCCTCTTCGCCGGAGCCATCATCGGAGCTCCCGACGACGACCATTCGCTCCAGCTTCCCGCCGATCACGGCGTTCTTGAGCATCTGCCACATATGCAGGTCGGCGATGGGGAGCGAGTAGCCGACGACAACGATGCGGCGCGCCTCCAGCAGCAGGGTCCGCGCGCGCCGCCAGAGCTCGAGAATGGCGGGGTTCGTGAACTCCTTGAAGAGCGTCGGAGGGGCGATGAGCATCTCGGTAAGTGTACCGTCGCGTGGGCAGCGGCCGTGGTCCTCCCGCAGCCCCCGCACCGGAAGCCCCGCCCCGCTCTCCGCACCACCAGTCTCTGCACCACCAGGCGTAGTTTCACCGCTGAAGGCGATCAGCTGCACGGACTGGCAGAGCGGGCAGAACCTGAAGTTCAGGCTTCCGTGAACCTTGATCAGATCCCTTCCCTCACCGGGCCAGGCTCGCTCCCATTTCAGCCCCTTCTCGCTGGTGACATAGTAGTTCGAGAAGTCCAGACCGTAATCCAGCACCAGGCGCGGGTGCAGGTGGGAGAGTGCGCTGTCGAGAAGGGTGTCGTAGTTCAGGGAGATGAAGTGGATTCCGGAGAAATCCGGGTTCGCCGCCTCGAGGTTGCGGATGAATTCGCGGTGCACCGCGGGGCCGGAGCAGCGCTCCCGGTACTGCAGCG
>JACDHR010000438.1 GCA_013820915.1 Gemmatimonadota bacterium
GTTGAAGAAGGTGCCGTTCTCCACCACCTGCGTATTGGTCACCCGGTTCTCGAAGCCGCGCGAGACGTACGCCAGCTCGAACTCCAGCCGCAGCGAATCGCCCGGCTGCAGCGGCGAGGCCAGGGCATAGATGTAGTAGCCGTGCTCCTCGTCGGCGTGTGCCCGCTCCGCCGGGCGGCTGAAGGAGAGGCCGCGAATCGCCGCCTCTCGGAGGATGCGCAGGTGCAGCGAATCGATCGGAGCATCCGTGCGATTCAGCAGACGGTACTCGCCGCGCACCATCAGGTCCTGCGCCGCCGGGAAGATGTCCACCTCGACGGTGACGCCGACGATGCGCGGCTGCGCGATCCCCTCGTAGCGCTTGTAGAGCCGCTCGTACTCCACCGCCGACCTCTGCGTCTCCTTCGAGGTGCGGTACTCGTTGGCGACGTTGGTGTTGTAGAAGATGAAGCCGCCGAGCCCGAGGATCAGCACCGACGCCACCGCGGCCGCGCCAAGCGCGGGCCGCTGGAAGCGCATGCGCGCCAGCCGCACCCGCCACCGCCCGCCCGTCTCCTGCCCGCGCATCCAGAAGAGGTTGGTCAGCGCGGCGAAGAAGATCGCCCAGGCCGCCCAGTACGCCTTGAACCAGAGGAAGGGGACGAGGAACGGCCCGTAGCCGTTCATGTCCGAGTAGGTGCTGCCGGGATCGGAGCCGTACTGGTAGAGGTTGTGCTCCAGCCCCAGCTGTCCCATGAAGAGGTTGAAGGCGAAGTAGAGCACCACGATCAGGTGTCCCATGTACTTGTGGTTCACCAGCACCTGCACCAGCATCACCAGCACGCAGAGCAGCAGATAGTCGACGAGTTGCAGCCCGAAGAGCGACCTCACGTAGAGTCCCAGCTCGAAGTTGGTGTAGCCCTTGAACGCCTGCGTCAGCACCCCCGCCACCAGTATCACCCCCTGCAGCAGGGCGACCATCAGCCCGAGCGCGGTGAGCTTGGCGAGGAAGGGCACCCAGTTGGGTACCGGCATCGCATCCTGCACCTGGCTGATCTTGACGTCGCGCTCGTGCCAGACCAGCTCGCCGGCGTAGAAGGTGATGATGATCAGCATGAAGAGGGCGAAGGTGCCACCCAGCACCTCGAGCACCTGGTAGGTGACCGGCCAGGTGGTGGTGCCGTACAGCTTGCCGACCTGATTCGCGCTGAAGATCAGGAAGAGCAGCCCCGCTCCGACGATGGCGAAGAAGTAGCGGTTCGCGACGATGCCGCGGAAGGAGCGCCGCACCAGCGAAAAGTACTGCCGCAGGTTTGCGCCGAAGCCAAAGGATCGCGTGACCACGGGCAGCACCAGCCGGTGCGGCGCGGCGTACGGGGAGCGCTCCTCCAGTGCCGCGGCCGCCTTCTTCCTGCGCCAGCGGCGCTCCGGCGCCACGTGCGAGAAGCGGAAGCGGTGGTAGACGAAGGCGAAGATCGCCAGCCCCACCCCCATCCACAGGAGTCGGTTGTAGAGCAGCTCGCCACTGAGCGCGAGGAGCTGCGTGTTGCGCTCCACCGGGGTCCAGTACTTGGTCATCAGCTCGAACGCCTGCATCCCGAAGGGATCCAGGATCGCCGCCAGCCGCTCGTTCTCCAGATCCTGCGTCAGATTGCCAGCGAGCAGATAGCCCACCAGCAGCATCGCGCCGCCGACGTAGTTGGGGAGCATCTGCCGCGTCAGCGCCGCCAGCGCGAAGAAGATCGCGCCGGTGAAGAGCAAATTCGGCAGCACGAGCACCAGGTAGGGGTGCAGGAAGTTCATCAGCCGGAAGGCGCCGAACTTCTCAGCGTCCAGATACGGCATCAGGCTGCCGATCATCATCCCCAGCGGGATGGCCAGGAAGATGACGAGGTTGACCAGCAGCGCGCCCGTGAAGCGCCCGCCGAGGTAGGCGAAGCGCGAGACGGGGGTGGTGAAGAAGAGCGGGTGGATGCCCGCCTCGTAGTCGCGGTAGACGGCGTTCCCCAGCAGCGCCGCCGTCACCAGCACCCCGAAGAGGCTGAGCACACCGGTGATGGCGGAAATCACGTAGGGGGAGTTGACGTGCACGTTCCCCCCGCTGCCTCCCACCGCCATGCTGACGCTCTGCCAGGCCCCACCGATGGCGTTCACCAGCAAGAAGCCCAGCGCGAGGAAGATCCCGAAGTAGACCCAGGTCGAGATGCGCCGCAGGTAGTAGCCGAGCTCGAAGCGCAGAATGCCCGCGAACTGTCCGCTCACGAGGCCGCCTCCGCGCCGGAGAGCGCCGCCTCGCCGCTGCGCAGCCCGGCCATCGCGGTGAAGTAGACGTCCTCCAGATCCGGGTCCACCGGGTCGAAGGAGGCGTCGGGCTGGGTCTCCCCGTGGACGTGGATGAGGATCCGTCCGGCGAGAAGCTTGGTGGAGATCACCCGGTAGTCGCGCTCGTAGGCCGGCAGCTCGTCGCGGGTGAGGATCTTCTTCCAGACGCGGCCGCTCAGGCTGTCGATGGCACGCAGCGGCTCCGCCTCGAGCAGGATCTCGCCCTGGTTGATGATCGCCATACGCGAGCAGAGCTCGCTCACGTCCTCGACGATGTGCGTCGAGAGAATCACGATGCTGTTCTCCCCCAGCTCGCTGAGCAGGTTGAGGAAGCGCACCCGCTCTGCGGGATCCAGCCCCGCCGTCGGCTCGTCCACGATGATCAGCCTGGGGTTGCCGAGCAGCGCCACCGCGATCCCGAAGCGCTGCCGCATACCACCCGAGAAGCCGCCGAGCTTCTTCTTGCGCGCCTCATACAGGTTGGTCTGCTCGAGCAGCGCCCGCACCACCTCCCGCCGCTCCCGGCCGTTGATGATCCCCTTGAGCACCGCGAAGTGGTCGAGCAGATCCTCGGCACTAACCTTCGGATAGACGCCGAACTCCTGCGGCAGGTATCCGAGCGTCTTGCGCACCTCGTCCTTCTGCGCCAGCACGTTCAGCTCGTCGAGGAAGACCGATCCTGAATCCGCCTCCTGCAGCGTGGCCAGGGTCCGCATCAGGGTGGACTTGCCGGCGCCGTTGGGGCCGAGCAGACCGTACATCCCGCGCGGGATGGTGAGCGAGACGTCGCGTAGCGCCTGCACGCCATTGGCGTACGTCTTCGAGAGGCGGCTGATCTTCAGTTCCATGAGACTTCCGGGTGACGTGGCGAGCGGGAGATGCTGCTGAACCGAGGGAGAACCGAGTGCCCCGGCGGGCGCGGGAGCAGAAAAATATCAGTCGAGAGCTGCGGATGCGCAATCGCCGCGGGGACAGACGCGCCGCTCCGCGGGATGGACGACCCGCAGTGCGGGACAGAAACGGTGGGGCGCGGAGCGTGATGAAGTCTCTCGACGCTCCTCGACCGGCGATCAGTTCCGCCGCACCTCCAGCAGCTCAACGTCGAAGACGAGCGTCGAGCGGGGCGGGATGACGAAGCCGGCGCCGCGGTCGCCATAACCCAGCTCCGGCGGGATCACC
>JACDHR010000439.1:0-2101 GCA_013820915.1 Gemmatimonadota bacterium
GCGATACAGCCGCCTGACCGATGCCCAACTCCTGCGCCACCTGCTCCTGCGTGAGCGCGAGCGCCTTACGTAGTTGATAGAGAGGAGCACTACGGATGCGGTCGACTTCGCACTCCACCCGGACCCGGCGCTCCGGGCTCATCGCTGCAAGCATGTGATTGACGTCATTAGCCATTTCCTTTCTCCTTCTCCCGTTTCTTCCGTTTCTCCAGGTGAGCCGCAACGATCTGCTTGGCCGCGGGATATTGCGCTTGTACCACGGTCTGTCGTTGGCCTTGTCCCCACCAAGGCACAGGAGGGCGTGGCGACGCAGATCGATGCATGCCGACTGGCATCGATTACGCGGCCCAGAGGGTGAGGTGGGAGTTTAGGCGCAGACGCTCCGTGTGGGAGCCAAAGTCGAACCAGCCAGCTCGAAAATCAAGCGGCGCATCGCAGCTGTGGACGGCGGAGTGATGATTGGGGCAGATCAACACCAGGTTGTCGATGTCGTCCGCCCCACCGCGGCTGAGCCACTGAATGTGGTGTGCGTGGCACAGATTACGACCATACTCATCTCGTGGGTTCCACTCACAGACTTGGCAGCGGCCGTCGTACAGCTCATGCAACTGCTCGGCAAGAGAGCGGTTTCGCACCGGTGCTGCTTGGTACAGGTAGCGCTGACGTTCGCGCGCCACGCCTGGGTTCTCTTCTCGAATCAGCTGGTAAACTGCCTCACGGTCACCAAGCAGCAACGCCGCCTCCAGCCGCTCCTCCGGCAGAATTCGAGCGCGAGGCTCCAAGGGCAGATCCCGCGCAGCTTCCACGAGGACTTGGTGGTCGGCGATGGAGAGCGGCTTCACCGCGCGCAGCCCCTGGAACGATTGGCCAAGGTGCGCTGCCCTTGTTGTGACGGATAGGGATCGGATGATCTGCTCTACGCTGGGTTGTCCCTGGACCTGGAAGTACCGCGAGAGCTTGAGATCTCCCCAAACCCGGTACGGCCCGTACTTGAAGCCTGGCCGGTTATGGGTCTTGGCGCGGACCACCAGCTCTGCCGCAAGCACATAGCGTGCATCTGCTGTGCGAGTGAACGCCCAGAGACTATCACCAAAATCGACCTGGTGGAGGAGATGGTTCTTCTGGTTCAGGTGATATCCGGCCCCATAGTCGAGGTCACGACGATGATTCTTCGGGTGCCAATAGTATAATAGCGGCATGAATAGAAGGTGGATGCGGCTCGACCAGTTGGACCGGTTGACGATCAGATTACATTTGTCACGCAATAGATAATACATCCGGCTGGTGGTACTCCGCACCTACCATACGAATGGCTCACGGAGCTGCAGCGCCGCGCTCCACTACTACTCCCTTTATCCGCATCCGCAGGAGGTCGACGAGCGGCTGAGCGTCGAGGAGAGCTGGACGCCCGAGCGCGTGCGCCGCGAGCTACCGTTCGCTTCGCTGGCGCCGGTGCTCGGCGGAGAGGGCGCGTGACTCAGATTGGATTGACACCAGTAGTGCCACGCAATAGAATCCATTGCGGGCACACTTATGCAGGGGATTCCATGGCGACACTCGAGGCACATGCAACCGAGCGGACGATCATGATGCTCGAACGCTTGCGCGGCATCTTCGATAGCGATGCTGAGATTTCTCGCGCCCTCGGGGTCGATCCGGCGCAGCTGTCGCGCTGGCGCAGGGGGCAGGAGCCGTCCGATCCCGCCTGGGACCGTCTGGTTGATCTCTTCGCCGTGGTATCGAAGCTGGAGGGTTTCTACTCTCCTGCCCGGACCCGCGCGTGGCTGGAGGGGATCAACGCACACCTTGGGGATCGCTCTCCGCTTTACCTGATTCGGCACGGGGAGACGGGGGAGGTTATCTCCGCGATTTACGCCACCAAGGCTGGGGCGTACGCGTAGCGGATGGCACGGACGCTCTGGCGCGTCTTCCCGTGGGATCCTACGGTGCCAGAGGGCGAACCGTTCTCACCGCAGTACCTACCCCGGCAATCGGGGCAGGGGCGCTTCGATCTCCCGCGGAGCACCGGAGCGTCGGCGTGGTACTTCGCGGAGTCCCCGGAGCATGCGGTCGCGGAGAAGGTGCAGGACCTCCGAGGCCG
>JACDHR010000439.1:2111-3479 GCA_013820915.1 Gemmatimonadota bacterium
GACGACTTCCTCCTCGAGCGCGGACATCGGCTCGCGATCTGCTCCGTTCAACTGAATGCAACCCTCCGGCTGGCAGACCTCTGCGATCCGCTCGAGCTGGCGCGCCGTAACATCGCGCCCGACCGGCTTGCGTTCCGTAACCATGTCGTCACCCGGGCAATCGCACGGGAGCTTCACCTCGACCCGGACCTGGCAGGGTTTCGCTGGTGGTCAGCCCTGTTCGGCGAGTGGCACACAGTAGTGCTCTTCAGCGATCGGCTGCCGGGAAATGCGCTCGTCTTCTCGACGCCCGATGAGCTTACACTTGCCTCCCCGGTAGTTGCCACTGCGGCTGCCGCGCTGGCGATCGACATTGCTGCGGGATGAGAGGCGCCGATGACCAGTAGCGAAGAACTCGGCGTCGATGCCTTTCTCACACATGAGGCAACGCATGAAGAGCATCGTGGATCACTTCGCCATCGAGCTGGAGACTGACGAACCAGACCCGATGTAGCAGCTGCCATCCGCTGCTCTTGATTCGCTACTACCGTGCGAGGAACCTATGACCAGACTGCTGTCGAGCCGGCTGCCGGTTCTCCTGCTCCTCCTCACCGCTGCGACTCCCAGCGGCGCGGTGGGGCAGGGCGGCGGGGCCCCGGCAGTGGAGGCGAACCCGAGCACCGCGCTGAGGGCGGGGCTCCCCCAGCCGGTTCAGGGCCGGACCCAGAGCTTCTGGATCAATGCGGGTGTGGGAGTGGGTACGCTCGACCTCGCTGCCGCTGCGAGCGCGTCGTACCAGTTCGGGAGCAGCCTCCTCTCGGTGCGCACCGCCGCCACCGGCGAGTTCGAGCTCCTGGGCCCTGCCGATGAGCTGTGGGATGTTGGGCTGCTCTACGGGCGCGCGACGCCACCGGGGACTTTCCATGCGGCGCTTGGTGCAGGTGTCGCGTTGGTGCGCGGAACCCTGCGGGGAGGAGGAGGGTTCGGCCCCCCGGAGCGCGAGGAGCGGATCCCCACCACCGTCGGACTTCCGGTCGAGCTACAGCTCTTCTGGCGACCGACCACCATCCTGGGTCTGGGCATCTACGGATTCGCCAACGCCAACCGCGAGCAGTCGTTCGCCGGCGCTGCCCTGTCTGTCCAGCTCGGGAGTCTGCGCTAGGGGCATCCGGGCCGCGGCGCCGCGCCGCTTCGTAACGCGTGAGGGAATACAGGCACCACACAGGAGAGCGCGAGAGCGAGAAATCGGCGCATGCGGGGAACGCGGGCGAGCTGGTGGGTTGCTCCCCCCCGCTCGAGAACAGGCTTCTCAGCGCGCTTTTCCAGAATGAGTGCGTTCACCTGTGGCGTTCTTTTATATCGGAGGGATCGGGCCACGGGGGTACAAAC
>JACDHR010000440.1 GCA_013820915.1 Gemmatimonadota bacterium
CGGCCCGGTACTCACCGGGCCCGCCGTGACCCTTTGGAATGCCATGTATGCACCCGAGCTCCACTGCACGTACGTTCCTGAGCTGCCGAAGCTCGCCTGGCTCGCCACCCTGAACCGCGAGACGCTACGGCTGGAGGTCCTCCACGGCAGCGCCGTCGAGATCGCTGACGACTGGATCGTGGAGGGCGTATGGGACGGCGAATTCGCGCCCGGGGAGTTCCACCGGAGCGATCATTTCTTCGGCAGCGGCATCCGGATCGATGGGGACGACGTTCATTTCGTCCCGTCGAGCGCGCTCGTCGATCGTTTGCTGTACGCGGAGCAGGATGGCCAGTTGATCGTCTCCAACAGTCTTCCCTTACTGCTTGCGGGCGTCGGGGCGAGACTCGATCCGGCTCACCATTACCGGGAGGAGTCCAGGGCGATTTTGCAGGGCATCCGGGACTACAACCGCGAGTTCCGGGTTCAGCATCCCCAGCTGCGCGCGATCACGCAGCTCTACCACGATCGCCTCGTGGCCACCCGCGGTGGCAGCTCCTTTCGCTCTCCTCCAGAACCCCCGCACATCGAGTCCTTCGATCATTACCGCCAACTCCTCCGCGGCGTCCTGCGGCGCATCCACGCCAACTACACCGCACCGGAGCGCACCCACCGGGTGTCGGCGTTCACCACCGTCTCGAGCGGGTACGATTCCCCGGCGGTCAGCACGCTGGTACGGGAGATCGGGGTGCGCGAGTGCTTCACGAGCTGCCGATCGCGCAGCCTCATTCCGGCAATCATCAGTCGCCGCGCAGCTGTCGATGACGGTACTCCCATCGCGCGCGCGCTCGGGATGCGCGTCCATGCCCTGGATCTTCGTCGCTCGCAGGTGAGCGAGGATGAACTGTACTTTCTTGCCGCAAGCTCCGTGGCGGCGGAGCTGGTCTTCCACTCCATGGCCAAACACATCGAGGCAGAGAACGAGGTGGCGGTTGTCTTTTCAGGCTTTCACGGCGACAAGGTATGGGACGCAGCCACTCACGGCCGCTACCTCTCCGATCAGATCAAGCGGGGAGATACCTCCGGTCTCAACCTCTCGGAGATCCGGCTGAAGAGCGGCTTCATCCATGTGGCGGTGCCCTTCCTCTTCGCGCGGAACGTCCGTGAGATCGTGGCGATCTCCAATGCCCCCGAGATGGAGCCCTGGAGGATGCACAACAAGTACGACCGGCCGATTCCGCGCCGCATCGCGGAAGAGGTGGGCGTGCCGCGCCAGGCGTTCGGTATACGGAAGAAGGCGGTGACCTACTACTACAATTACCCGGTTCACCGCGAGCTGCGGCAGGATTTCTTCCGCTACACCCACGACCGACTCGGTCGTACGCGAGCCTTCGTCTACCTCTACGACCGCGCAAATCGGTCGGCCCTTCCGGTACGGCTTGCCATGCACCGCGCGAAAAAGCGGCTGGGCCTGCGGAGCCGTGCACCACACCGGATCACCTTCTGGCGGAATCAGGACCTCTTCCACGACATGCACGTCTGGGCCGTGGAGACCCTGCGCGACCGGCTGGCGAGGGTGCTGGCGCGTGTGGAGCCGGCGCCCGCCACTCAGCTCCTGCGCTGAGAGAGCGCCGGGTCACCTTGGCACGCGAGCCGATGTCTCTTCCGCCGGACAAGCATCCTGAGCTGCCGCTCCCCGCCGCGATCCCGCATGGGACATTGGCGAGGGTGCGAGCGGCTTTCACAGATCCGTGGCGAAAGCCGTTGCTCCGGGTGCTTCTGGAGTTTGGTGAGGCTGCGCTTCGTGCTCGCGGCGTTCCTCGCTACTACGTCAAGCATCTGTTGTACCGTAAAGACGCGGCGAACTGGCGCGATTATCTGACCCCGCGAGAGGGGCGGCGGATCAGCTCGTTCATCAGAGATCGCACGCGCATCCCGTTCCTGGACAACAAGCTTCTCTTCCATTCCCATTTTCGCCAGGCGGACATCCGGCTTCCTGCCTGCCTGGGATACAGTGTGGGACCCGTGTTTTTCTCCGCTGAAGGTTCTCGCCCGTTGACCGGTCCCGACGACCTGCTTCGACTGGGAGAGGCTCTCATGTCACGCAGTGGCGCGCCGGGCGTGTTCGCGAAGCCGGTGGGCGGGATCCACGGCAAGCACTGTTTCAAGCTCGATTCCGCCTCTCTGCAGCCCGAGCGGATCGAGAGCTGCTACGCGGCTGTGTGCTCAGGTACCTTTGTGTTCGAAGAGGCGCTGGTGCAGCATCCGCTCCTCTCCGCCATTTATCCCCATAGCGTCAACACTCTCCGGTTCATCACCTGGACCCGCGAGGACGGCGCGAGCGAGGTCGTTTCCGCGCTGCTCCGGCTGGGTGCGAACGGGAGCTGCACGGACAATGCGAGCGCCGGCGGACTCTTCCTGAAGGTAGAGCTGGAATCAGGTGCCCTGGCTCCCTACGCGAGAAAGTTCTACGAGTTCGGCGGGACGGTGCATTTCGTGCACCCGGATACCGGATTCGAGTTCGCCGGCTCTGTCGTCCCGAACTTCGACGCTGCCATCGAGATGACGAGGGCCGCCGCCGCTCATCTTCCCTACCGCCTGGTCGGATGGGATGTCGCGATAACGCCGGATAGTCCGGTGCTGATCGAAGGAAATCACAATCCCCACATCTACGGCGCCGACATCGCTGATGGCGGCTACAAGAGGAACCCGGTGTTCCGGTCTTTCCTTCGCGAGGTGGGGATCTCCTGAGGGGGGCTGGGTGGCGCTCGACGTCCCGCCTACAGCATGCTCAGCATCTCAGCCGTGTACTGCCCGAAGAGCGGGCCGTTGTTGACCTGATGGAAGTTGATCTCCTGCCACTTGAGGTTCGCCTCGATCAGCACCGGTGATCCCGAGCTGTCGATCGCGATGTCCCAGGAGATCATCCCGAAGAGAGGCAATCTCTCGTGCAGCGCGATGCCGAGGTCGCAGGCCTCGGCATAGCTCGGCAGCTCGAACCCCTCGAATGCACGGCCCGTGGAGGGATGCGCGGAGTAGCGCTGGAAGTACTTGTCGTACGCGAATCTCCTCAGCCGCCCCCCCTCATCGATCCCGCAGGAGATCCCCCCCGCCGCCTGATTGTCCACCCGCGCATTGTTGACGCCCATCCGCAGCACCGCCGAGACGACGACGGTTCTGGCGCGTGGACGGAAGGTCACGATGCGCAGCGTGTTGAGCGACGCGGGATGAAAGGCGGCGAGAGCGGCGTGCTGCTGCACGAGCTCCTGGAAGAGCAGGTTCTCCTCGCCCGCTACCACCCTGCCGAGCTCCGCCGTCGTCCAGCCGGCGACTACGTCACGCGGCACTACGCTGACGTTGCGTCCGCCGCCGGTCTCCACCGAGGGCTTCACCACGAGGTCGCAGCCGGCCCGCTGCAGAGCCTCCAGCAGCCCGGCGTAGCCGAGGCCAGAGTACTCCCCAGAAAATGGCCTGCCATGCACGATGCGCCCGACCGTCG
>JACDHR010000107.1 GCA_013820915.1 Gemmatimonadota bacterium
GCCCTCACTTTCACACAGGAGGATGCTATGGCCGCACGACTCCCATCCCTCGGCTTCATGCTCTCGCTGGGCGGTCTGCTCGTCCTGGCCAGCGGCTGTTCCGACGATCGCCTGGTCCAGCCCGAGGGAGTGAACGCGGATGTTATTGCCCAGGCGAACGGGCCGACGGTGCTGGACCCGAATCTGGAGGTGAGGACCGTAGTGGACGGAATGGTCACCCCGATCTCCATCGCCTTCCTCGGTCCCGACGACATGCTGGTGCTGGAGAAGGTCACCGGTCGCGTACAGCGGGTGACCGGGGGCGTCGTCCAGGGCACGGTGCTGGATCTGGCGGTCAACTTCGCCTCCGAGCGGGGACTGCTCGGCATCGCCCTGCACCCGGCGTTCCCTACCAACCCCGGCGTCTATCTCTACTGGACGGAGAGCACGACGGGGGATGATACCAGCGTTCTCAGCGCAACGCCCCTGCTTGGCAACCGGGTCGACCGCTTCACCTGGAATGGGTCGACGCTCACGCTGGACCACAACCTGATCCGGCTGCGCGCGATCCAGCAGGACGCAGATCAGCCGGAGCGAGGCAACCACGACGGCGGCGTGATCCGGTTCGGTCCGGATGGCAAGCTGTACATCTTCATCGGCGATGTCGGGCGACGCGGCGGGACCCAGAACCTGCGCTGCGGTCCGACGGACCGCTACGACTGTCCCCGCGCCGCCGAGGCCAATTTCGGCACGGTGCCCGACGACCAGTTCGGCGGTCCGGAACCGGACGACGCCCACCTCACCGGCGTCATCCTGCGGCTCAACGACGACGGCACCACCCCGGCCGACAACCCCTTCTCGCAGTTCGGGGCCCTCCTGGGCGGCGCCGTCAGCCCCGAGGTCGGCGCGAACGTCCGGAAGATCTTCTCCTACGGCCACCGCAACAGCTTCGGCATGGCCTTCGACCCACGCTCGGGCAACCTCTGGCTGCAGGAGAATGGCGACGACTCCTTCACCGAGCTCAACCGGGTGCGGCCGGGGATGAACGGCGGCTGGATCCAGATCATGGGCCCGGTCTCCCGCATCAACCAGTTCAAGGAGATCGAGACCAGCCCGATGTTCTTCGGCCTTCAGCAGATCCGCTGGCCGCCGACCAACATCGCCGATACGCCGGAAGAGGCGCTGGCGCGGCTCTCCATGATGCCCGGCGCCCGGTACGTAGACCCCGCCTTCAGCTGGAAGTACGAGATCGCCCCGGGCGGAATCGGCTTCGTCCGCGGCCGCGCGCTCGGACCCCAGTACGATGGGAACCTGATCATGGGAGCGGCCAGGGATCTCCTCGAGGGCGGCCATCTCTTCCGCTTCCGACTCACCGGGAACCGCCGCAACATCGCGGTCGACGATCCCCGTCTGGAGGACCGCGTCGCGGACAACCTCGCCAAATGGGAGATCACGGAGAGCGAGAGCCTGCTCTTCGGGACCGACTTCGGGGTCGGCACGGATGTGCAGACCGGGCCGAACGGCAACCTCTTCATCGTCTCGCTATCGCACGGCGCGATCTACGAGATCTTCCGCCGTTGATTTGCCCGCGCCTTGCTCCGCACGCGAGAGCAACCGTGTGAGAGGGAGGCGCTTGCAGGATACGTGTGGTGGCACGGGGTGGGCAGCTTGCCCGCCCCGCGCAGTTCTGTCGGTGTTCTCCGTGCCGCGAAAGGGTCGCTGTGCAGCGTGCGCATTATACAACCAGCGCGGCCCCTCGGCGGTAGGATCGTGCACGTCGCCGTGCGTGGCCGCTGTAGGGAGATCCCCCTCTCCGCATCGGGAGAGTTCCTCTTGCGCCTGGGGAACGTCTGCCGCTAGGTTGCCTGCCGCTGAGCAGTGCTCACCCGCCGTCGCGGATACGCGATAGGCTGCTTTACCGTCCGGCGCCCGCGCACTGCGTCGCTCCCGGAACCCCCGTGTTCCCGCTCGCTTCAGAGGCTCTCATGCGCTCCCTCCGTGGCGATTTCTACTCCGACTGCTTCGGTCCTGCTGCGCCGTCTCGATGGGCTGTGGAGACCGAATCGCGCGCCTTGATCAGGCCCATGCGGCGATGCGTGTGCCAGCAGGTTGGGGAGTACCAGATCTTCAGAGGCATACGTCACTGTGCGACACCGCTGATCGTTTCCCTCGCACGCACTTACTACTGACCTGTGCAATTCGCCGATGATGCCCCTCGTGCAGACGCAACAAGATAACCTCATCAGCTACGGCATGTGGTTGCTGGCTCGCCAGCTCGGCGCGCTGGAGCTTGCAGACCTCCCAGGAACGTGGCCGCTCGCATCTGACGCGAGAGAGAGCGAAAGCATCGAGCGAGCCCGCAGGTTGCTGAACGATGTGTCGGACGAAGCGGCTCCAGCGGGTCCCGAACAGCTTCCGACGATCTTCTCCTTCGTTCGCTATCCTGGCGATCGGAGGCCCCGGATTCGGGTAGATGCCCCGCGGCGGGAGCTGACCACCCGGTTGGACCGACGCGAAGACAGGCCTGCTGCGGAGCTCTGGGCGGAGTTCGACGGCCGCCTCAACCGACTGCCTGCAGGATGGAGTCGGTTCGAGAGCTTCGTTTCTCTCCTCGCCCGGTATGGTTGGTATGTTCCGGGTACGCTCGAGGCCGAGGGTGTTTCGGTCTTCGAGCAGTTCAAGATGGTTGCGGCGCTCGCGCACATCCTCGCTTCTGAAAACGACGAGGTCCTCCTCGTGGCGGGTGACCTGCCGGGGATTCAGGACGTTCTCTACACCATCACCTCGAGCGGTGCGGCGAAGAGCCTGCGGGGGCGATCGTTCTACCTGCAGCTCCTGAACGATGCCATCGTGCGCGCGGCGCTGCGTGAGCTGCATTTGCCTTCGACCTGTGTGGTCTTCAATGCTGGGGGAAACTTTCAGCTGCTCGCCCGCAGCACCGATGCGGAAGCCCTGCAGGCGCTCCGGGAGGAGATCAACAGCAGGCTCCTCGACCTGCACGGGGGGGAGCTTTTCCTCGCGCTGGCCTGGACGGCCGTGGATGCCTCCAGGCTCTCGACCCACGCCTTTTCCGAGGCGGTGCGCGAGGTGGGGCGTGCGTTGGATAAGCAGAAGAACCAGGCGTTCGTTGGCATAGTTGAGGAGGACTACGAAAGCGTTTTCGGGGCGATCGGCGTCGGCGGTACCGACCGATGCGACGTCTGTTACGTGGACCTTCCGCCGGGTGTCGAGCGCTGCTCGCAATGCCGAAGCCTGGAGGATCTGGCGCGTGACATCGCGAAGACGAACCGCACCCCGGTCTACTCTGTTGGTGATCTCCACGGCTTCCAGGCCACCCAAGGCCGGGGTAGCTGGCGTGGGCGTCCGGAGTGGTTTACGGTGCTGCGTGCGTTCGGCTACGAGTACCGCTTCGCTGACGATGCCCACCAGCGCCCCGGCTCGTTCTTCTACCGGCTGAACGACACGGATTGCATCCCCGAGCAACCGGTTCCTGACTGCGCGTATGGATTCCGCTTCCTCGCCAACACGACGCCTCGCATCACCTCGGGAGATGATCTGCGCGCCATCCAGGCAGCCATTGGCCAGGAGGAGGAGCCGATCCGGGAAGGGGAGATCCGCAGCACCAGCGTGCTGGCGGGATGGGACAGCGCCGGCATCGACCGGTACGGCGTCCTCCGGATGGACGTGGACGATCTCGGTACCCTCTTCTCCGAGCGGCTGGTGACGCGGCACATCCTGCACACGTCGGCGCTGAGCGCGGCGCTGACCCTCTTCTTCGAGGGCTGGTTGAATCACGTTTGCGAAGAGGTGGCACGCGAGTGGAACGGCCGGGCTTCAGAGGTGACGGCTGACAAGGACGCGACCAAGCGCAGCAAGCTCCCGTATGTAATCTATGCGGGTGGCGACGACCTGCTGATCGTCGGGCCCTGGGACGTGCTCCCGCGGCTGGCGGCGCGCATCCGCCGTGACCTTGGTAACTTTGTGCTGCACGGGTACGTGCGCGAAGAGGCTGGATTTCCGGATGCGCCGCTGACCGTTTCGGCGGGAGTTTTCGCCGGCACCTCCCGGTTCCCGCTCTACCGTGCGGCCGACCAGGCGGGGGAGGCTCTCTCGCGCGCGAAGCGGCGAACCGCTCAAGCCCGCGACCCCGCCGCCGAGCCGGAGATCGTCAAGGACGCGATCCATTTTCTCGAGACCACGCTCGGCTGGGAGCAATTCAGGGAGGCGGAAACATTCGCCCTGCACCTCGCCAGGCTCGTGGACAGGGATGGGGCACCGCGTGCGCTGATCCAAATGCTCAACGAAGTCGCGGAGGAGTACAGGGCAGCGGGTGGGGATGCAGCCCTTGACCGGCCGGTCTACGGACGATGGATGCCGCTGCTGGCCTACGGCCTCAAGCGGATGTGGGAGCGCGTGCCGCGCGCCAACGAATCGCTCCGCCACGAGATCATGCGGCTCGGCGGAGCCGCACTCGACCTCACCAGCACCGATGGTGCCGCCAACTGGCAGATGATCCGGATACTCGCCATGCCCGTGCGCTGGGCTGAATTCCTTACTCGCCGAGGGAGATGACGATGCCAGCCGACCACAGACCAAGAAGTGATCGACCGCGTGAGCCGCAGAGCCCAAACTGGATTCCGAGTGAATCTCAGATCGAAGCCATCATTGCGGGAGACGTGGATGTTCTCATCGTGCAGGCTGAGAAGATCGGCCGTGAGCTGGTGGAGTCACGGTTGACCACGAGTCAGGTGCGCGGTGTTTTCGGCACAGTGCGCCAGATCGAAGCCGCAGTACACCCTGCCGCGCGTGAGCTGGATGATCTGACATATCGCCGTCTCAAGCTGCTCATCCCTCGCCTGGCGTACCAGGCGAAGAGAGAGAGGGGGCAAGGGGTAGCCCGACTCAGCGACGTGTTGACGCCGGCGATCCAGAGGATCGGCCGCGACGCCGATCGTTTTCGGCGGTTCGTGGAGTTCTTCGAGGCAGTTCTGGCCTATCACAAAGCGCATGGTGGAAAGGAGCAGTGATATCATGGCGAACATCAAGCTGTTGGGCCGCATCTTCATCGAGGGAGACATCAAGGCCGTTACGGGTCTGCACATCGGCGGCGCTCCTGCGGGTCTCAACATCGGAGGGTTGGACAACCCGGTAATTCGCGACCCGAAGACGCGGCAGCCCTTCATCCCGGGTAGCTCCCTCAAGGGGAAGATGCGCTCGCTCTCGGAGCGGGCCCGTGGGTTCGATCCCGACGACCGGCAGCAAACGCAATCCATCGGGAGAGATGTCCGGATCCATGTATGCCGCGAGCCCGCAGCTTATGCGGAGTGCAACGTCTGCCAGGTGTTCGGCATTCCCGGCGAGCTCGACCACGCCACCCCGACGCGGCTCACCGTGCGGGACGTGTTCCTCGACCCCGAGAGCCTCGAAGGGGCTCACACGGATTTCCTCTCCACTGAGGTGAAGTGGGAAGCCTCGATTGATCGCATCACCTCGGCGGCCGTTCCGCGTCAGATCGAACGTGTGCCGGCGGGCGCAGTGTTCCCCGACTTCGAGATCATCCTCTCGGCCTACGATCTGGGTGGTGGCGGCCAGGGCGAGTTCGATCACATCGAGACGGTGCTCACGGCGATGCAGCTGCTTGAAGATGATTCTCTCGGTGGGTTGGGAAGCCGGGGGAGCGGCAAGATCCAGTTCATCGAGATGCGGGTGGCGGCGCGGCGCGGAGCCGAGCGGATCGAATACGGTGGGGACGAGGGCAAGAAGCTATCGGACCTGATCGGTGCGCGCGATGAGATCGTCGCCTGGGTCCGCGATACGTTGACGCCGCGATAACGCCGTGGCTGAGACCTCTATCTACCGGCTGCGGCCGCGGGGGGCGTTCCACTTCGGCGAACGGGGTGTGGGGGTGGAGGAGACTTCGGACGTTCTCCACTCGGACACCCTCTTTTCGGCGCTGGCGTCAGCGTGGCGTCAGCTGGGCGAGCCGTTGACGTCCGGAGCTGGAATGCGCCCGCTCGAGCCGTTCGCTGCCGGGAATCCGCCCTTCCTGGTTTCTTCGGCGCTGCCCTATGCCGGCGACGTGTTGCTCTTTCCGCGTCCCCTGATCCCCTTCGGCAGCACCAAAGCTCTGAAGAAGGTTGCCTTCGTGTCGGAGGGTGCGCTGCTGCTGCTCGCGCAGGGTGACGTGCCGGACAGCGCCGCGCGTCGGCGCCAGGAGCTCATCCAGGGGGGCGCCGTCTGGATCACGCCGGAAGAGCGGAAGCATGTCAGACAGCTCCTGCTCGAGGGCGAGGAGAACGCCAGGGAGCGCGCACGAATGGCAGCGAGGTTCGAGCAGGATGCGGGCTTCATGCGGCTCTGGTGGGGGCACGACGAACCTCCCGCACCGCGCGTGGCGCTCGATCGGCTCAGCTCCGCGTCGAGCCTCTTCTTCACCGGTAGGCTGAGCTTTGCGCCCGGCTGCGGCCTCTACTTCTGGGCGTCGTTCCGCGACACGACGGCACGCACCGATCTCGAACGTGCGCTGGTGTTCCTGGAGGATGAAGGCATCGGCGGCAAGCGGAGCACCGGCGGGCAATTCGATTTCGAGCGCCTCGACCGGGAACTTCCGCGCATGGAGGACCCCAACCGGCTTCTCACACTCTCGCTCTACCGGCCGAGTTCACAAGAGGTCGGCGCGCGAATCCTGCGCGATGCCTGGTTCCGGCGCATCTTCCGGCAGGGCTGGATCTACTCTCCGGAGGGCAGGAACCTGCGCCGCAAAGGGCTGTGGATGCTCCGCGAGGGGAGCGTGCTTCGATCTCCTCCGACGGATGGGCCGCCGCCGCTGGGCACCTTCGAGGACGTGCGCCCGGCCGCCGGATTCCCACACCCCGTCTGGCGCTGCGGCTACGCGTTCATCCTGCCCATGCGGCTGGAGGAGGCGTCGTGAGCAGAATCGAGACTGTCTACCCGATGGTGATCGAAGCGCTCTCTCCGATCCATATCGGAACGGGACGGGAGCTCAGCGCTGATGTGGACTACGTGGTGGCGAATCACGTTTACGTGATCGATCTGGAGTGGATGCTGGCGCACCTGAACGCGGAGCAACTGGCGAGGGCGATGGGAGCCGAACCGCTCTCACGGCTGTTGTCCGCGGAAGACCGGGAAGAGTTCGCGCGCTACATCCTCGAGCGTCCCGCCTCGAAAGCTTCGGTGCCTCAGCTGCGTGAGCAGATCAAGGATCTCGACTCCGATCCCTACATTCCGGGCAGCTCCCTGAAGGGTGCGGTGCGCACCGCGCTGCTCTGGGCGATGACCTTTGTCGAGGGGCTCCCGTCGGAGCAACCCCGGGCAGACCAGTTGGAAAGGGAGCTTCTCACCGGTACGCGGCGCGCCAGCCTGCCGGGCTCGGATCCCAATTTCGACCTCCTGCGCGCGTTCCGACCGGCCGACAGCTATTCGGCATCGGCAGAGGATGACCTCGAACTGCTACAGGTGGGGCTGTACTCGCTCAGTGGCCGGCCAACCGAGCTCCGGCGCAAGCCGGAGGAGCAGTTCTTCGTCGAGGCTATGGCCGCGGGAACGCAGCTACAAGCGGACGTGAGCCTCGATGAATACCTCCTGCGGCCGGAGGTTGCGCGCCGCCTTGGGCTCGACGGCAAGCAGAACTGGATCCGCGGCTGGTTGACTTACTGCCATGCCTACGGCTCCGCGGTGATCGAGCACGAGGTCGCCTTCTACTCCCGCTTCGGACCCGCGGCGCTGGAGGAGTTCTACCGTGAGTTGAAGAAGCGAGCGGCTACGGCGGAGGCAGGCCGCGAGGCGGTGCTTCCGCTGGCGTGGGGCACCGGCTGGCACGGCAAGACGATCGGTACTGCGCTCGAGGAGGAGGAGGTTGACGAGATCCGTACACGCTACCGCCTTGGCCGTCAGGGGTACCCGGTGTTTCCCAAGAGCCGCCGCCTGGTCGAGCGCAACGGCGAACCGGTGTCGCCACTCGGCTGGGTGTTCCTGCGCATTGCGGAAGAGTCCATCCAGCCATACGTGCCGCCGCTCTCCCTGGAGCAGGCACGGGCATACCGCCAGGCGGAGCAGGAGGCAAGGCGGGTCGAGCCTGCGCCGGAGCAGCCGAGGGATACTGGCACGCCGCCCTCCCGGGAGCCCGGCACGTCACCCGCCGGGCCACGGCGCCGGATCGAGGAGCTGAAGGCGGGGATGGTGCTCGAGGGGGTGGTGGCCGGCATCGCCAAGTTCGGCGTGTTCGTGAATGTCGGGATCAGGGAGGACGGTCTCGTCCATGTCTCGGAACTCAGTGAGCGCCGCGTCGAGAACATCGAGCAGATCGTCCAGAAAGGGCAGCGGGTGCGGGTACGCGTGCTGGGGGTGGATCTCGAACAGCGACGGATCAAGTTGAGCATGAAAGGGATCGACCAGCAACCAACTGCATGAAATCCACGGGTGATCCACATGAGCGGAGATGGTCCGCAGGTAATCGTAGCAACAGTCGGAAAGCAGCCGATGCCGGTTCTCATCCCGACGCTCGTGTTCCGGCCGGTTTCCACCCAGCTGCTGGTCACGGACGGTGTGCGCTCGGTCGGCGAGAACATTCGCGACGCATTGCGAACCCACCAGGACACGAAAACGCTCGGCTGTCACGTACACGAGCCGATCCGGCCCTACTGGCCGGAGGACGCGGCCGCACAGAGCGACCGCATCTTCACGGGGCGCTACAACGGCCGGCGGTTCGCGCTCAATGTCACGGGCGGCACCACGCTGATGGCACTCGGTGCACGCCGCGCCGCCGCCGAGCACAACGTTCCGCTCCTGTACGTGGATACCGACAATGGAGTGATCATCACGCTCGCGCCGGATGGTTCGGTGACCGGAGAGCGGGAGATCACCGTCTCGGTGCCCACCAGCACCTATCTGGCCGCTCATAGTGCCACGGTCTCGGCACGTGAGCCGTGGGGCAAGGCGATCGAGCGCAGGGAGTCCTGGCTCAAGCCTTTCCTCGAGGCGGCCACCGTGCTCGGGCAGGCGGGTGGCGGCAGCGAGCGGCTGCTCGATGTAATCCGGCCGGTGTGTAGCGGCGGTGCGGCGGGTCCGGCCGAGCTGCCAGAGGTCACCACGGCGGAAGAATCGCTCGCCAACCGGCTGCAGGAATTCGGAATGATCGAGGTGGCGCGGCGAGGCGGGTCCCTCCAAGTTCAGCCGAAGGGTGACGAACGGATCCGCCAGTTCCTCACCGGGCACTGGCTGGAGCTGTACGTCTATCGCGCCTGCCTGACGTCCGGACTGTTCGACGATGTCTGCCTGAGCGTAGACATCAGGCGGAGAACGGAATCGGGTACGGTGGTGAACGAGTGCGATGTGCTCACCACGCTGCGCGGGCGGCTGGCGGTCATCTCCTGCAAGACCGCGAGGCTCGATCACAAGGACGAGAACAAGGGCGCGGTCTACGAGCTCGACTCGCTGCTACAGGCGGAGCTGATGGGCCTCTACGCGCGAAAGGTGCTGGTGACCAACCGCCTGGCGCTGCGCCCGCCGCTGCGCAATCGCGCCGGCCTCAGCCAGATCGAATGCATCTGGGGTCCGCATCTGCCCGATGTGGCGCAGCGGATCCAGAGTTGTCTCCTGCCAGGACGAAGATAGGACGCGGAGGGAGCGATGCACGGCACGAGCACTGATCCCACCTCTGCGGATGCGCCGTCTGGCTGGACCCCTCCCGACGCGTTGCGCCTCGGGGTGTTCCGCTTCACCCTCGCGCCGCTGGAGCCGCTGCGGCTCCCCGCCTTCGACAAGGGGAAGGTGCTGCGCGGCGGACTCGGCTACGCGCTCAAGAACCTGGTCTGCATCCAGGCAGACCGGCTCGCATGTCCCCCGTGCAAGCTGGGCAATCTCTGCCCCTACGGGTACATCTTCGAGACCAGCCCGCCGGAGGAGAGCGAGGTGCTTCGCACTCACGACGACGTGCCGCACCCCTTCGTGCTCCAGCCGCCGCTGAGCCGACAAACGCTGTACCCACCGGGCGAGCTGTTGCAGTTCGAGCTGGTGCTCGTGGGCCGCGGTGTCCGCTACCTGCCGTACTTCATCGAAGCCTTCCGCGCTCTCGCTCGCAGCGGGATGGGAACGCCGCGCGCGCGGGCCGAGCTGCGAACCGTCGAGGCGGTAAACCCGCTGACGCACCAGGTGACACCGGTGCTCGGTCCCGAGCCTGATCCCGGTTTTTCGGCAGACCCCACGGTAAGCTATCGAGAGGTGGAGGCACACGCGGCCACGCTGCCCACCGATCAGCTCGTGCTGCACTTCCTGACCCCGGCGCGCCTGAAGTTCGATGGCCGGTTCGTGCCTCCGCTCTTCCACGTGCTGGTTCGTGCGCTGCTGCGGCGGATCTCGTCGCTCTCCTACTTCCACTGCGGGCGCCGCTGGGAGACGGACTTCCGCGGCATCATCGCGGCGGCCGAGCGCATCCAGACGCGGCTGGGGGTGCAGAAGGTGGATCGGATTCGCTACTCCTCACGCCAGCAACAGCAGATGAACCTCGCCGGCTTCGTCGGCCAGGCGGCCTATACCGGCGATCTGGCGCCGTTTCGCACCGTGCTCGCCCTGGGGGAGCTGCTGCACGTGGGAAAGTCCGTCGCGTTCGGTCATGGCCACTACCGAATCGGAGGGTGGAGATCACAGCCTGATCGGGAATAAGCGCTGATTCGCAGCAGGCGACTCGAGCGCGTCACCGCGATGCTCGCATACCCCGGGACCTGCACTACTGCCGCGGGGTATGGCCACGTTGCAGAGAATGCCGGCAACCTTGCAAAGGAGCAGAGCCATGAACGTCCTGGCAACTGTGGAGGCGCTCGGCGGGGCGGCCGTGCTGGGCGGGGAGATTCGCTCGGAGACGGACCTGATC
>JACDHR010000441.1 GCA_013820915.1 Gemmatimonadota bacterium
ATCGGCAGCGCCGGCATTCGAGCCTCGGCTACAAGAGTCCGGCAGAGTATGAGGAGCAGCTCGCCCTCACTTCGAGGGCAGCCTAAACCCCGTGTCCATCAAAGCGGGGGAAGACCAGGCGGATCCGGAAAAGGAGCTTCACTTCATCCTGGATAATTATGCCACGCACAAGCACTCGAAGGTGAGGGCGTGGCTGAAACGGAATCCGCGAGTCCAGTTCCACTTCGTGCCCACCTCGTCGTCCTGGCTCAACCTGGTGGAGCGCTTCTTCTCGGAGCTGACGACCCGGCAGCTGAAGCGACTCGCCGTCACCAGCGTGTCCGAACTCGAAGACACGACCGGCCGCTACATCGAAGCCCGCAATCGCCACCCGCGACCCTTTACCTGGACAGCTTCCGTGAAGGAGATCATCGCAAAGGTGGAACGCGGTAAACAGACCTTAGCGACACTACACTAGTGCTCCCGGCGCCATCCTCCACGGCAACCCTGGCGCCGGCGATCGGCGTGCCGCCCTGGCGCTCGAGCACGCGCCCGGACAGCGTCACGGTCTGCGCGACCGAATCGGCCGTCGCGCACACGAGCAGCAGCGCCACGACGGCCGCGAGTCTCAGCGTATGGAGCATGGGATGAGACGGCTGAGGGCGACCGAGACGGGCAGTCAACGGAGTCCCTCCTGCTCCAGCAGCCGCCGGAACCGCGGATCCTGCCGCATGGGATTCAGCAGAGGCTCGGAGGTAAGAACGAAGGGGAGGATGGAGCGATCCGCGACAGTAGCCTCGAGCCAGCGGAAGGCCTCGTCACGCTCTCCCAGATCCGAGAGCAGGAAGACCATGCCCTGGGGGCGCAGGTAGAGATGGCTCGTCCGGCTCAACAGCTCGTCACGGATCTCGAGCGCCTCCTCTGTCCGTCCCGCACGAGCGTAGGCGCAGCCGAGCGTGGCGCGCACCAGCGGGCTCCCCCCCGAGAGCGCGACCGCAGTCTGGAGCTCCTCGATGGCCTCATCGAACCGACGCTGCTGCGTGTAGATCAGCCCAAGGTACCAGTGCGCGAAGGGGTCCATCGGGGTCAGCTCGAGTGCACGCTGCAGCTGCTCGATCGCCTCGTCGTACCTCCCGTCGTAGTACAGGATCAGCCCCAGCCGCGACCGGGCGGTGACGGAGATCGGATCCAGCGCGACCGTCTGCCGCATCACCTCGATGGCTTCGTCGAGCTGCCCGATCGTGACCAGATAGAAAGGATATCGGAACCGCGTGGCGAAGCCCGGGTTCAGCGCGACTGCGCGCTGATAGCTCCGCCCGGCGCCGGCGAAGTCCCAGTCACCTTCGAGCTGCACACGGGCGAGTGCCGCATGAGCTTCCGCGAGAGTCTCGTCGAGCTCGAGCGCTCGGTGCGCCGCGGTCCTCGCACGCACGTGCGCCTCCGTAGCAGGCATGATGCCGAGGGTGGGAAACTGAACGTAGGCGTCGCTCAGGCCGGCGTACGCCAGCGCGTACCCCGGGTCGGCGGCGATAGCCTGTTCGAAGTACACTGCCGCTTTCTGCAGCGCCTCCACCGAGCCGAGGTAGAGAAAGTGTAGGCCACGCAGGTAGTGATCATATGCCACGAGGTTGTCGGTCACGCGCCGTGCAATGCGCAGCTGTCCGCTCCCGAGGAACCTGCCTGTCAGCGCGCTCGCGATCGCTCTGGAGATCTCGTCCTGAATGGCAAAGATGTCTGAGACCTCGCGCTCATACGTCTGCGACCAGAGATGATAGCCATTCTCCGCACTGATGAGCTGCGCGGTGACCCGCACCCGGTTGCCCGACTTCCGCACGCTCCCCTCAAGGACCGTTCGCACACCGAGCGTTCGCCCGATCTCACGCACATCGGTGTCCGAGCTCTTGAAGGCGAATGCCGAGGTTCGGGCCACCACGCGCAGGCCCTCCACCTGGGTGAGAGCGTTGATGATCTCTTCCGCCATGCCGTCGGCGAAGTACTCCTGGTCGCGTTCAGCGCTCATATCCGCGAAAGGAAGGACCGCGATCGAGGAGACGGCGGAGCCCTCTGCCGGGTCCGGAAGCACGGAACCAGCGGCAACCTGGGAGGCATGTCTCCCGGGCAGGTAGACCAGCGCAGCCAGCGCGAGGATCAGAGCCAGTGTTGCACCAGCAACGGCACGGCGTCTCCCCCCGGTCTGGGTGCGGAGCCACAAGCCTCCAGCCAGCGTGCCTCGGGATGGCTGTGCCGATGCGGGGTCTGGAGATGCATTCCTGTCCCGGGCAGCGTCCTCGACCAGTGCATCCTCTGCAACCGTTCTTGGAAGTACCGGTATCTCCGGCAGGGATTCGGTCGGTGCGGCGGGGGCGGGCGGGATGCTGTCCCTCGCCCGGATAGCCCGGATCAGTGCCTGCGTCTCGGGACAGGGCTCGATCTCGTACTCCTGGCGCAGCCGTTCCGCAAACTCCTCGTACGCGCGCAGCGCCCTGGCCCGGTCTCCCGTGCGATCCAGCAGCGCAATCAGCCTCCGCAGTGCTCCCTCATCATCCGGTGCCAGCGCCACCCCCTGCCGCGCCCACTGCACCGCCGCCGTCGCGTTCCCGCTCTGCTCCTCCCGCCCCACCAGCCGCCACGCCGCCTCCGCCGCCTTCTGGCGCAGTTCGGTCCGCCTCTCCTCGAGCCAGCGTTCGAAGCCCGCGGCCTCAGGGATGTAGAACCCTTCGAGCAGATCCCCGCGGTAGATCTCGAGCGCCCTCTCCAGTTCTCCCGCCGCCAGCGCCTGCTCGAACGCGGGCACATCGCACCAGAGGCGCCCGGGATCGATCCCGACCTCCTCGTTCCCCCGCCCCGCCACCACCCCCTCCCCTAACGAGCGGCGCAGCACGCTGAGCGCGGTGCGTAACGAGGCCCGGGCGGCCTCGTCGCTCGACTCGGGCCAGAAGAGGCCGAGCAGCGTGTCGCGTCGGTGGAAGCCGGGGGAGACGGCCAGGTAGGCGAGCAGGGCGAAGCGCTTCGGCTGCGCGAGCACGGAGCCCAGCGCGCGTCCGTCCTCGTGCCGAAGATCGAGACTTCCGAGCGCACGGAGATGGATCATCACAGCCAAGGGAGGGCGCAACGTGGGCGCAATGCGGGGAGATTACGCTCGGATCACGGCGGCGTTACGCAGCCAAACTAATGTTGGGGCGGGAAATGCGCCAGGGGCGCGAATCAGGTGTTTGGGCAGCGTTGAAGCTGCCGCACCTGCTACCCAGGTCCGGCTCGATCGACTTCCCGGTCACGCCGAACTCTTCACCACGAAGGAGGTTTGTATGCGCCGTCTCAAGATCCCCGCCGTTCTGCTGGCCACCCTACTCGCCGCCGGGTGTGTGCAGGATGGACCCACCGTCACGGCGCCGGATTCGGGCCCCAGCCTGCACGCGGGCGGGCATGGACACGGGCCGGTGCGCGAGCCCGCCTGGTACAATGGAGAGGAGTACCTGATCC
>JACDHR010000442.1 GCA_013820915.1 Gemmatimonadota bacterium
AGCGGAGCACGAGGGACCATGTCAACCGTGCGGGCGCGGCTCGCAGGCGGAGGCAGAACCGCACCTCCATCAGGCCGGTGACCCGAGGATAGGGTGAGGCGATGGCAGAGAAGATCCCCACCCTGCATGGGAGGCCGACCCATGACGCGCCGCGCTGGCTGCTGCTCTCGGTGCAGCCGCCGCCGCCCGGCGAGGAGATCCTGCTGATCGAGGCGCTGCGGCGCCTGGGCGCCCACGCCGTCGAGCGCGAGGGGGAGCGCTACCTGGCACTCCTCCCGCCGCCCCGCGCGCTGGACGCTCTCCTGAGGGAGGCGGAGGCGGTGATCCGCGCGAGCACCTCGCTGCGCGATCCCTGGCTCTCCTGGCGCTGGCGCTCCCACGAGGAGTGGGCGGAGGAGTGGAGCCACGGCCTCGATCCCCGCCGGATCGGCAATCACTTCGTGGTCTCGCCCCGCGGCAGGGAACCGCAGCTCCGCGAGGGCGACCGGGTGATCCGGCTGGTGCCCGGCCTCGGCTTCGGCACCGCGGAGCACGCCACCACGCGGAGCTGCCTCCGCCTCCTCGAGCGGTACCTGTCGGCGGGCGATCAGGTAGCGGACGTGGGCTCTGGATCCGGCATCCTCGCGATCGCCGCGGTGCTGATTGGAGCCCGCCGCGTCCTCGCCCTCGAGCTGGATCCCCACGCCTGCGCCTCCGCGCGGGAGAATGTGGCGGAGAACGGCGCCCAGGAGCGGGTGGAGATCCGCGAGGTGGAGGTACGCCCGGAAACTCTGCGCGGCGAGGGCCCGTTCGGCGGCATCGTGGCCAACCTGCACGCCGGCATCCTGCTTCCCCTCCTCCCTGCCCTCGCGCGGGAGCTGGCTCCCCGCGGCTGGATGATCGTCTCGGGGATCCTGCCGGTGGAGAAGCGGGGGGTGCTGCGGGCGGCGCGCGAGGCGGGGCTGCACCTGGAAGCGGAGGAGGTGGAGGAGGGATGGTGGAGCGCCTGCTTCGTCGGGAGCGGTTCCCGGGCGGTGCGGTCAGGCGGCCCGCCTGGAGTGTAGAGTCGCGACGCTCCATATTGCACCCGGGGCCCCTGGCCGGCCCCACCCGCAGGATACGCTCGCAAGGGAGTGCAGGTGGACGCCCTCGACTTCCTGATAACGATCGAAGCAGGCAAGGACGAGGAAGCGCTCGCCATGCAACCGGGCTGTGCACTGCTCCTGGTGTCCTTCCGGTACCCGGCCCTTGCGCAGCGGCGTTGGATGCAACAGTTTCTGTTGCATCCAACGAGTCATGGGTGTTCATCTTGCCGGGAGGGACTCGTGCCAGGTTCAGCGAGTGAGAAGAGCGGTGTGGCGAAGCGCCGTCAATCCAGGACCAGCGGCGATCGGCGGCAACCTTTCTACATCCTCCGCCTCGAGTCGGCGCGGCGCGCGTTCGCCTCCGACGCTCAGGTCGCAGACGCGCTGGGGGTGGATCGCGCGCAGGTGAAGCGATGGCGGGCGGGTGAGACGGAGCCAGGACCCGCCAACGCCGAGCGGATCGTGGGGCTCGATGCCACGGTCGAACTCCTGACCGGCTACCTGGAGCCGAGTTCGATTCCGAAGTGGCTGATGGGCTTCAACGCGCATCTGGGAGATCGTCGCCCCATCGACCTGCTGCGGCAGGGCAGCCTTTCGGAGGTGATCGCCGCGATCGAAGCGCTCAAGAGCGGCTCCTACGCGTGACGTTGCCGCCGGAGCGGGTCTGGCGGGCGTTCCCGTGGGACCCGGCCGCTCCGGAAGGCGAGCGATTCTCCGTGACCTACGTTCCTCCCGCTCAGGGCAAGGGCCGTTTCGACTTGCCGGGTGTGCCGGGAGGCGTGCTCTACTTCGCCGAGACCCCGGAGCACGCGGTCGCGGAGATGATCCAGCACTATCGCGGCCAGACTCTGGACGCAGGGGACCTGCGGCTGGCCGGGCACTCGCTCGCGCTCGTCGGGGTCGGTCTTTCCCGGCAGCTCCGCGAGAGCGTGGTGGACCTCTGCGACCCCGAGGTGCTGGTCCGACTCGGCATCCGGCCAGACGAAACGGCTTCCGGAGATCGGCGTACCACGCAGCGGATCGCGGCGAGCATCCACACGGCCGGGCATGCTGGCCTGCGCTGGTGGTCGGCGCTGCTGGGCGATTGGCACACCCTGGTACTCTTCCGAGGCCGTGTTGGGCCGGCTCTGGAGTTCGGTTCTCCGGAGCCACTTCGGCTCGACCATCCGGCCCTGCAGGAGGCCGCACGGGTGCTTGGCATCGCGATCGGCCGCCCGGCGCGGCAAGCGTGACATCGGCCCGATGCGAGCGTATCTTGCAGGGATAGATCGATGACGTCAGCCAGCACGGAGAACTATGCTGACGTTAGCCGTGTATCGGCCACACGCTGGAGGTGCGCCGCGTGACCCGCATCCACATCATCACCCTCGGCGGCCTGCGCATCGAGCAGGACGGCGAGGAGCTACGCGATCTCCCCGCCCAGCCCGTGCGCTGCGCCCTCTTCCTCTACCTCGCCCTCGAGCGCAGCGCGACCCGCGATGAGCTGATCGCTCTCTTCTGGCCCGAGCGCGACGCCGAGCGCGCCCGCCACTCCCTCAGCCAGACCCTCTATGAGCTGCGCCGCCGCCCGGGCGAGGACTGGATCGAGTCGCGCGGCGAGCGGGTGGATGTCACGCCGCGCGTGACGGCGGACGCCCTCGAGTTCCTGGCGGCGGCCGAGTCCGGAGAGGACGAGGTGGCGCTGGCCCGCTACGCGGGTGCGTTCCTCGACGGGTGCAACCTGGGCGCGACGCCAGAGTTCGAGCAGTGGGTGGATCGCCGCCGCGCGCAGCTCGCCCGCCTGCACCGTGACCTCTGCCGGCGGCTCACCGCCGCCCGCCTCGAGCAGGGAGACCCCGAGGGGGCGCTGGCGGTGGCGCGCCGCTGGGCCGAGATGGATCCGCTGGACGACGAGGCTCATCACCGCATCGTCGAGCTGCTCGCGGAGATGGGCCGGCGCGCGGAGGCGCTGCGCCACTTCGAGGAGTATGCGGAGCTGATCGCGCGCGAGCTGGAGGTCGAGCCGCTGGAGGAGACGCAGGCGCTCGTCGCCCGCCTCCGGGCGGCCCCGCCACCGCTGCCCGATGCGAGCCCGCGGTGGAGCTCGAACCCGCCGGCTTCGAGGACTACCGCGTGCCGGTCGGCCGGATGCAGGAGGGCGTGCTGCGGATCACGCTGGAGGCGCGGCCCGCGGTGGGACGGTCGAGGCAGCCGAGCACGTTCATCAGCGTCGACTTGCCCGAGCCGCTCGCGCCCATGATGGCGAGGAACTCGCCGCGCTCGACGACGAGGTCCACGCCGCGCAGCGCGCGCACCGCCAGCGCGCCGGAGCGGTAGACGCGGGAGATGCGCTCCAGCTCGATGATCGGACCGGCGCCCGGGGACGCTGCCACGGCGCTCAGCAC
>JACDHR010000108.1 GCA_013820915.1 Gemmatimonadota bacterium
CCGGAGTATGCGGACGAGTTCCGGAGATCCCGCCCCTGCGCCGGAATATGCGGAATGCTTCCCCATATTCCGGCTGGGGCGGGGGGTATGTGGAGCGATTCCGGATACTCACAATGTTGGGCGGCGGGTAAAGATACTTATCCAACCCTGTGTGCTGTTTGTCGAGGTGACGACACTGGAGGAACCGGCGGGAGAGCCAGGGCTGTGCGAAGTCCGTCCCCACGTGCAGTCTCCCAACGGGTGTGTCTGGCCCCTGTCTGGCCGTTGGCGAATACCGCACAAGGCGGTTTCGTTCTCTATCTTCTCTACATGAGAGAGGTTCCTATGAACCGCACCGCTGCTGCTCTTCTCTTCCCCAGCCTGCTACTCTCTGCCTGTGCGGGGATGTATTCACAGGTACCGACCCGCAACGCAGAAGCGGCCTACACTCTCAGCGAGGTGGACAGCGCACCGCAACAACTCGGTTGTGCGGACTATTATGCGCCCTCTGTCTATCGCGAAGAGGTAAACCTCGAGTATGTGGTTGATGCTTCCGGCGCGGTGGAGCCCGGAAGCATTCGACTTGCCCCTGCGCAACCCGATGCCACTGGACTGCGGCGTGGCCCTAACCAGCCGTCGGAAGCCGCCCGAGAGAAGGCGTGGAAAGCCGTCCAGAAATGCCGCTACACACCGGCCGAGGTGGGTGGGCAGGCCGTGCGGGCGCAGGTGCGCGAGCGATTCACTTTCTGAGTACCCACACTCGCCCATAGCTCGAACCAGCGGCCCAAAGTGCTGCTGCGGGAGCGCGAAGGTCAGAATTTCGCGCCCAACTAGCGAATGCAGGTGACGATCCCGCACCGTGAATTCACGGGTGCTGCTGCTCTTGTGCGGTGCGGGCTCGCGCCTGATTCTTTTATTTAGACCTCTTGACCGGCTGGGTGTTCAGCCATAACTTCTCGGGAGGCTCCCCGAGTCCAAAGGAATCATGCTTCGCTCATCTCGTCGCCGTGCCCTTCTGCTGTTGATCGCAACGGTCACACTTGCCGGGTGCGCGCCGCAGGCAACGGTTGCTCGAAGTGCCGCATCCGTTTCAGCTCCTTCCGCCGCTCCGGTGGAGGTTCCGCTGGAACGCGCCCGCGGATATGCGCTGATTCCCGTCTCGATCGGGGGCCAGGATTCGCTCTGGTTCGTTCTTGACTCTGCCGCAGGCAGCAGCGTCATTTCTCCCGCCACCCGGGATCTGCTTGGACTCAAATCTGATTCCGGAACGACTGCGACGGTGACCGGAGCCAGCGGGGACAGCGACTTTCAGGCATTCGAACTTGACTCTCTGAGTGTCGGCGGACTGGTGCGCCGAAACCTCGGTGTGGTTGTCGTCGATCTGGCGCGCTTCGAGAGCCAGGAGTCGGGGAGGACTTTCGCGGGCATTCTGGGGAACGATTTCCTGCGGCACTTCGACTTTGTGCTGGATTTGCCGCATGGAGTGCTTCGGCTCTTTCCCCGCGATAAAAGCGGGCGAAGCATTATCGCGGGGCTGGGTACCCTCGCGTGCGTGCCCAACTTGGCAGATGATCCCGGCTGGATCGTCATGGACGTCGCTGTCGAAGGCACTCCCGTGCGAGCCATCGTTGACACGGGTGCCGGCCGGAGCGTCTTCAACTGGGTGGCCGGACGGCAGGCGGGGATTACGCCCGAGAGCCCTGGCGTCACGAAGAGTGACAACAACGCTCGGGGGCTGGGTACGCAGGCCGCAGAAACCTACCTTTACTCATTCGAGCGCGTCGAAGCAGGCCCGACTCGGTTTCGCCGCACGGACTCGCGCATCGCCGACATTTCCGTCTTCCAGGCGCTTGGTCTCGACAAGCGTCCCGCAGTGATCTTCGGCACCAACTACCTGGAGGATCGTGCGCTGGCGGTGTCCTACACCACGGATCAGATCTGTTTCTCGGACTCCGTTGCCGCCGCTGCTCCGTAACAGCCTTCGTAGGTCCGGCTTCCAGGCTGGAGGTCTAACAAGCGTATATGGACTCCTCCGTAGGTAGTGCAAGGGGCAGCATCAGATCGGGGCTCCAGAAGGGGAACGGATGCACACGTATATCCGGCCTCTCGTGGTGGAGCACTTTGGCTTCCGGGCCATCAGGGTTCATTCGCGCGCACAGGCTGCCACTCGGATGCTCGTCCTTTGCCGCTGAACTTAGGAGCGTTAGACCGCTAATGCCTCAGAGAGACCCTCCACCTTTCTCGATCCTCAATGGCCGATCTGACGTACTTCGAGAAGCAGCGGCTGGAGCGGCTATTCCGGATGCAAGGTGGCTACGTTCTGAACTTTTCGAACCGGACCCTGCAAGAGTTTGTCGCCGATGCGATCGGCCGTGACATCTACGCTTCGAAGTACATGTATGGCAGCGGGTCCAAGGCCAATCTGATCCGGGGCTTCTGGCAGGAAGAGCCAAATCACGTCGTCGGAAGGCTTCTCAGCGAAATGATCGATCTGGCTGAGGAAGAGGGAGAGAACGATCAGCCGTTGATTCAATCATGCCGCCGCATCGCTGAGCGCCTGCTCCAAGGTGCTCCGGTAGAGGACTTGTCGACACTCGGAGAACAACTCGACGATCCGGACTTGGAAGTCGTTCTCAGACCAATTCGCGCGTCACTGGACGCGAATGAGCCCGAAGCCGCCTTGGATCGCCTTCACACGCTAGCGACCAGATTCCTTCGTCGGTTCTCCGGAAAGTACGACATCGCAGTTCCGCGGGATAAGCCACTTCACAGCCTTATGGGAGAGTTGATCAAGGCGATGAAAGCGGCAGGGGTTATCGAAACTCAGATGACGGAGCGAATTCTCAAATCGACGATCGCGAATCTTGACGCTTTCAACACCGTCAGGAACGAACGGTCTCTAGCCCACGACAATCCGGTGCTCAGCTATGAGGAGAGCCTTTTCATAGTAAACAACGTCGTGAGTTCCCTGCGGTTCATTCAGGCGGTGGAGAATCGCCGGAGTGATCCGGAAGCAGCTGAGGCCGACGACGATCTGCCGTTCTAGGCTCAGCCATTACCAACCCGCGGTCTAACAATGGCAGTGCAGAGGATGCGGGGCCGCTCATCCTTTCGGCGTACTTCCAGGTTCGGTGCAGCGGCCCCGCACCTCTGACCGCCGGGCGTTGGGCCGCAGAGAGTCACCAAGCGTTCGATGACTGATCTCTCCTGAGGAACCTTTGGCAACTTGCCTCCACCTCGATCTCCGTCTACTCTGCGCAAAGGATCCACCGGCGCAGGGTCTCCGTAGGCGGAGAGTCTCTGCGCAACTTTGGTCGCTCTGCTCTCGTAGTGAAGAGTGGGTGCCTGCAGAGCAGCGTGGTTGTTCACCGGAAGCAAGGAGTCGAAATGGATACAGATACCGCGGCCGAACTTTTCACACTTCTCCAGCTGTTGTTTGTGGCAGCCGTAATCGGACTTCCGGCCGTGGGGCTGACGATCCGCTTGGCAGTCAAGCCGCTGGTCGAGGCGATTATTCGGCTTCGAGAGGCTTTCCCCGCACAAGGTTCACGGGATCCCTCAGTAGCGGCTCTCCAAGGGGAAGTTCAGGCGCTGCGTGCACAGCTTGAGCGCGTCCTTGAGCAGCAGGCTTTCGATTCAGAGCTTCTGAGCAGGACCCCGGCTTCTGCTCTGGGGCAGAGACGCGAAAATGAGCTCTCAGATGCAGAGTAGTTGCTCGCCATATGCGCTGAACGCCGGCGCAGAGCCAGGAATGTTTTCCGGCTCGCTGGTATGTTGAGGTACAGAGCAGTCTGCCAACTTCGGCGTCAGCCCTGCGCGGATTAACTGGTGCGTTGGACCTGTTCCTTGCTGGTTCTTTATGCCGGTTTCATTCGCAGTGTAGCTTCCATCTATGGACTGTCAACGCCTGCGAGCAGTTTTGCTCGGCGTGTTTGTGCTTTCCTGTTCATCCTGCGATCCTTCCGCTAAGAGATCAGAGCCCTGCGCGGGCATGATATTGCCGGCGGTGACTGTGACCGTGCGGGATGCCCGGACAGGCAAGCCCCCGATGCAGCCGGTCACGCTTGTCGTGCGGGAGGGTATCTACGCGGATTCGGAGACGGTTGATCTCGGGGGGCGCGTCACCAAGGGCCCCTTAGCTGCGGCATGGGAGCGGCCAGGCACGTACCACGTCACAGTTCATTCGGAGGGCTACCGAACCTGGACCCGGCAGAACGTGGTCGCACGCGAAACAAAGTGCAATTTGGCCGGCGCACGCCTGGACGCCACACTGGAGCCGGGAGTCCAATGAGCACAGCAATTACGAGCCACGGGTTTGCGGCCCAACCTGAGAATGCAGGCGACGATCCCGCACTATGATTTCACGTATGCAGAACGCTTGCTTGGTGCGGGCTCGCACCCAATCCTTGCCGATAGCGAGACGCGGAGGGCTAGGAGCGATGGAAGTCTCGAGAACCACGACGTTTACCGCTGCACTTCTGGTGCTCTTCGTTTGCAGTGTTTCAGCGCAGACAACGCCTGAGCCACTGCCCTTGGCCGCTGCCCTTGAAACCCGCACGTTTGTCGCACGTATGCCGGTCCAGCTCACCGCCGATGGACAGCTGATCGCCTACACCGTTCGCACGTCCTTTCGTTTTCCGACCTTCACGAACTTCTTCGCCGAACGTGGCATACCCGGCGAGGCCTTTGAGAGCCAGGTTCGCATCACAAGGATCGCGGACGGCGAAACCCAGGAACTCACGCCTGACACACTGAACTCCTGGGGGCCATCGTGGTCACCGGATGGCAGGCATCTGGCCTTCTACTCCGACCGCGACGGCTACGTGCACGTCTGGATCTGGGAGCGGGACACACGCCGGATCAGGCGAGTCACCGGCGATGTGGCCCGGCCGAGCTGGAACTGGGAGACACCCCGCTGGACGCCGGACGGCCGAGCTGTCGTGGTCAAGCTGCTGCCGCTCGGCGCCACCGTGGAAGAGCAGGACCTGCGCGCTCGCGGCACCTCGCCCGAGCCGGTTCCAGGTGCGGAGGAGGCCACGGCCCGCGTCTTTGGCCGCGCGACTCCGGACACTGCGGCAGCCGCGCGGGTCGAGGGGCTTCCCACCTGGTTCCCGGGCGCATATGGCGGGGACCTGGCGGTGATCGACATGGCGACGGGCGAGGTGCGCCGACTGGCGTCCGGGTTGATGCCGCAGTGGTGGGAGGTCTCACCCGACGGAGCGTGGGTGGCGTTTACGCATCTCGCCGGAATCGACGCGCTCGCCGCCCACCCCTATTCCGCGCTGGCTGTCGTTCCGATCTCGGGTGGCGCTGTGCGCGAGATCATGCGTCCGCTACGACAGGATTGGGGACAGGGTGTGAGCTGGTCACCTCGCACTCCCATCCTTTCCTTCATCACGCAGGAGAGCGAGGGTGCCGGCCTGTATCTCGCTGACGCGCGTCACGGCGAGCCAAGGCGAGTCGCCGATGCCCGGCCGGGTTGGGCACGTCCCTATCACGGACCGTTGTGGAGCCCCGATGGTACCGCTATCTGGCTCGCGAATCGGGACTCGCTTTGGAGGCTCGACGTTGCCGACAGTCGCGTTCGCACCGTGGGCACAGTTCCGGAGCGCTCCATCCTTGATGTGCTCGCTGATCGGCGCCAGCGAGTGGCCATCTCCGGCAATCAACACATCATCGTTCGCACCCTTGATCGCGAGGCTGGCCATCAGGGGTTCTACCGCATCCACATCAGGAGTGGACGCGTCGAGCGGATGCTTGAGGAGCCCGGCAGCTTCGGTTCCTCGTTCACGACTGACGTCGCGGGGGAATCGGTCGTTCTCATGCGGTCGAATGCCCGGCAGCCATCAGACCTGTGGCTCGCCACACCGGACATGCGGCGCGTCCGCAAGCTGTCAAGTCTGAACCCACAGCTCGATGGTCACACGCTGGGCGTGCCGCGCCTGATCGAGTGGACGGCGCCCACCGGTGAGCGCCGTCGCGGGAGCCTCCTGCTCCCGCCCTCTCGCAGGGAAGGCGATCATGTACCGCTAATCGTCCATGTGTACGGTGGCAGCGACGAGTCCGAATACCTGCACAACTTCCAGCCGCAGCTTCAGCTGCTCGCCACACGCGGATACGCGGTGCTGATGCCGGACGTCCCCGTGCGCGTAGGTTCTCCCATGGAGGACATCGCCGACGGCGTAAAGCTGGCGGTCGATCGGGCAATCGCACTCGGCATAGCGGATTCAACCCGTCTGGGCCTGCTCGGACACAGCTACGGTGGCTATAGCGTCCTTTCTGTTCTGGTGCAAAGCCGGCAGTTTGGCGCTGCGGTGGCAAGCGCCAGCCAGGGGAACATGTTCAGCATGTACGGACGAATGACACCCGACGGCCGACCAAGGGTAACCTGGAGCGAGCGCGGGCAGGGAGGAATGGGCGGGACGCCTTGGGAGCTGCGCGACAGGTATGTCGAAAACTCACCCTACTTCTTCCTCGATCGGGTGACGACGCCGCTCCTGCTCCTGCATGGTGGCAGCGACGACAACACGCCAGCGTATCTGGCTGAGGAAACGTTCACCGCACTCCGGCGTCTCGGCAGGGTCGTCGAGTACGTGCGCTACGAAGGGGAGAACCACACGTACCGGATGTGGCGGATGGCGAATCAGATGGATTACTGGGAACGTATTGTGGGATGGTTTGAGACGTATCTCAGACCAAGCCAATAGGTAAATGATTGACGTGTTACATGTACAGCCGATTCATAAGCTGATCGGGCTTTGTCACAAATGGCTCTGGGGTGCAGATTGGGTGCTCACCTCCGCTGGTTCATGAGCCCCATCATGGCTGATTCGTCCATCTCATACCGGGGTGCCACTTCCCGGGTGCGGTCATCTCTCACGCGGTCTGGCTCTACCTGCGCTTTCCACTCCGTTTCCGAAATGTCGAGGAGCTGCTCGCCGAGCGTGGCATCCACGTCAGCTACGAGACAGTGCGCCGCTGGGTAGCCCGGTTCGGTCCCTACTACACTTTGGAGTTGCGCAAGCGGGAGGCACGTCCGGGGAAGACTTGGCATTTAGATGAGATGGCCGTGCGCATCGCAGGTAAGCAACACTGGCTCTGGCGTGCTGTCGATGAGAATGGTACCACGCTTGATGTTCTGCTTCAGGAGCACCGAGACACAGATGCCGCCGAGCGGTTCTTCCGCATGCTCCTTGGCCATGCAGGGGGTGCGCCGGAGCGGATCACCACGGACATGCTGGGCAGCTATGCTGCAGCGATTCGCCGTCTGCCGGAGCTAGCCAGCGTGGAGCACCTGCAGGTACGCTCTGCAATGCGGTGCAACAATCGCGTGGAACAAGCCCACCAACCCACTCGAATACGGGAACGCAGAATGGGGCGGTTCCGATCGCCCTCTTCAGCCCAGCGGTTCCTTTGTGCCTTCGGTAGAGTCTCCAACCTGTTCCGCCCGCGTCGTCACCTCCTCACCGCTGTCCAGTACCACGCCACCCTGCAGGACCGCTTCGCCACCTGGCGGATGGTGGCGGGGTTGCCGGCGGCCTGATCCGAGCCACCACTCTACGCCCCAACGGGTTCTGCACACCCCAACCGCAGCTCGGGGACACGGATGTGACAAAGCCCCTGGACCATAGAATCGGCAGCAATTCTCGGGGTGGTGAGCAGCCGCGCGTCAGGCGAGATCAGCGCGCCGTCACGCATCCAAACTTCGCCAGGCAGCGAACCCGAAGGGTTCTGGGCAATCAGCGGAGCAGGCACGGCAGCGAACAGTACAATCCATAGCAGTGATCGAGACATCGTAACCTCCGTAAGTTCATGGACAACCAGCTTCGTGAGCCGACTCACTTCGGAACGCGCGGCCCAGATTACCGGGGAAGTCGCAACGCGTAGAAGCCCTCGCCCCCTCCGTAGTTGGTCCCGAGATAGATTCTGTCGCCGTGGACGCGTGCTCCCGTGGAGTACGGCACGAACTTCCCCGACTGATGCTGCCACAGGAGCTTGCCTTCGGCCGTAACCGCCCGGAGAATTCCGTTCGCCACCAGGACCGCATTGCCAGTCGTGGTGAGCGGATTCGAGATGGAGCCGTCCGTCTTCACATTCCACCGCTGTTTTCCTGTGGCTAAGTCGAAGCCCTCGATGAACCCCGCATCACCCGCAGTCACCGCTACATCCCCAATGACCACCACACCGGCTCCATAGTATGCGCTGCCCTTTGTTTCCCAGCGAACCTGACCGGTTCTCCTGTCCAGCGCGTAGATTCTCCCGTTCGGAGAGGAGACCACGTACAGCTCAGGGGTGAGCGCCCCGGCACCTATCACCCCGCCGTTGGCCGGCTCCTCCGGAGCGGGGATGGGCGTCTTCCAGAGTACCGCTCCCGTTTGGGCGTTCAGCGCCACCGCGTGTCCCGCACCCAGAATGCCGCGGCTCCCCGGGATCTCGCCCCGCGTGCCTACGTAGACCACGCCATCTTTCTCCACCGGGGCAAAGGGCTGCTCACCCAGATCGGCCCGCCAGCGCACCTGTCCCGTAGCCGCATCCACCCGGTAGAGGTGGAAACCGGTGGCGTACAGATCTCCGTCTTCGCCCAGCATCACTCCTGCGCGGGGGAAGTCATCCGGTGGAGCCAGCTTCCAGCGCACCTGCCCCGTCCTCTTGTCCAGGCCGTACAGATCCCAGGCGGGGATGGCCACCACGTCTCCACTTCCTACCAGCCGCCCCGGGGGGAAGCCCCGGCCGCGGTACTCCGTAGGCAGCGCCAGGCGTGCTTCCCAGCGCTTCTTTCCGCTCTGGGCATCCAGCGCCACCACCCGGGTGTCCCCACCCGTGGCGAAGATGGCAACCTCCTCATCGGCGTACGGAACAACATTGATTGCTCCCGCACGATCGGGGTACTTCCAGAGGATCTCCACGCCACCCGCTGAACTCACCGTGGGCTCCTGGCAGCCCCCCAGGGCGGCACACCCCGCGAGGAGCGGAAGTGCGATGCCGCAAAATCTTTGGAAGCCAGACCCTAACCAGAGAGGGACTCGATGTACTGCCCTGTGGATCATGCTCATGTGTTTGTCTTCTCCAAAAGAACCGGAGGTGATCGGCACTGCTACAACAGTGACCTGAGATGAGCGATTCGGAAGTATAGTAAGAGAAAACCCTTTGGGCTAAGTTGCTGAAGCATCGCCAAATGCAGTCAGCAAGCGGCTTGTGCCGCACTTAACCCAAAGGGTGAGGGATGAATATGTCGAAGGATCGCTCCTCGGGCAATGCAGTCATTCATCGGCTTGGACAGACGAAGGATCGGCTGACGGGTCGCGCGGGCCTCGCCCTCTTCTCCCGCTACCTGCGAGGCGTCGGGATTCTCCCCGAACTGGGGCGGGTGTTCGGCTCGGTTCGCAAGAACGCGAAGGGACTGCCGGCCGCGGAGTTGTTCCAGCAGGCGCTCTGCTTCTTCTTCGACGGCACGAGCCGGCACCTGGTCGACTTCGACGCGCTGAAGAAGGACGCGGGCTACGCCGGCGCGATCGAAACCGTACCGGAGCGCCTGGCCTCCTCGCACACCATGAAGCGCTTCTTCGGGGCCTTCCGCGGACCGCAGAACTGGGGCTTTCGCCGGGTCCTGCAGCAGCTCTTCCTCTGGAGGCTCCAGCAGACCCGGCCGAAGGTGATCGTGCTCGGCATCGACGCGATGGTGATGGACAACGACGAGACGAAGAAGCGCCACGGGGTGGAGCCGACGTACAAGAATGTGTGCGGATTCGCGCCCCTACAGATCACCTGGGAGCGCTACCTCATCGATACCGTCTTCCGGGGCGGGAAGAAGCACAGCAGCGCGGATGAGAGCGTGGCGAATGCGGTGCGCCGCCTTGTCCCTCGGATCCGCAAGCACTACCGCGCCGGGGTGCCGATCGTGGTGCGCATGGACAGCGGCTTCTTCGACCAGGCTCTCTTAGCTCTCTTCGAGGAGCTGGGGATCGGCTACGTGGTCGGCGGTCGCCTCAGCGCGGCCGTCGTGGAGGTTGCCCGCCAGGGCGACACCTCCCTCTGGGGGAGCTATCGGAACCAGCGGCAGGAGTGGCAGTACCTCGAGTTTGGCCATCGCTCTCGGAAACTGGAAGCAGCTGCGTCGCTTCCTCTATACCCGGCCTGTGTACGAGGACGAGCAGCGGCTCCTGGAGTTTGCGCGTCCGGATACGGTGCTCGTCACCAACCTGGGTCGCGGAGAGCGGATCGACGCACTGCTGAAAGCGGCGGGCCACGGCGACTGGGTGGAACCGCAGCGGATCCTCGAGCTCTATCACCAGAGGGGAGCCGACGAACCGGTGTTTCGGGCGTTGAAGGACTTCGCGAGCGAGACGTTGCCGTTCCAGAGCTTCAGCGCGAACTCCGCGTTCTACCACACGATGCTGCTCGCGTTCTTCCTCTTCGAGAGCTTCAAGGAGGATGTGGCGGCGCCGGTGGTACCGGTCACGGCCTACGCTACGCGCGTACGCCGCACGCTGGTCGATTTCGCCGGAAAGCTCGTCCGCACAGGCGGGCGCGTGATCCTGAAAGTGACCCGAGCCACCTTCCAGCAGCTCCGGCTGGACGCGCTGTGGGCGCACAGCTCGAGCCCCCCTCGATTCGTCTGGGTCACGTAGCGGCAACGCCGGCTGGAAGTGCCCCGAGTTTTCAACGCCGCTGAAGAACGCGGTGGTGCCATTTGCCCTGATGGTGCTACGGCTCCGGCTGGAGGAACGCTTCCTGCGGCGCGAACTGCCGGGCTATGCGGCGTACGCGGCGCGCGTACGCCACCGACTCATCCCCGGCATCTGG
>JACDHR010000443.1 GCA_013820915.1 Gemmatimonadota bacterium
TCTACGACCTGCCGCCGGACTACCTGGACAGCTACACCCAGCGGGTGGCGGCTGTCACGCACGCCGACGTCGAACGCGTCGCGCGGCAGTACCTGACGCCCGAGCGCTTCGCCATCGTCGTGGTCGGTGACCGCTCGGTGGTGGAGGAGGGGCTGCGGGCGCTCCCCTACCCGGTCGAGATTGTGACGCTCGACGCGCCCGCTGCGCCGACGGGGGCGATGCGGTAGGGGCCCTCACAGGCCCTCACCCCCTCTCCCCATTCTGGGAGAGGGGGAACTCTCTCCTGCCAAGCCTCGACTTCAGGGCTACGGCAGGATCGGCAGCGCTCCCCTCCCTGAGGCAATCAGGATTGGAACCGACGCGCCAGGCGCGCGCCCACCTCCTCATGGGTGAGGAACTCCCCCCGGCCGAGCTGGTGGAAGCAATTTGCCGCGCTGCGGGGTATGTGCCGCCGGTCCTGTGCACACCGGAGGAACTGAGCGGAGGGAGCTATGTGGAAGGACCCGATCGTTGAAGAGGTACGCCGTGCGCGCGAGGAGTACGCCGCACGGTTCGACTTCGACCTCGAAGCATTGGCGCGTGATCTACGCGAGCACCAGGAGGAGTTGGAGCGGAACGGCTGGGAGGTGGTTTCCTTGCCGCCGCGTCGGGTGGAGACGCCAGGGAGTGCGGCCGCGTAGCCCTCTATCGCGGATGGCTCCGGTCCACAACGCCCACGAACGGAACCGGCAGGAAGGCGTTCAAGATCAAGCGCTTAGAGCGCCTATCAAAACCCCGTGGCGAATTCGGAGTAGAGCGTCAACTGGTTGAATCTCCGAGGGAAACCGGTGCATCCCGACTTCGCGATGGCCCTGCTGATCGAGTTCTGATAGGCGCTCTTACTCGGCTGGACGCACATGAGCACGAGCGAGACCCTGGAGATTCGCTTCGCCATCTGCCTGCGCAACGACGGCTATCTTGCTTCGCTGGAGCCGCGCAAGCTATATCGCGTCGTGCCTGATGCGGATGCAGCCGCTCACGGGCTCGTGCGGGTGATTGACGAATCCGGCGAGGATTGCCTGTATCCCGCGGAGTACTTCGCGGAGGTGGACCTCCCCCACGCAATCGAGGAGGCCCTGCTGCGCGCGTCCTGAGCGCTCACCTCTTAATCCACAGGTAGCGCAGCACGCGAGCGCCGCGCCCTCCGCCTCAATGCGGTGCACGGTGATCCCGCGCGTGGTCGGCATCCGCCGCCCGACGATCTATCGTGCCGTTCAAGGGGAAGGTGAGATGGAACCGTACCTTCTCGAAGGCAGGCGCGCGGGTCGCGGTTTCGACCGCTCATTCAGCGAATCCCCGGTAAATGACAAGTCCGACGCCATGCTCTTTTCTTCGCTTGATCTCCTCCGTATCTTCTGCACATGGCATCTGCGACGATCAAGCTCTTCCTCATTCACGGCGATCCCAAGCGCCTGCGCACGGCCGAGATCTCCAACTGGAGCGGCAAGGCTGTTGCCGCACCTCGAACCGAGTTTGACGAGTTCCTTGCCCGCGATGAACTCGCACAGTCAGGCGTCTACATCCTCACCGGTGCTGATGCATTGTCCGGTGAGCCGCACGCATACGTTGGCGAAGCCGAAGTTCTCCGCGACCGCCTCAAGATCCACAAGTCGCTTGATTTCTGGGTGCAGGCCACCGCGTTTGTGAGCAAAGATGAAAACCTCACCAAGTCGCACATCCGCTATTTGGAAGGTCGGCTGATCGGCCATGCCCAGTTCGCAGGACGGACGAAGCTCACCAACGCTCAAGCCAGCGGAGCCAAGCTGCCGGAATCCGATCGCGAGGATATGGAGGTCTTCTTGACCAAGGTACATCAACTCCTTCCGGTGCTCGGCTCAGACATTCTCACGCCGGTGGTGCAGCCGAAAACTCCAGGGCAGAAGAGTGTGCTGCTGTATTGTGAGATCAAGGGATTGCGTGCCACTGGTGAGCGCACGCCGGATGGTTTTGTTGTCTTCACGGGCTCGCAAGCCGTCCCGACTCTTCGCGCATCGGTCGAGAAGTATCCGTACCTCGGTGCGTTGCGCGAGAAGCTGTTGAAGGAGGGCACCTTGCAGCCGAATGGATCTGCGCTCGTCTTCACCAAGGACGTACAGTTTTCCAGCCCAAGTGCGGCGGCAGTAGTGATCCACGGTGGTTCCGCCAACGGGCTCATCGCGTGGCGCACACAGAACGGTACCACCCTGAAGGAACTTGAGGGCAGTGCGACGTAACTTGTTGTCTTGCAGATACTTGCCGGTCTGACGAGTCGCTGCAGGGGACGCAGGGCCATCCATATTTTCGAGTGTGGTGGTAGGTTCAAGTCCGTGCCGTTCTTTAGCTTCCGCATCGCCCTGCGCCCCTGAGCTGTTGCGTTAGACCGGCCCAGGGGGAGCTCTTCGTGGTCGGATCAGCAGCAGTTTGGAAGCCGATATCAATCTACTATGCCTCGAAAGAATCCAGTCGGTTCTGACGGCAATGTCGCCAAGCACCTCAGCTACCGCGAGGCTTGGGGTCGAATCAAGGGTGCGATTGCGCACGGGTACCACCTTGAGGCTATCACGATCGAGGAGAGCATCATCTCGGATCGGCTCAGCTCATATCTCGTGTTGACGGGAGTCGCCCAACCGGATGCGAAGCTCGAGCGAGAGAGCTTCGCCAATTTGATCCGGAACTGGCGGCGCTCCGTGACCGATGCCATCAGCGACGGTCATTTTGCTGACCTTCAAAGTGCGGTTGACGACTGGAGAGGCCGCCGAAATCGAATGGTCCATGCGATGGTGAAGTCGCATCCTGGAGCCGCACCTCCGGACGTCTTGGATTTTCGAGCCGAGGCCGAGGCGACAGCTCGCCTGGGTGAGCGCCTGGCAAAATCCGTGTGCAACTGGTATATGCGGGAGAAGCGCAAGATGACCACACCAAAGAAGCGGATTCGCCACCGCAAGAAGGCAGAGACCAGAGTTGCTACCAAACCCGACTCAGGAAGGGCAAAGCCGGCCGGCCGGTCGGGCGCACGCCCCAAAGAGGCCGCGGAGCCGGCATGATGTGGGGTTATTTTCGGCTGGAACGCACCGACTCCAAGGTTACATAGGCTCTTGTGTGGAACCACCGACCCGCCGATAACGATCACCACGCTCGGGTATGTCGGTGGTACACTCACAGGTCTCCTCGGCATTAAGGAGTAACCCTGGGGCTCGGACTGACGAGGGGTGAAGTGGACGGAGGGCGCTCCATGTTTTCGACCGAGAGGCAAGTCTGTTGCAAGCGCCGTTGACACATTTTTCCCTGTGGCGTTCGGCCTCTTCGGCAACCGCAATCGTGAGAAGGAAGAGTGTTCGTGGATTTTGATAGCTTTGCTCAGCTTGTCCGAGGGAATCTTCCGGAGGGAGTCGTTCTCGATAATCCCGGCGGTGGAACGTCCACC
>JACDHR010000109.1 GCA_013820915.1 Gemmatimonadota bacterium
AGTAGATTCATTATCTCGTGGAGTGTAACCGCGCTGCCCGGGAATAAAGGCAATCATCCGGCCTTCCCATCCGCGACAGGCAAATGCTTCTTCCGGGGAAATCCCGGGTACATACGGACAACGAATCACGCGGGAGCCCCACCCGGGCCGCTTCCGGGAAGGCGCTCACGCAGCCGGCCGGAGAGCGGGAATGCCCGGTTCTTCCGGTGCTACCCTGCGTTCATCGCATAACGACGGCGGCTCCCCGCTAGACCCGGTTCCGCCCGGTGATAAACCCGACCAGCCAGATCACAAGTAGCACCAGCGCAACGATCCAGAGCAGGTTGAGCATCGCGCCCGCAACAAAACCCACGATCCGGGCCACGGCCCAGATCACGATCAATAGTATCGCTATGCCAAGTAGAGCACGCATTGTTCATCCGTTCGCAGGAGGAGTAGCCGGCCGAAAGCAACCTTTTGCTCAGGCCTACTTTCACAATTCGTGCCGACAAACTCCCCGCGCGGCGGCAGAGGCCGGCGGAGCTGGCGGGCGGAGCTGGCGGGCGGAGCTGGCCGGCGGCGCGGCTAATACTTGGGGATGGAGGGATCGACCTCGTCGGACCAGGCCAGGATGCCGCCCTTGAGGTTGAGGAGGTTGGAGTATCCGTGTTCGCGCAGCAGCTCAAGCGCGCGGGCGCTCCGCCCGCCGGAGCGGCACTGCAGCACGATCTCCTCGTCCGGGCCGATCTCGTCCACCCGCTCCGGCAGCTCGGCGAGCGGGATCAGCCGCGCGCCGTGGTCCTCCAGGTTGCCGATCTCCCATTCGTGCGGCTCCCGTACGTCGATGATGGTGAGGTCATCGCCGCGGTCCAGCCGCTGCTTGAGCTCGGTCGGGGTGATCTCCGGGATCTCGTTCGCCATGGATGTCTCCTCGTTGGGTTGTGGAATGCCGCAGAAGCGGTCGTAATCGATCAGGTCCCGGATCCGCGGGTCGTCTCCGCAGGCCGGGCATGCGGGGTCGCGCCGCAGCTTCACCTCGCGGAAACGCATCCGCAGGGCATCGAAGATCAGCAGCCGGCCGGCCAGCGAATCGCCGATCCCCAGCAACAGCTTGATCGTCTCCATCGCCTGGATCGTGCCGACGATGCCCGGCAGCACGCCCAGCACGCCGCCCTCCGCGCAGGAGGGGACCAGCCCCGGCGGGGGTGGCTCCGCGAAGAGGCACCGGTAGCAGGGCCCGCCGGGCACCCCGAAGACGGAGTTCTGCCCCTCGAAGCGGAAGATGGAGCCGTATACGTTCGGCTTCCCCAGCAGCACGCACGCGTCGTTCACCAGGTAGCGCGTCGGGAAGTTGTCCGTCCCGTCTACCACCACATCGTAATCGCGCAGGATCTCCAGCGCGTTCTCCGAGGTCAGACGGACCGGGTGCGGCTCGATGTGGACGTGCGGGTTCACCTCGAGCAGTCGATCCTGCGCCGAGTCCAGCTTCGTGCGGCCCACGTCGGAGGTGCCGTGCAGGAGCTGGCGCTGGAGGTTGGTGGCGTCGACGATGTCGAAGTCCACGATCCCCACCGTCCCAACGCCGGCGGCGGCCAGGTAGAGGCCGATTGGCGAGCCCAGCCCTCCCGCGCCGACCATCAGCACACGCGAACTCTTGAGCCGCCGCTGCCCCGCCGGGCCCACCTCCGGGAGAATCAGATGGCGCGCATAGCGCAGCGTCTCCGCCTGAGAGAGTGCGCCCGGGTCGTGTGTGGGTTCGGTTCTGATCATTCGTTCTGCTTCCCGCGTCGATGCCATCTCTCTCGGTTCGTTTCGCATCCGGCTTCCCGGGCATGCACCGCTGTTCGGGCGAGTCGGTATGAAAGCGCGGTTGCGATTTCGCCCGCGGCAGTTCGAAGACTATTGTAGCATTGCATTTGGGGCCGCTGCAACTCTCGGTGCCGCCGCCACGCCGCCAGCACGCCCCGGATTCCGGGTTTCCGGGCGGGGGTGGATTGTGCGGATCGGGCACTGTGGTCAGATTTGGTATCGTCCAATCTCGTGTCCGGCACAGCCGGACCTCCCCGGAATGGAGACGTTCGTGCTGCATATCACAGTTCCTGCCGCATTCGCGGTTCTGCTCGTCGGGTGCGCCGCGGCAGAGCCGCCTCCCGCCGCGCCGGCTCCGGAACCGGTGGAAGAGGTTGTCGTAGAGCCCACGCCGGCCGCCGAGCCGCAGATCCCGATCGAGGAGCGGATCCGCGCCCCCTTCGCCGTGCAGAGCAGCGGCCGGCCCGCGCCACGCGAGCGGCGCACGGATCCGGTGGTCCTCGACGCCGCGCCGGCCACTCCGACCGCTGCGCCCATCGCACCGGCTGCCGCACCGCCCAGCGCTGCGGCAACGGCTAACGCACCGGCTTCTCCGGCGAGAGCCGCCGCGAACCCTCCGGCTACGCGGCGCGAGCACAGGGTGGCGAGCGGAGAGACGTTCTTCGGGATCGCGCGGCGCTACGGCGTGACCCCCATGGCGCTGGCCGCTGTCAACCCGGGGGTGGACAGCCAGCGCCTGCGCGCGGGCGAGGTGCTGCGCCTCCCGGCGGATGCAGCCGTCGCCACTCCTCCACCTCCGCGCGGCACCCCCGCGGCGCCGGCACGTGCGGAACGCACCCACACGGTGGCGGCGGGCGAGACGCTGTGGGGAATCGCGCGGCGCTACGAGGTGACGCCGGACCGGATCCGCGCCGCGAACCGCATGAGCGGCGATACCGTGCGTATCGGTGAGACGCTCGTCATCCCCGGCGCGGCCGGCGGCAGGTAGGGCGGCTCGGAAACGGGGGCGGGCGGGGCGTGGTGCGGGGCTTGCGCAGCGGATACCTGGATGATGTCGTGGAGTAAACCTTAACGGGAGGGTACCATGCCGGAGGAGATCTCACCGCGCGCCGAGCTGCTACGTACGCGCGATTTCATCGGGCGGGATGTGCTGGATGCCAAGACGGAGAAGATCGGGTCCGTCGCCGAGCTGCTCCTGGACCGGCGCCGCGGAAATGTGCGCTTCCTCGCCGTCAACCTGGGGATGTTCCAGAAGCAGGTCCTGATCCCGGCCGAGCAGATGGACATGAACGACGACGTGCTGGTGCTGCGCCAGTGGAGGCGCGACCAGCTCAAGGCGCTCCCCGCCTATGAGGCGGACCGCCCAATCACACGGGCGGTGCTCGAGGAGATGGAGCGCGCGCACCCGCGCTTCTACGGCGATCCGGAGCAGATCGCGGCGCTCGGCGCCGCCGACAGCAGCCGGATCATCCCGCTACGCGACGCCAAGGATTTCAAGCTCTCCAAGGGCGACCCGGATCTGCGCGGGTGGAACGTCTTCGGCGCGGACGGCGAGCGGGTCGGCAAGGTCGCGGACCTGCTGGTGGACCCGGCCGCGATGAAGATTCGCTATCTTAACGTCGACGTGCTCGATGACCTGTTCAAGCTGAAGGAAGACCGGCACGTTCTGATCCCCACTGAGGCGGTGGATCTGCGGGAGCGCGGCCAGGATATCTGGGTGCGGAACCTGTCGGCCGCGGACGTGGCGCGGCTTCCGGCCTACACCGGCGGCTCGGTGGACCCGGCGATCGAAGGCACCATCCACGACGCGTTCGGCACGTCGCGATAGGCTCACAGGCAGGGCCGCACGGCAGGTGGATAGCATTTCATGGCAGGGGCAGGCGGAACCGCCTGCCCCTCCTCTCACTTCGAGAGGCGTGCGAGAGTGCCGGCTGGGAAGCCGCGCCGTGCAGGTCGGTCGGCTTGAGAACGATCTGGTCGATATTCACATGGGGCGGGCGTGTCGCGCACCAGAGCACCGCCGCGGCGAAGCCGCGGGCACAGGACTCACCGATTCCCGCGCTAGCACCGGTGATGAGTACGGTTGAAGAGCGGATCAATGGCTGCCTCCGGGATCGGGTTCGAGAGCGATCCGGGAAAAGTAGCCGTCGGCCGTCAGTACTGCGAGGGAGGCAGGTGTCGTACGGCTGTGCGGCACCCCGAGCACCGGGTCAGTCGTGTTCACGGTCGATCGGGCCCTGGATTCCCAGCGCCACACCGCGAGGCACCGCCTCCGGGACTTTCGCGGTGCGCAGGAACTCGTAAACGAACGCCGCCGCGATCATCGCGGTGACCGGGGCGACCCAGTAGATCCAGTGCGCCTCCCAGATTCCGCCCGCCACCGCCGGTCCCAGCGTGCGCGCCGGGTTCATCGAGGCGCCGGTCAGCGGGCCGCCCATCATGGCGTCGAACCCCACCGTAAGCCCCACGGCGAGGCCGGCGAAGCCATCCGCCACGCGCTCGTCGGTGGCCACGGCCATGATCACGAACATCAGCACGAAGGAGAGCAGCCACTCCACGGCAAACGCCGGCGCCACGGCGATCGCGGGCACCGTGGCGCCGACGCGCCCCACCGGCCCGAGGATCCAGAGCAGCACCGCCGACGCCAGGATGGCGCCGCCGCACTGTGCCACCACATAGGGGAGTACCTCCCGCCCCGGGAACCGGCGCGCCGACCAGAACGCGATCGTGACCGCGGGGTTGATGTGCGCCCCGGAGATGTGCCCGATCGTGTAGATCATCGCCAGCACGACGAACGCGAAGGCGAGCGCGATCCCCGCATGGCCGATCACGCCCTCCATGCGGGCGTTCACCATCACGGCGCCGGGTCCGATCAGTACGAGGAAGAAGGTGCCGATCCCTTCCGCGATCGCGCGCCGTGCCTGGATCTTCATCTTCTCATCCCGCGTTCGCGGGGGCATGCTTCGGCGTGCCGCCCGTGCGCAGGTACTCGGCGAAGTCGTCCGGCAGCTCGCTCGCGCGGACCCCCTCCATCGCGCGCTCCACGTCGTACTCCACACGGATGAACTCCACGGACACGCTGCCGCCGCTCACATCGAGCACCACGTAGCCGGCGCGCCAGTCGCCGTCCTTCGGGCGCCCCACCGAGCCGGTGTTGACGAAGTGGATCCCCTCCACCTCCCGATGCCACGGCCTGTGCGTATGGCCGAAGCAGATCACGTCGCCGCGCCGCGCCCCCGCCTGCTCGGCCATCTTGAGGCAGAACGAGTCCGACCGGTCCTCCGTCCAGTACAACGTATTCAGCGTGGGCGTCCCGTGCGTCAGGATCACCGTGGGGCCGGGAGCATGCCCGCCGCCCGCCCGCAGGTCCATACGGAACGGCAGCGCGGCCAGGAACGCCCGCGTTTCCGGCGAGACGTGCTTGCGGGTCCACTCGTACGAGAGGTGCGCCAGCTCCTCCTGGCGCGGGTCCTCGTACTTGCACCCGCAGTGCTTGTAGTCCGTCGCCACCGTCGAGTCGTAGTTGCCGGCTACCCCCGGGATCCGCATCTCTCGCAGCAACGAGACCGTTTCGTTCGGCCACGGCGCGTACCCGACCAGATCCCCCACATGGTAGACGGGGAACGGCTGTGGCTGGGCGTGGATGTGATCCACCACGGCCTCCAGCGCGGGGAGGTTCGCGTGCACGTCGGAGATCAGGGCGATTCGCACATAGCCTCCATTGGGAGAGATCGTTTCAAAGGCCGCCGCGCACAATCCATCAATGATTGTTGATGGCAAGCGGCAAAAATAGCTACTCGCAGCATCCATCCGCCCGCAGCGCCTCGCCTGCCGAAGGCCTGACCTCCCGGAGAACGGCGGCCATCGCATCCAGCGCGTCAGGATCGAGCGAGTAGTAGACCCACCGCCCCTCGCGGCGGTCCACCACGAGGCCGGCGGTCTTCAGCGTCTTCAGGTGGAACGACAGCCGCGACTGCGCGGCGTCCAGCGCGCTCTGAAGGTCGCAGACGCACTGTTCGCCCCGGGCGAGCCGGCGCACGATCTCCACGCGCGTCTCGTCCGAGAGCGCGCGGAACCAGCGGGCGATCTGCGCGCTGTCGGTAAGCGTGGCGTCAGTCATGTGCGGAATGTATCAACTTCGGTTGTTACGTCAACAGGGGCGTGCGGATTCACCGGCTGGTGAGGCCTTCCGCCGGCGCCGTCTCGTACGTCAGCCCGAACACCGTGTCCGTCATCCACCGCTTGAACGACTCGTTATCCATGAACTGCTTGAACAGCTCCGTGTCGTCCCGCAGCACGTCGGTCATCACGCGCCCCAGCGCCTTGTCGTGCTCGATGCGGGCGTTCTGCTTGTCGGAGTTCCGCTTCGCGTTCCGATAGGCGTTGTCGGCCGCGACGCGGTTCGGAATGTCCTCGGTGATGAGCTTGTGCACCCGGTCGGCGTCGCTCCAGGAGATGTTACCGAACTGGTCATTGAAGGTCTTCAGGATGTTGGAGAGGCGGTCGATCTCCGGCTCGGGCTTGCCACCGCCGCCGGTCGTCGGCACCGGCTCGATTTCGGCGTCCGCATCCGGAAGCTGGACCTTCACGGCGGCCTGCTTCTCCACCCGATAGCTGTCCATGTCGATGGCTTCGAGAATGCCCTGCGACAGGTCGTCCTCCCGGGGCGCGGGGAGCCTGGGGATGAGGAAGTTCAGGAAAATGGAGAGCTTCTCCCACTGCGCGTTCGTGTACGGAAGCACCGCGGCCAGGAAGCCGTAGGTGCGCGTGAACGCCTTGGCCTTTCCCTTGAAGTCCACCTGCGCATCTTCGTCGAGCTGCTCCTTGTAGACGGCGACGCAGGCATCGAGGATCGGGTCGAGCCGATCCCGATCGGCCCCGCCGAGGTAGCGCTCCACGAGAGCGTCGATCTCCGCGCCGGCGTAGACCTGATGGCCGTCCAGCGCCGCCTTCAAGTCGTGCAGCTTGTTCGGGTCGGTCTCCTCGCTCAGGATCGTGGTGCGGTAGTAATCCGAGAAGGCCAGCTCGATGGTGTCCGTGTCGTTGATGAAGTCGAGCACGAAGACATCGTGCTTCCGCGGGTGGGCGCGGTTCAGGCGTGAGAGCGTCTGCACGGCCTTGATCCCCGAGAGGGGCTTGTCCACGTACATCGTGTGCAGCAGCGGCTCGTCGTAGCCGGTCTGGAACTTGTCCGCGCAGATCAGGAAGCGGTACGGATCCTCCTGTATCCGGTCGGCGATCTGGCTGGACGGGAACCCGTTGAGCGAGGCTTCGGTGACTTTCGCGCCGCCGTACTCGTGCTCGCCGGAGAAGGCGACGATGGGGCGGTACGGGCTCTTGCGCTCGGCCAGATAGTCGCGAACCTGGTGGAAGTACTGGATCGCGCGCTCGATGCCGCTGGTCACCACCATCGCCCGCGCCTCCCCACCGATCTTGTTCAGCGCCAGCACCTGCTCGTGGAAGTGGTCCACCATTATCTCGGCCTTGAGCCGGATTGCGTGGTCGTGGCTCTCCACGAAGCGGCGCAGCTTCTTCTTCGCCCGCTTGGTGTCGAACTCGGGGTCGGCCTCCACTGTCCTGGTCAGCCTGTAGTAGCTGGCCACCGGCGTGTAGTGCTCGAGCACATCCAGGATGAACCCCTCCTGAATGGCCTGCTTCATGGTGTAGCTGTGGAAGGGCACGTGCCGCACTGTCCCGTCCGGCCCCGGCCGAGGCCCGCCGAAGATCTCCAGCGTCTTGTTCTTGGGCGTGGCGGTGAAGGCGAAGTAGCTGGCGTTGGGCAGCAGCTTCTTCGCCTGCATGCGCCGTTCGAGTTCGTCGTTGATGGTGTCTTCGGGATCCTCGCCCAGGGCCTCGCTCATCGCCGCCGACGTCTTGCCGCCCTGGCTCGAGTGCGCCTCGTCGATCACGATGGCGAAGCGCCGGCCCCGCTGCTCGTTACCGATCTCGTCCAGGATAAAGGGGAACTTCTGCACCGTGGTGATGATGATCTTCTTGCCGCTCTCGATGAACTTCCGCAGGTCGCCCGAGCGCTCGGCGTGGCCCACCGTCGCGCCCACCTGCGCGAACTGCCTGATCGTGTCCCTGATCTGCTGGTCGAGGATCTTGCGGTCGGTGACGACCATGATGGAGTCGAACACCGGCGCGTCGTCCCGCTCCAGCCCGATGAGCTGGTGTGCGAGCCAGGCGATGGAGTTCGACTTGCCGCTGCCGGCCGAGTGCTGGATCAGGTAGCGCTGCCCCGCGCCATTCGCGGCGGCGTCGGCCAGCAGCCGGCGCACCACGTCGAGCTGGTGGTAGCGCGGCCAGATCTGCGTCGCCCGCTTCCTGCCGGTCTTTTCGTCCCGGGTCTCCACGACCTGGGCGTAGTTCTCCAGGATGTCGGTCAGGCCGTGGCGCGTGAGAATACGCTTCCAGAGGTAGTCGGTCTTAAGGCCGTCGGGGTTGGGCGGGTTGCCCGCGCCGTCGTTCCAGCCCCGGTTGAAGGGCAGGAACCACGAGCCCTTGCCCTTGAGGTGCGTGCAGAAGCGCACCTCGTGCTCGTCCACCGCGAAGTGCGCCACGCAGCGGCCGAACTCGAAGAGCTTCTCGCGCGGGTCGCGGTCGCGCTGGTACTGCTGGACGGCGTCTTCCACCGTCTGCTTGGTGAGGCTGTTCTTCAGCTCGAAGGTGGCCACCGGTAGCCCGTTGATGAACAGGCCGACGTCGAGCGCGCGCTGTGTCTCGTCGCGGCTGTAGCGGAGCTGGCGCGTGACGCTGAAGCGGTTGGCGGCGTAGCGCTCGGCGGCCTTCGCGTTGCCCGGCGAGGGCGTGCCGTAGAAGAGGTCGAGGTGGTGCGGCCCGTGCTTGAGCCCGTGGCGCAGCACGTCGATGGTGCCGCGCCTGGTGATCTCGCCCTGCAGCCGCGCGAGAAACTTGCGGCGCGTCGGCCAGTCCTCGCCAAGCGCGAGCGCCTCGGCCACCTTTGGCTGTGTCGCCTGAAGAAACGCCTGAAGCTGCGCCAGGTCCACGCAGTACTCGCGGTCGTAGTCCTCGGGTGCGCCGCCGTTCCACCCGGCGCCGTAGACGGCCGGCCGCTCGTGCACTTCACCGGCCGCCGCCGCGCCGGGATCGCAGGCGTGGCCGGTCAGCGCTGTGCAGATCAGGCGCTCCAGGCCGCGCTCGCTGGTGTCGGTGGTCATCCCTCGGTCTCCTCGGGTGTGGCGTCGAGATCGTCGGCCGTCGCGTCTTTGGCATCGGTGTCGGCATCGGCTTCGTCGAGCGGCTCGGGCGCGTCGGCTTCGTCCGGCAGCCGTGCCGCTGCCTCGCGCACGTCGAGCTTGCCGGTGACCACGTCGGCGATCAGGCGGGTGCGGTATTCACGGAGGAGGGCGATTTCGCGATTTACGCGCTCCTCGGTACGCTCAATCGCCTGCGTGCTTTCTGCGATGCCCTGAACGATACGCCTCTGTTCTTCTTGAGGCGGTACGGGCAGTTTGATCATCCCGAAGCGATCCGTGTAGAGCCGCATGAAGCCAGAGGACCCAGTGCCAAGACCTTTGGACTCGACGCGAAAGACAGTGCCAGCGGCCGGTGTCTTGAATAACCGTAAGAAGTACGTAACATCTACGGTTGTGATCTTCTCAAGAACCGCATAATCCGGGCTAACAAGTCCCGATCGATTTGCAATACCGAACATACCGATTGCAGCACGCATCCGGTTCATCACAATCTGCCCGGGGCCGACTTTCTTGAAGCCGACCAACGCTTGAGCTGTGATGGGTAGCGTTGATACCTCATTGTGAGGTACGAGTCCTTTGTGCATACGCAGCGACAGCAGCACCTCGATCCCAGTCGTGGACCGATGATCCACCTCGCGAAACAAGTGCTTTGCTCTGCGTACCTCCCAATGCTCCGGCACCTCCCCCATCCACTCCACGCCGGAGGGCTTGAGGCGAACGTCGGGGTCGAGGCCGCGGGTGACGGCGCGGTGGATGATGGCCTGCTTCTGCTCCTCCAGCAGCTTGATCAGCTTCTGCTTGGCGCCGATGTAGCGCCGGATCCGCCGGTCTGCGTGGTCGAGAAACCGCACGATGGCGGCTTGTTCGGGGAGGGGCGGGAGACACGAGTAGATCATCTTGAAGTGCTCGGGCCGCAGGCTCCACATATCCGATGTGATGCCGTAGGACCACCGCTCAGCCTCTTTCGCGAATCCCGGAGTTCGCAACAGGTAGTGCAGGTAGCGCGGATCAGCGTCTTCACGCGGGCGCTGCACTACGTACGCGGGACTCACGATCCCTTTGTCCCCGGACACGCCCACCGCGCCTTGCCAGGCGCGCATCTTGTTGTAGGCAATGTCACCGGGGCGAACAAGCTTGTAGGCAGACTTGTCCTGATTCGAGCTGTCCTTCTTCGAGCTGCCCTCGAGCAGCGCCAGCTGCCGGATCACCCCCTTCGTGATCGTCACCGAGAGCATGTCCGCGCCCGGGTGGTCGCGCTCCTTGATCTCGGTGAAGACCGCACGGTTTGGCAAGACTTCCCAATGCTCCGGCACCTCCCCCAGCCACGGCACGCCGGAGTTCTTCATTTCGGGATAGGGCTTGAGGTCGGCGATCATACGCGTCCTCCGCGGGGGCGGGGGTTCTCCGCGTCGGTCGGCCACCGCTGGGGATTGGTTTCGATGTACGCACGGACCCGGTGCAGGGCCGCGTCGTCCCGGATGATGCGTTCGTAATAATTGCGTTGCCACAACCGGCCGGGGAACGGCGGCCAGCCATGTTGTCGGACCCCGTCGATGTACCGTTTCGTCGTCAACGATTTGAACCGTTGCACCACATCCGGCAACGACGACCCGGTAGGGGCAACCCCCCGTGGTTGCCCGCCGTCCGCATCGCCGTGTTGCCCGCCGTTGACGTGGTCGCCACGCCCGCCGTTGACGTGGTCGCCACGCCCGCCGTTGACGTGGTCGCCACGCCCGCCGTTGACGTGGTCGCCACGCCCGCCGTCC